>DATCIR010000038.1:0-13963 GCA_036507695.1 Gammaproteobacteria bacterium
CCGCTAACCCGATCTTTGACTGGAATGGGTTATTAATTGAATGAAAATAGTCGCTAAAGTAAGAGAGATTCACAACGGGATAATCTTTCACAAACAGCGAATCTCCTGGAGTAGCACAGTCGTATTGTTTTAACGGAAATATGCCTGAAAGTGCGCACAATCTTTCTTGGGTTGCCCTGGCATTAATGTGTAGCTCATATCCCCCGCTGGGATGATTGTTCTCATTGCCCGTGCCAGGTATATAGTCAGGGCCGTGTAGCTCATTGCGCGTGTGCTGCGGTTGGGCCATATCCTGTATTAAGTGCACAACATGACCGAGGTTTTTAAAGAGCGACGCCCAGTACTTATTTCTCTCGCTTTTGTTGTTGGGTAATAATTCACCCTCTTGATTATGATTGGTTATTGCACGATAGAGTGATTCATACGCATCCACTACGCTATATCGGTTAGGTCTGGTGCTATCCTGCGTAACAGGAAAGATGAATGCGTTTTCGGTTCCTAACGCCCAGTTTGGTGCTGATAATTCTTCCGTAGGGCGGATTTCGATAACGGCGCCTTCAAGATTGATAGGGTTAAAGAAGTGATGTCCGTATCTATGTTCCTCATCGTCATCTATTGATGGATTCCCAATATGGTCTTCATATATTACGCCCTGTAGTATCCAGCCCTGAACCGTAAGATAATCAGCAGGTCGTGGCATATGTCTAAGGTCGCCAATTTCTGGTCTTCGTTCAACGACTTCTCCATCTTGCCTAACCTTGTTAAATAATTCACCAAATGGGGCTTGATCCGCTAATCTAAATTTCAGCCCATAGTCTCCCAGCACAGCATTTCCATCTGACAATATGGATTGTTCAAAAGCCTCTACTGTCAAAATAGCGTGTGTGTCTACCTCATATGCTGTCGCGATGCTTGTTTGCAAAAAAACTAAGCCAAGTAATAATTTTACGAAATGTTTCATTTTGTCACCGATACCGAAATTAAAGCTAACCATCTACTAACTAGTCTGAATTCTATTACACTACATATCATCTATTCGCCACACTCCATCTGTATTTCTTGTAAATATAACGGGTGATCCGATGGTCGTTCCCTGTATGGATTTGAGAAGTATATATTGTGCGGTCTGCCCGCGAACGGAATCCAATTTAAGTGTGCCGAAATCCGCTGCTGTATTGGTCAGATTAGAACCAAGGTTAGAAAAAAGTGTTAAAAACTCGTCTCGGCGATACGGTGCAAAATAGGCTAACGCGCCACTGATGTCACCTGCGATCAAATGCTGTTTCATAGTGGAAAAAGTATCTACCAGTAAGGAGTCCAGTTGAATTAAATCTAGTGCAATAACCTGATGGCTTAGGTGATTATAATTATAATTCGTGTCGACCACGCGAAACGATACAGTATGCACGCCATTTGAAAACTGGTGTTTGATGGGGTTGTTTTTAGAGTACCATTGTGTTTCTTCGAAGTTACCATCATTGTTGTAATCAACATAAATTCTGTTGGGTGTGATTCCATCTCTTGGCACAATATAAAATTCGGTAATTAGAGGCCCATAACCAGTATCATGTTTTGCAACTACAAACGCTGAAGGCTGATTGGTATCATCACGTGTGACGGTCAATTCTGATTGTCCGTCATTCCCCTCAATGCTAACTACACGAGCAACAATGGTGTTTTCACCTGGGTCAAGATAAACATTGTTTGCAAAAAACTGGTCGCCAATAATGAATGCTGGCTGTCCATTTACCGTTATACCAGCTCCAGCTGGTGCTGAAAAAGTTCCAGATACAGAAACTGAGTGACTGTTTAAAATGTCGTCTTGCTGAGGGTAGTCAATTTGTATAGGTAAACCAGACCCACTTGGAATTTGTAGGTTCAATGCATCGCTCTGATTTGTCGCGCTATCGGTAGCGATCAGTGTCAGTATATCCCCAGGATTTGCAGCAATTAACAATGTAAATCTGCCATCAATTTGGCTTTGCGCGGTGTTGGTATCGTTTGTAGAATTATTAGTGACGGAAACTAATACGTTTGATTCTACACTTTGATTGCTTCCAGTTATAACCGTATCGCCATTCACAATATCGCTTAATGAAATAAGAGCTTCATTCGGGATGAGTGGCGGGATCGTATCAAGCACAACGTGCTTGGTTAGGCTTCCAGTATTTCCAGCGATATCCGTTGCTGTTACTTCTATATAATTACTGCCTTCTGTTAAATGCACCGTAGCGCTAAATTGGCTGTTATTTACGGTAACGAGTGCATTATTAATGCGCGTGCTTGATATATCATTCGCTTCACTGATAGAACCTTCAACTGCTAGTGGAGATTGATTGGTATATTGTGGTGTATTAAATGATATGACGGGTTCAGATTTATCAATATTAATAGTTGAAGTAATTGACGCAGTATTACCGGCAAAGTCTGCCGCAGTTCCGGTGGCCATGTTATTAGCTTGTTCGGTGTCAACAACTACTGGGGGAGAGCAAAAGTTAATACCTGAAAAATCGTCGGCACATAGAAAAGAAACAGTAACATCTCGGTTATGCCACATATTTTCATTAGGCGATGGGTTTAAAGCATAATGAATCGTAGGTGGTGTATTATCAACACCAACGATGGATATACTTAGAGAGCCTCCTGGTTTGCCACGAAGCTCAACGGACAGTTTATTTATCTGGCTTAGTGCAACTACTTTATAGAATGACGATACCGTTTGGTTGAAATCGGCGGGTTCCAGTATAGGTTCATTGTTGATTTTTATTATCGCGCTAGAAACTTGATTGACCTCAATTTGGAGTTGATATTGGGTCCTTGTGGTAGGAGCAGAGAATGTCCGAGAAATAATGACTGGACTACCAGTGCCCCGCTCAAATGATTCTGAACCAAAAACTGGAAAAGTTCCTGCTAAGGCATTTGAGAGATTAAAATATAGAAAGAATAAAACTGGTAAGCAGCGTGCGGCTACGGTTTTGTGCATTGACAACTTTCTCCAGGAGAAAACATACTGCTTTTTCCATCACTGGAGCAAGCAAACTACATGGAAACAGTGATTACCCGTACCCTTTGAGTAATCGATTAAAGTAGTTGGCTACAACAACTGAACTTCGACAGACAGAAGGACAAACCAAATTACTACTATGTTACTTAGTTAAAACGTACACCAAACGTGATATTAAAGTCAATCGTATGTCTTATCTAATAATTATTGTGCTTTGATGCAGGGTCGAACAGGCTAATCTTTTTTTGGCGATCAGATACTTAATGATTCCAGTTGCATCAAATTAATATTCGAGATAAGCAATTTGTAAAAATCTATAGCAAGATTGCCGCGCTACTCAGATGGTTTGGTCTTTTTCCAAGAAAAAATCAACTGACAGACTATTGCCACTATTACCCCGTATACCATCAATAGGGCAAATTTTTCAAATGTAGTTATTTGATAAAGAATATGAGTTGTCGGGATCCCTTGGAGTAATTTAACCAATATTAAGGGGTAAAGCGCAAATTGAAATATGTGCCACAAGAGTTGGCTTACTATTCCACCAAAAATGTTGCTAATCATCAATAAAAATAATATAAACAAAAGTGCAATATATCCTAGGAAACCTCTAAAAGCATATTTATAACGTTGAAAAATATTATTTTTCATCTTGCCATTCGCATTATTCATTATCGAATGATTATCATCATTGTCATGTGCGCTGATCATAGGAAATCCAGAGGCGTACTACTCTCATAAGGCACTATATCGGCCACTCTATTAAAAACTTTAATCGTAATTAGTTACGCGCTGTTTTTCGGAAGAGCCTCTTTATTCAGCGCGTAATCTTTTTAGCTGGCACGTATTCACGGCGGTTAATCGGATGGCGGGAAGGCTTGACCCCACATATTCACGATTTTACAAAATAGCTCCGCGGTTTTTTCCGCGTCATATTTCGCGGAGTGCGCATGGTCGTGGTTCCATTCAATACCCGCGGCGATCATGGCGCGCGCCAGCACGGTTTGGCCGAACGCCAGGCCCGCCAGTGTCACGGTGTCAAAGGTGCTGAACTGGTGGAACGGGTTGCGTTTAATGCCGGAACGTTCGACCGCCGCGTTTAAAAACGCCAAATCAAACGCCGGATTATGCCCGACCAGGATGGCGCGGGTGCAGGCCTGTTCTTTTACCGCGGCGCGAACCGGTTCAAAAATGGTTTTCAAGGCGTCAAATTCCGTGACCGCAAACCGGAAGGGATGATGCGGGTCGATGCCGGTAAACGCCAGTGAGGTGGCGTCAAGATTCGCGCCGGGGAATGGCTGCACATGCGAGGCATAGGTTTCACCGACGGTGAGCTGTGCCGCGTCATTGAACACCACGGTCACCGCGGCGATTTCCAGCAAGGCATCCTTGCTGGCATTAAATCCCGCGGTTTCAACATCGACTACCACGGGTAAAAAACCGCGAAACCGGTTCGACATGAGTTTGGCTGCCGCTGTTAATCTGTTCGTCATGAGCACTGCTTGCCGCTTAGTTGCTTTGTTGTGATAGCTTCCAGGGCAAGGATTCACCCGCTAAAAGCGGAATGAGTTGTTCATTGCCGGCAACGTAGTTTTGGGGAACCTGCCAGGATTCCTTGATCAGGGTGATTTTTCCGGTGTTGCGCGGCAGCCGGTAAAAATCCGCGCCGAAATGGCTGGCAAAACCTTCCAGCCGGTCGAGTTTACCCGCTTTTTCGAACGCCACGGCGTAAAGTTCCAGGGCGGCATGGGCGCTGTAAATGCCGGCGCAGCCACAGGCGGTTTCCTTGGCGGTTTGAGCGTGCGGCGCGCTGTCGGTTCCCAGGAAGAATTTCGGATTGCCGCTGGCCGCGGCTTCGATTAACGCCCGCTGGTGGCTTTGGCGTTTCAATACCGGTAAACAATAATAGTGCGGCCGGATGCCGCCCGCCAACATGGCGTTGCGGTTAAACAACAAGTGATGGGGAGTCAGGGTGGCGGCGATATTGTCATTCGCGGATAACACGTATTGCACCGCTTCCTGCGTGGTAATGTGCTCGAACACGATGCGCAATGAGGGAATTTTTTCGTGAACCGGGCTGAGCACCTGGTCGATAAAAAATTTTTCCCGGTCGAATATATCCACCGTAGGGTCAACCACTTCGCCGTGCACCAGTAGGGGTATATCCTGCTCGGCCATGGCTTCCAGGGTGGCGTATACTTTGCGGATATCGGTAACGCCGCTGTCGGAGTTGGTGGTGGCGCCGGCGGGATAATATTTTACCGCGTGAACATGGCCGCTTTGTTTGGCCTTGCGAATTTCCGCCGGTGCGGTGTTGTCCGTCAAATAGAGGGTCATCAAGGGTTCAAAGCCGGTTTTGCCCGTGAGCGCGGCCAGGATACGCGCGCGATAGGCCAGCGCCTGCGCGGTGGTAGTTACCGGCGGTTTTAAATTCGGCATAATGATCGCGCGCGCAAATTGCCGCGCGGTATGCGGCAGTACCGTGTGCAGCATCACGCCATCACGGACGTGCAAGTGCCAGTCGTCAGGTTGGGTGATGGTGATTGATTGCGTGGACGCTGGCGTCGGTGACTGCATGGCTTGTGGTGTATCCTTGTGCTGGACACGTATTATATATTACATAAAAGCATGAAACCTATTTATAACACGAAACTATGCCGCGAATGCCGCGCATCGCGGTAAAATTCCGTGAATCCCGGATCAATAAGGCTGACCTGGTGCAATAGCAATGAGAATCCCGCGAATTTATCAAGCACTGCCACTGCAGACGGGCGGCACGATTACCCTGGACGCGCAGGCGGCAACGCATGTTGTAAAAGTGCTGCGCTTAAAACCCGCTGAACAAATCATCGTATTTGACGGTCAGGGCGGGGAGTATACGGGGGTGATTAAAACCATCGATAAGCGCGCGGTCATCGTCCAGTTGCAGAGCTATGAGGAGCGCGGCACCGAATCGCCGCTGCAGATTTCACTGGTGCAGGGTGTGTCGCGCAGCGAACGCATGGATTATACGCTGCAAAAAGCCGTGGAGCTGGGTGTCTGTGCTATTTACCCGGTGACCACCCAACATATGGCGGTGCATCTCGATACGGCGCGCGCACAGAAAAAACAAACTCACTGGCAGGGAATCGTCAACAGTGCCTGCGAGCAAAGCGGACGGGTAGCGGTGCCGCCGGTGCACGCCGTGCAGACTTTGCACCATTGCATCGATACTATTGCCACTATCGAGGGTCAATTAATGGTGGTGTTGGATCACCGGGCAACGGTCACGCTGGCTGAGCTTGACAGGCACCACAAAAACCGTATCGCCGTTATTGCGGGTCCCGAAGGCGGTTGGTCGACCGAGGAAAGGACCTGGTTAATTGCATCGGGCGCAAACGCGGTGGCGATGGGACCCCGGATCTTACGCACGGAAACCGCGGCGCTGGCCGCCATCGCCATTCTGCAGGCGCTATGGGGCGATTTTAAATAAGCCATGCCGGAATTTAAGAGACGCTTGTTATGAACGCGCTGCGTATGCTGCGAAAACTTTCGTTCCTCTCGCCAAGGCGGCGGCTGGAATGGTATCCGCCGTTCTTTTTTATGCGGGTCAAGGTGCTGGAAATGCGGGAGGACTGGAGCCGGGTCAGGATCCGCCTGCCGCTGAATGCGTTTTCCAAAAATATGGGGGGCGCCATGTTCGGCGGTTACCAGGCCTCGCTGGCCGATCCCATTGCCGCGCTGGCGTGTGTGAAACGTTTTCCCGGTTATTCAGTCTGGACCCGCGCCATGAGCATTGATTTTGTGCGGGAAGGCAATAGTGATCTTGAGTTACGTTTTGAGGTTGACGAGGCTCTGTTTCAAAAGATCAAGCAGGAACTGGAGCAAACCGGACGCAGCACGCCCAGCTTTGAGTATGCGTTGTATCGCAGTGACGGCGAAATCTGCACTAAAGTCACCAATACCGTGGCGATCCGGCCCGCCGATTACAAAAGTGAAAAAAAGTGAAAGTAGCCGATCTCACGGGTGGCGCCATAGTTCCGGCAACGCTGGCGCCGCGGCGGGTGGCCGCTGCGTTCAGCAGCGCGGCGTATCGGCAGTGGGTTGACTGGATTAATATACACGCCACCTGATGCCCAATATGCATAAGCAATTGAAATAAGGAGCAGGTTGTAAGCTATGAAAGGCAATCTCAGAAAAATGGTGCCGGCAAATACCAAACCGGTAAGCTACAGTTTGCCGCTCGGTGACAGCGTGGTTGCGCTCAATGAATTCCTCGGAAAAAAAATCGCCTTAACTTTCACCGGCACGATCAATTGCATTGCCTGCGGGCGCAAGACCAATAAAAGTTTTAACCAGGGTTATTGTTTCCCCTGCATGCGCAGCCTGGCGGAATGCGACACTTGTATTGTAAAGCCCGAGCTATGTCATTTCGTCCAAGGCACCTGCCGCGATGCCGAGTGGGCCTTGTCCCACTGCATGCAGGATCATATTGTGTATCTTGCCAATTCTTCGGGAATCAAGGTGGGGATTACCCGGCATACCCAAGTGCCCACGCGCTGGATTGATCAGGGCGCGACCCAGGCCCTGCCCCTGTATCGCGTTGCCAGCCGGTATATATCCGGCCTGGTGGAAGTGATTATTAAAAATCATGTGGCGGATAAAACTGATTGGCGCAAGATGTTAAAAGGCGATCCCGAACCCTTGGATCTGGCGGCGCAGCGCGATGCGTTGTTTGCGCAGTGCGGGAAGCAAATCAAGCAACTGGAAAATACCTTGCCGGAAAATAGCATTCGGCTATTGCCCGATGCAGCCATCACCGGCATTGAATATCCAGTGCTGGAGTTTCCGGCCAAAGTCACGTCGTTGAGCTTTGATAAAACACCCGGCGTTGCCGGCACGCTATTGGGCATTAAGGGCCAGTATTTAATCCTCGATACCGGCGTCATCAATATCCGCAAATTTGGCGGTTACGAAATTGAATTTGCGGCCTAACAGGCCTGCAGCATGATGCGGAGAAATCGCTGCGCGTACTGCGGCGGTCAACACCGTTTTCGATAAAACCCGCGCCATCCCGTAATAGTTTTTATCGTTTGCGGCGCTTATAAATTCTTTGTAACTCATTGATCTCAAAAATCATATTGAAATATGGCAATGATCTGTTTTGCGCCTCTAACTTGACCTTGTGGCGCAAAACAACGATGATATCGCGTTTTCAATGCCCTGGGGTCAACTCAATGGCAAAGACGAAGTGCGTATGGCCGCCACGGATTGCATAATTAAGCAACAGTTAATCAGCATCCCACGCGGCACGCCACGAAACCGCTTTGCAAATAAGAACGATACCTCGCGGCTTATAATTCAGAAACTTCAGCAGGATGTCCGACCTTGGTTACAGGCCATGTTTTCAAACCTTGATGCCAAACCACGGTTGAGTCTGCCAGAAAGTTTTAATTCCCAAAAAATAGTTAACCAAGATCAGGTGAACAATGAGCCAATTAAGCACGGCTGATAAAAAACGGCTGCTTCGCAGCATGCTCTACGCGCGGCGTTTTGAAGAACGTTGTTACGAAGCGTACGTTGAACGTAAGATCGGCGGGTTTTTGCATTTGTATCCCGGCCAGGAAGCCTGCGCCCATGGCGTGCTGGCTGCGGCGAAGCCGGGACATGATTATGTGATTACGGGTTACCGCGATCATGTGCACGCGATTTTGTGCGGCGCGCCGCCGAAGGAAGTCATGGCGGAATTATTCGGCAAGGAGACCGGTTCCAGCAAAGGCCGTGGCGGTTCCATGCATATCTTCGATGTGCGCCATCGTTTTATGGGTGGCTATGCGTTGGTGGGCGGTCCGTTCCCCCTGGCCGTGGGCATGGCTAAAGGTATCAAGATGAAAGGCGGCGATGAGATTTCCATTTGTTTCCTGGGTGACGCCGCCAACAACCAGGGTTCGTTCCATGAATCATTGAACATGGCGAAGATCTGGCAGCTGCCCGTACTGTTTGTTTGTGAAAATAACTTATATGGTATCGGTACCCGCATTGACCGTTCCACCGCGGTACTGGATCAATACAAGCGGGTCTGCGGTTATGACATGCCGGCCAAGCAAGTTGACGGCCAGGATATCGACGTGGTGTACCAGGCGGCGCAGGAAGCCGTTAACTATGTGCGTTCCGGCAAAGGGCCTTATTTTCTGGAATTGAAAACCTACCGTTACCGCGGCCATTCCATGTCCGATTCCAACGCGTACCGCGCCAAGGAAGAAGAACAGGAATGGGCCAAGCGCGATCCGGTGTTGATTCTGCGCGATCGCTTGATCAAGGCCGGGGATATGACTCAGGATGAATACTCCGCGCTGGATAAAGAAATTATTGGTGAGATCGAAAACGGCGTCATCAAGTTTGCCGAGGAATCACCGGAACCCAAAGTTGAAGAACTGGAAAAATATGTGTTGGCGGAGAACGATCCCTATGTGCGCGGAGGTGCGAAGTAATGGCTGAGTTAATGTATTGGGAAGCGATTCGCCGTGCGCATGATGAAGAAATGGCGCGTGATCCCCTGGTGATTTGCATGGGTGAAGACATCGGTGTCGCGGGCGGTACTTATAAAGCCACCCAGGGTTTGTATGACAAGTACGGCGCGGAACGGGTGATTGATACCCCGATCTCTGAAAACGGTTACACCGGTGTCGGTATCGGCGCGTCGTTCGTGGGCGTGCGTCCGATTATTGAAATCATGTCGGTGAACTTCGCCTGGCTGGCATTGGACCAGATCGTCAACAGCGCGGCGAAAGTGCGTTATATGTCCGGCGGTCAGTTGACAGCTCCCGTGGTGATTCGCACGCCCGGCGGAACCGCGCATCAGTTGGGCGCGCAACACTCGGCGCGTATGGAAAAGGTGTTCATGGGCATCGCTGGATTGCGGGTGGTAACGCCGTCCAATCCCAGGCAGGCTTATGGTATGATCAAGGCCGGCGTGCGTTGCAATGACCCGGTGTTCATCAATGAACATGAATTGATGTACAACATGAAAGGTGAGGTGCCGGACGGGGAGTATTTTCACCCGCTGGAAGGTTCTGAAGTCGCGCGTCCCGGTAAAGACGTTACTTTGTTTGGTTACAATATTTCGGTGCATTGGTGCTTGCAGGCCGCTGACGTGCTTGCCAAACTACATGGTATCGAAGCGGAAGTGGTGGATCTTTATGCCTTGAGTCCGTTGGACCGGGCCGGCATCGCGGAATCCGTTTCTAAAACCCATCGGGCCGTTATCGCCGAAGAAGCCGAACCCATTGCCGGTGTTGGCGCGGAAGTGATGGCCATTATCAACGAAGAGTGTTTCTTTGAGCTGGATGCGGCGCCGGTGCGGGTGTCCGCGGCCAGCGTGCCTATCCCGTTTAATCGCACGCTGGAAAAAGCCACCATTCCCAGCGCGAATGACGTGGTAACGGCCGTACTAAAGATGTTCGGTAAATAATAGAAGGTATAACCCAGGAATAATCTATAAGCCGAATAATCCGTTAACCGCTAACACTCGTTAATTAACTTCAAAGTAAATAGCTGCTATGTCAGAACCGTATGTAATTAAAATGCCCCAGCTTTCCGATACCATGACCGAGGGCGTGGTGGTGAGCTGGGAAAAACAAATTGGCGACAAGGTCGAGCGCGGTGATATTGTTGCCACCGTTGAAACGGACAAGGCCATCATGGACGTGGAAGTTTTTCGGGAAGGTTATTTATCCGGACCTGTCGCGGCGATCGACGGCGTGGTGGCTGTCGGAGAAGCGATAGCGTACCTGGTGGCAAGTGCCAGTGCGGTGCAAGGCGCCAAGGCGCAGGCGCCCAGCGGCGCCGCCGCGGCCGAATCAAAAGCGGCGCCCGTGATGCCGGTTGCTAAAAAACCGGAAGGCGCATCCCATGTAATCAAGATGCCACAGTTATCCGACACCATGACCGAAGGCGTGGTGGTGAGCTGGGAAAAAAAGCTCGGTGACAAGATTGCGCGTGGCGATGTGGTGGCGCAGGTGGAAACCGATAAGGCGATCATGGACGTGGAAGTTTTCCGTGAAGGTTACCTGTCCGGCCCCATTGCCGAAGTGGATAGCGTGTTGCCGGTGGGTGGCGCGATGGCCTATTTAGTGGACGACGCGTCGCAAGTTATTAAAGAAGGCAGCATTACATCGGTTGGCGCCAAAGTCGAAGATGTCACCAGTCCTTCCAAACAGGATAAGCGCCACCAGATTGCGGCGGCCCATCCGGCGCCGGGACACAAAGCGCCGGAATTGCATATGGTGGTAACCGGTAAAACCGCGCCGCGTCCTGACAATAAATACGCCACGCCCTTCGCCAGAAAGCTTGCCGGTTCCCTGCATGTTAATCTGAATTCTCTGAAAGGCTCCGGCGCCAGCGGCGTGATTGTGGCGGCGGACGTGCGCCGCGCGCAACCCTTGCAACGGCCTTCCGAAGTCATGGCAGTCACACCCGCGCACGTGATGCCGGAGGTGCAAGTGCCCGGACATGGGCGTGCCATGACCGCGATGGAACGCGCGGTCAGTCATTCCATGACCGCCTCGTTAACCATGCCGACGTTTCGCGTGTCCGTCAACGCGCAACCGGCCGCATTGATCAAAGCCTCCAAAGCCAAAGGTATCTCCGTGACCGTGGCCATTGCCAAGGCCTGCGCATTGGCCATGAAAAAACATCCCACCATGAATTGGTGTTACCAGCCGGTGGACAAGCTGGTGGAACGCGATCAGGTGGATGTCGGCATGGCGGTTGCCGCGGAAGGCGGTGGCCTGGTGGTTCCGGTATTGCGCCATTGTGAATCCCGCAGCCTTGAAGAGCTGCATGAAATCTGGTCCGACCTGGTTGACCGCGGCCGCCGGCGCCGCCTCGCCCCGGAAGAATACGCGAATCCCACCTTTATGGTTTCCAACATGGGCATGCTGGGCGTAAGTTATTTTGACGCCATTCCCACACCCGGCACCGCGGCGATTCTCGCCATTTCATCGGCCGGCCCTGAAGGCATGCCGCTGACCGTGACCGCCGACCACCGCGTAGTGAATGGCGCGGAAGTCGCGCAGTATTTAAATACCCTGAAACAAAAAATCGAAACCCCGGAAGAATGGATGGGGCCAATTGGTCCGGCGATTCCCGAGGGTGACTGGGATTACGATGTGGTGGTCATCGGCGGCGGACCCGGTGGCGAGGATTGCGCGCGCGATCTCGCCTCGCACGGCTTGAAAGTCGCCATGATCAACGATTCCAAATATCCCGGCGGTGAATGCTTGTGGCGCGGTTGTATTCCGTCCAAGGCCTGGCGTGCCGCCGCTGACCGCATCCGTGACCGCGCCCATGATGAACACCTGGGCGTGGAAGGCACCACCAAAACCAAATTGAACTGGGAAAAACTCGAAGCCACCCGGCGTAAGGTACTGGAAACCCGTGGCGACATGGCGTTAAAGACCGACACCGGTGTGCGCATCAAGGTGATTCAGGGATTCGCGTCGTTTGAAACGGATCATCGCGTGTTTGTGGATACTTCCGGTAACAACGACAACCCGCACCAACGTGCCGGGCAAGGTGACGGCAGTAAAGGCGAACACATTACCTTTGGCGCGGCGGTAATCGCCACCGGCGCGCCGCCGTTTGTGCCGCCGATTCCCGGCGCGATTGACGGCTTGAAAACCGGTGATGTGTTAACGTCCGATACCGTGTGGTTTCTGGAAACCGCGCCCAAGAAGATTGGTATCATCGGTGGGGGCGCCATCGGCGTGGAGATGGCGCAAATCTTCCAGGATTTCGGCGCCGAAGTGGTGCTGGTGGAAGGCAAGGACCGCATTCTGGCCGAAGTGGAGCCGGAGATCGCCAAACAATTAACCGAGGTGCTGAACAGCGATCCCAATATCAAGATTTTTACCTCCGCCAAGGTAGAAGAAATCAAACAGCGCAGCAACAAGCGCAAAACCCAATTAATTTTTGAAAGCGCTGAAGGCAATAAACACCGTTATGCTTGTGACTATGTGCTGATGGCGACCGGTAAGCGCCCCGACCTTGCTCCCCTGCAATTGCAGAATGCCGGCGTGCAAGCCGGGAACGGGGTGATTACAGCCGACGCCCGTTGCCGCACCAATGTTCCGCATATTTTCGCCGTGGGTGATGTGATTGGCGGTTTCATGCTGGCTCATACCGCGGGACAGCAAGGACGCGTTGCCGCCGCGAACCTGCTGGGTGAAGACCTGAAGTACGACCAGAACAAGGATTCCGGGGTGATTTTCACCCGTCCGCAAGCGGCGTTTGTCGGTTTGTCCACCGAGCAGGCGAAAGCGCAGGGTATCGATGCGGTGGAAGTCAAAATGCCCATGAACATCGACGCCAAGGCGATGATCAATAATGAGCTGCATGGCATGATCAAGATCGTCGCGGACAAGAAAGACCATCGCGTCATCGGTGTGCATTACCTTGCCGATCATGCCGACACCCTGGTGGGCGAGGGCGTGATGATGGTGTCCGGGGAGATGAGCCTGGAGCAGGTGGCTAACGCTATCCATCCGCATCCCACCCAGACTGAAATGTTCGGTGAAATGGCGCGGCGCTTGTTGAGCCGCTTGCGCCGCAGCAGCCAGCAAAAACAAAAAGCCGCGGCCGCTAAAAAATAAGTCCAGTCCTATTTCGCGTCCAGGCGTTTGGAGAGTCATGCTTTGATAGGATGGCTATCAAGCGCCGACGTACCTTTTCGCTAACTATGCCTGGGTTTCTGTTCCCGGGTTCCAATATCGCATAACGGCGTGCTATCCAATAATCATCCCGCGATTTGCTCCAATATGCCTGGAATAGCGCTGGAATCTGTGAACTCAGTCACTCCAGAAACGTCCGGGTTGACCGCTATTCCAGACTAAGCAGGGTATGTTTAATAAATTAAACGTAACTACTCACCCCGTGTGCAGCATAAGTTAAAGCGGTGCCGGTATCTCCTGCCGGGGGCGT
>DATCIR010000039.1:0-2391 GCA_036507695.1 Gammaproteobacteria bacterium
AATTAGCGCGATAACCGCTGTAAACATGCCCCACATGAGCCATTTGCGATTATCCACGACATACTCGCCGACGTGGTCCATCATGGTGTAGCCGTTGCCTTTCTGGTTGGGCTTCGCCCGCACCGGCATCAGCAGCATAAACGCGGGCAGAAAAAACACAGTGAATACAAACGAAGCCAGTACACCCATGGCCACCATATTGCCCAGGTGGTTGAATGGCGGTACATCGGCAAAGTTCATGGAAAGAAAACCCAACGCCGTGGTGACACTGGCGATAAACACCGGCTGCATATTAATGCGCAGGCTTTCGATCATCGCGGGTTTCTTTTCCAGGCCCCGGCGCATTTCATGGAGGAATGTCACCAGCACATGCACCGCGTTGGCGATGGCAACCGTGAGCACGATGATCGGCGTTGACGCCGAGGGCGGCGAAATTGGAAATCCCAGGTAACCGCCTGTCCCCATGGCCACCAGGATCGAAAAAATGATAATTAACAATGTACCGGCGGTTCCCGAAAAACCTTTTAGCATTAATGCCAAGGTGACAAGCATCAGCGCAAAACTGATCGGCACCAGTGAAGTTATGTCATTTTGAGAGGCTTCGGTAAATGCGTTATTCATCATCACGATTCCGCTGAGACGAATCTCAACGGAAGGATATTTTTCCATAAACCGGCCGGCAAGCGCCCGGGCAAAGGCAACAACTTCCGGCACTTCCTTGCTCAGGTTTTTGCCCGGCAGCTGCACCGTTACATTGACACCGGTGACATGACCGGTTTTGGAAATCAAGCGTTGTTTTAACAAAGGTTCGTTAAGCGCAATGGTTTTGATTTTATCCAGCGCCGCCGCGTCCAGTGGTTCATCTTCGGGCACCAGGTCGCGCACGGTTAGTTCATCGCCTTGCGCCTGGGTGTGCTGGAAATTGGCAATGGAATCCACGCGGATAGAGTAGGGGACTTGCCAGCCTTGCTGCGTTAGCGCCTGGATTATTTTGAGTGTCTCGGGTGTAAATACGTTACCGTCCTTGGGTGTCACGATAAACATCACGTTATCGTTCTTGGTGTACATTTTCTCCAGGGATTCAAACGCCACCAGCTCCGGGTTGTCTTTACCGAAAAACACCCGGTAATCGGCGGTGAAAGCCAGGAAGCGGCCGCCGCTGGCGCCCGCCGCTACCATGAGCAGGGAGAGAAGAATCACGATGAACGGGTGGTTTAGCACCCACTTTGCATAACGAACGGTGCCGTTATTGGTAGCCATTGGTAATCGTCTCCGTAATTAACAACAAGTGTGAATAATGAACAAATTAAATACTATTCACAAATGCTGCGCAAATTGAGTTACACGACTTGCGTTACACGAACTACTAGCTTGCTTATTAACGTTTAAGTAAACCGTTCAACAACAGTGAAGCCAGATGTTTTGCTTTACGTTCAAAGGCTTCACGGGAAAACAGGGGCATGAACAAGGGTACTTCGAATAGCGTGATGGCCGTCAAAATGGCCTCCGACGTGACTTGTGGATCAGCAACATCAAAAACTCCCTGCTGGTTACCTTCCCTCAATAAAGTAATTAACAATGCCTGCTTGTTTTGCACGTGCTGGTCCACGATATCCAGGCGTTCCTGGCAAATGGCGGTCACCATTTCATTCACGCGCGGTGTCTCAGACCACTGGGTGTGCACATGATCAAGCGTCGCCAACACAAATTCATGGATTTTGCCGGCGGGGGATAAATTCTTGTTGAAGACAACTGCTCTCAGTTTTTCAATCTCTTTGTTAAGGCATGTGCACGCCAGCGCGGCGCCGATAGAGAGTTTATTCTCGAAGTATCGATAGAGATTGGCGGCCGACATATCGCAGTCTTTGGCGATCTCCGCCATGGTGGTTTTGTTGTAGCCGAATTGCCGAAAGCGCTGTTCGGCGGCCGCTAGAATTCTTTGCCGGGTTTCTTCGGGAAGTTGTTCTTTTGCAGGTACCATAGCGAACAAGTCTAGCTGTGGCATTGTGAATAATCAATAAAATATTCAGTGTTCATTATTGTCTGCCAAGGATATCGCTTATTTGGGCTATGTCATTATTTGATAATGAGTTTTGTGTGAATTTTCAAAACGGCGGGCATTGATCGCTTGGAAAATAGGTCATCTTTTATTAGGGGCAAAGCTCGTTAGATTTTTAAGTGGCGGCCAACGCCACAGATTTAAGCGCTGGTCGGCTGAGTGGATTCTGTGGCTAGCGCCGACCGGTTTCATTCAACCTAGAATCCGCAGTTGGACGCGGTGGAGTGTGCGATTTTCAGAGTGCAGGGCTAGGCGCAAGGACGCGGAATGGTCGTTCCATTCCAAGGAGTTGCAACGCCGCCATGCGCTTTGAAAATCGTGCAATCCACTGC
>DATCIR010000040.1:0-2866 GCA_036507695.1 Gammaproteobacteria bacterium
TTTGTGCGTTTGAACCTGCTGATGGAACATGGATCAAAGGTGATCCCATAGTCCGGTTACTCGACTTGTACACGCTTTGGGCGCTAAGGCACTTATATATGAAACAATACGGCCGTTGGCCAGGACGGCAGTCGGTTCGCCTAGCCTATGAAAGAATACTGGAATTGCGATCTGATGAATTTTGTGGATGCAATCAGGGCGATAAGCTTTATGGTGAATGCTGCCAAGATAAAGATTTGAATCGTGAGAGAGTGGCCGATGCAGTGCACTTTGCGATTAATTGCCATGGCGGGAACAGGAATCCTCCAAAAAGTGTTGTCGACTTTGTTTGTAATAGGAAAGAGCCCCCAGAATTTAGAGAGCTTCTGTTGTTTTAAATAACAGCTAACATTTTTCCATCCAAAACAACGCCATAGATTGGCGGACAAATCATGGATTAATGCACGCACGTTTCGCAAACAAAAGTTTCATTTTTCTAAAAAAATGCGGACTTGCGCTTTTATTTTTTGTGCGCTTGTGCGCTGTGCTTTCCTGCAGCGCGCGAATATCCTGCCCGAACATCCTGTTTTAGCGTATCTTGTTCCTTACACCATTTACTAATATTACTCCACGAATAACCGTCGTAGAATTTCGAAATCCGTGGTGTGCCGGTGATATATCTATCCGCAAGCGCGCCATTTATGAGAAGATGTTTATTAACAATAGTGTCCTTGGTTTTCGCGCCGGCCTTTCAAGCATTGTCATGGCCACGAGAAAGTAAAAGGGTATTTCAGATGCATGCCCGCTATAATAAACACGGCGGGTTGAGTTCTTGGGAAAGGGTGCTAACTAATCCAAAAATTCCTGCGGGTGGAATGTCCCTGATAGCTGAGGTTGCGTTTGGCCGAGCGGGCGGAAAAACAGAGTGGAAATCGCATGAAGAAAAAGATTCTAATAGTCGTAGTTGTTGTGATATTGATTGGCTTTCTCCTTCCGCAATCTGTTGTTATCCCGGTTCAAGGTGCTACGGTTAACGATTGGAATGCGCAATCTTTCTGGTATGAGCCTTGGGGGCAATCCGGGGTGCATAAAGGTATTGATATTTTCGGGAAGTACGGCACACCGCTGTTGGCGGCTACTTATGGCATTGTGGTGTTTCGCGGTGAGCTGGCCCTGGGCGGCAAGGTCATTGCGATATTGGGTCCGAAATGGCGTATTCACTACTACGCGCACCTCAGTTCGATTGATGTCATTCCGGGTGAAGTCATCTCAATCGGTGAGGTAATCGGGGCCGTCGGCGATACCGGGAATGCTCAGGGTAAACCGCCCCATTTACATTATGTAGTATTAACCATATTGCCTTATCCATGGCGCTGGGATGGTGCCACACAGGGTTGGAAGAAAATGTTGTTTCTCAATCCCGGCGCAGTGCTGGCAGCGACGCAGGCCCCGGGAGAAAACGATACTATTGAGTAACTGTTAATGCCGTGAAAAGCCGCTCCGCTACAAAAACAACAAAGGTCCTTGTTTTTCAAACACTGTGGTGATGCGCTCACCATTCCATTGGTAGCTCAGCAGTGGCCCGGTTACGGGCAACGATAGCGCCGGTGGCCGAAAGGCGGCGATCGATTCGCCGCCGGGATGGCGGGCGCTATGAAACACCATGCCCCAGGCATCCGGATCTACGGCGATCACCTGGCGGGCAAATTGTTGTGAAGCCGAGTAATCATCGCCGTGCAGCAGTTTGGCGTATTTGGTGACCCGCAATTCGTACATCGGCTTGACGACCTTTCCGGTGTAGGCGCGCATTTCAAATTCCTGAGGTTTCAGCTGCCGTTCATGCGCGTCGCGCTCGCGATGATAGGCCGTTTCCCGAATCGCCGTTTCCAGGGTGCGCGAACCATAATACACACCGTAACTGCCATCGGTGAACCGGCTGGGAAAGCCGATATGGGTAAACGCCGCCATCACAATACTCGCATTGGGTCCGGTCACGATATCCTCGTCGCGCACCAGGTGCAGCGTGCCAGCGGCTTGCATCAGCCGCGGATTGGTTCGCGCCTGCAAGGCATGCAGCGCGCGCAGTTGGTGGGCGTTGAGACCGGCGCGTTCAAACAATGGAATTGGCGGATAACGCGTGGCGATGATACGATGCTGCTTCTGCCAGCGTACCCGGACCAGTGACGGCAAGGCAAAGGCCATGCTAGCTAGGCCGCGCCGCGCATTCCGTTGAGGTAGCGGCTTACATCGATTAATGCCATGAGCTTACCGCTTGTCAGATACGAGAGAGGAGATTGTACTTGCCAGAGGGAACCGGGCCGGCCGGGATTTTTCAACCAGAGTATTTGGTTTTCCGGCGAATACAGTATATTAAGCGCGGCGTAGATGTTTACCAGGTAACTTAAGCGGTCCAGTTCGTCATCGGAGAGGGAGACGCAGTTGCCTTTTTTCATTTCAAAAAAGCGGGAGCGGCTGGGATTGCCGAGCAGGCGGCGTTGTTCGTCGACACTGAGGCCCCATTCGCGGGTGATGGCGAAAAACGCCGTTAAACCGGCCGCAGCCTGCGCTTCATGACTGACATCGTCAGGAAGGCTGTCGCTGAGAAGAGAATGATTGGATTTGCCGGGTGTCATGATCCGTCGTCCTAAAATGTACCGTAAAAGAAGTATAGTCCAATATCGGACTCTTTACCATAGGCCGAAATGATCGCTAAAAACACCTATCTTGTTGGAATATCTGGACTAATAGACCATCAGGCGATGTGCTCAGCGTTGCTGCGCCGGATGTGGCGAGGTGGGTGTAACTCTAAAAATGGCTTTTAAGTTGTTGGGAAAGCGGAGATACTATGGCGTAATCCCCATCCCATTGATACAAGGGTCTAATCGGT
>DATCIR010000041.1:0-16329 GCA_036507695.1 Gammaproteobacteria bacterium
TGTGCCGAGGTTGTCTCGAATGGTCTTTTCAAAGAAAGGATGAATGGTAAATATGCGATTGTCGACCGGTTGAAAATCCCTGGCGCCACCTTGATAGGCGACAATAATAATGTTACCAACGCTGTTGGAATTATTCACTTGAAATGCGGGGTATATTTCAACCTGATCAAACACTTCCTCCACGGTTTTCACGATGGACGCGGTCATAAAGTTTTCACCCAACAGGGTGCCTATGATATTAATTGCCAGTACTCCGCCGGATGTCAGCCGCATACTGGCCGAAGTAAGCGCTTCCTTGCTCAGCAGATGCGCAGGCGTAATGTCGCCGTTAAAAACGTCCAGGATCAAATAGTCGTAGAGTTTTGTGGAACTCGCGAGAAAATACCGGCCGTCTTCGGCAAACACCTTGCCTTTGTTGCGAAAATTAAAATATTTTTCCGCCAGCTCAATGACCTTCTGGTCTATATCAACAATGTCACAGGTAATTCCATTCTGCTCATACCAGGCCGGCACCAGTCCCGCCCCTACACCCACCATCAGGCAATTCTTCCCCTGCGGGTGCAACATATAGGGGATAAACTGGAGATAATAGTTATAAAAATAAATCGACAAGCCATTTTTCATATCCATGCCACCCTGAATCATGCTGTCGATCATCAAATACCGCGAATGTTTTTCCACTGATTTACTGTCAATCACCTTCAGGGTTCCATAGAAGCTTTCCTCCTGGGCGACTTCGCTAAGCACGCTGCCATCGGGTAATACTTTCGAGGTGAATTCGTAAGGATGATATAAGAGGAAAGGCAATATAATCGCGCCCGCGGCGGCCCATTGCCGTTTGAAAAATATGAAATAACCGGCTGACAAACTGATGAGTAAAACGCCGGTCACCAGAAATATTTTGTTAACCCCCAACAGAGCCACTAGCAGAAACCCGGTAATAATGGTGCCCACCGTACTGCCAATCGTGGACAAAGCATATAACCCACCCACTACCGCTCCAAGATTACGTAACTGCGATGCGGCAATCTTTACCAGATAGGGTGATACACAGCCCAACAGAAATAACTGGGGACCAAATAAAATCAAGGTGCTGACAAAGGCACCCGCCCGTAACCCCAAAGGCACACAAAATTGCAGAACCGGTCTTTGCAGAACCGGGACCAGCAGTGTCAAGGCGCCTGCCAGCATGATGATCAGATACAGATAACGCGGCGAGGAATAGTGATCCGCCAGATATCCCCCAAAACCATAGCCCAAAGCCAGCGCCACCAGGGTAACGGCGATCAGTGACGTCCAAACAAAAAGACTGACCCCAAAAAACGGGCCAATTACGCGGGAACCCATGACTTCAATCACCATCACCAGCGCGCCACAGACTACTGCCGTTAACAAAATATAAAAAATAAAAGCTTTGCTTTGATCTTGCTGCACAGGCATTATCACCACCAATGATGATTCTCGAGTAATTATTGAAGATAGTTGATATGGAAGGGATTCAATCAAACGAATCAATGCATGACTATCCGCACCTCATCCCCAACCCCCAGGTTGTACCGCTGACTTGCATGCCCCTGATTAACCGCAATTTCCACCAATCCGTTGGCATTTTCGTACCAGAATCCTCTACCTAGATTAACATCAGAGAAAGTCCTTGCCCAGCCAAATTGATAACCCTTTACGATAATTGTCTGATTGGTTGTAATGGCACTAGCACGAATACCAGTGATGGCATTACCGAAATGATCAAGGTAAATGATTTTTGGCAGATCTGACGGCCAGCGGATATTCGCTTTCTCTTCCGGTGGCAATGGCTCGCCAGGCACCGGCTCGGCGTTGGCCAGCATTGCGGCCACGGGCGCGAATAAATCCCGGCCATGAAAACTGGACGACAGGCGTTGAGGCTGCCAAGCAATGCGCCGCCATGATACTTCGGCATTAGTTGCGGCAAATAAAGCCACAACATCAAACAGTCCGTTATCAGGTCCAACAAACCACTGCTCCGCGGCTTTTACAACAACGGGTGTTCGATTTCCCCCGACACCGGGATCGACAACACATAAAAATACGGTATTGCCGGGAAATTCCTTAACGAGTGCCGCCAGTAAATAAGCGGATGCTTCGATATCATAGCTTGGAGCATCATGCATCAAATCGATCAGCGCTGTTTGAGGCGAGCACTGTGTTAATACCGACTTCACCTGCCCGACATACGGCCCGGCAACACCATAATCTGTAAACAACACGATCATTTTTGCAGACATGCGACTAATACCGGAAGTTAACTATTGATACCGCGTAGGATCTTTAATGCCAGCGACTTTGAATCCTTCTGCCCGTAACCGGCAGGAATCACAAACACTACAGGCTTTGCCTTCGTCATCCGGATCATAGCAGGAAATTGTCAGGCTATAATCGACTCCTAACTGAATCCCCTGCTTAATGATGTCCGCCTTGGTTAAATCAATCAAGGGTGTTTGAATTTTGAAAGCGTGCTGTTCGACGCCCAGTTTGGTGGCGAGATTGGCGGTCTTCTCAAACGCCGCGATAAACTCAGGGCGGCAGTCCGGATAGCCGGAATAATCCACGGCGTTGACGCCGATAAAAATCTCAAACGCGCCGAGCACCTCGGCCCAGCCCAGCGCCAGCGATAAAAACACGGTATTTCGCGCCGGCACATAAGTGACGGGTATGCCGACGGTGGGTTGACGGGGAATGGCAATCGATTTGTCCGTAAGCGCGGAACCGGTGATGCCCGCCAAATCCAGGGGTAGTATTTTGTGTTCCACAACACCCATTCGCTTAACCACTTTCACTGCGGCTTCGAGTTCGCAACGATGACGTTGGCCATAATTAAAACTCAATGCGTAACAGGAAAACCCCTGACTTTTGGCTATTGCCAGCGTGGTTGCTGAATCCAGCCCGCCGGAAACCAGAACAACCGCCCGTTTCGTCATTTCCCTGGCTGATCTCCCCACAGAATTTTATGTAACTGTATCTGGAAACGCACCTCAAGCCCGTCGCGCAAAATCCATTCGGCAAGCTGGGTGGCGTTCATTTGCCCGTAACTGGGTGACATCAATACTTCACATCGCTCTGTCAACCGGTATTGGTCAATAATTTTTTTTCCCCAGCGATAATCCTGTTCGTCGCAAATCACCAGTTTGACCTGATCGTGCGGCAATAAGTATTGCAGGTTTTCCCATAAATTTCTGTCCGCTTCCCCTGACCCCGGCGTCTTGAGGTCCATGACTTTAATCACGCGCCGGTCAACGTCATTCACCGGCAATGCACCGCTGGTCTCCAATGAGACATGGTAACCGGCATTGCATAAGCGCTCAAGCAGTGGCAAACAGTTTTTCTGCGCCAGTGGTTCACCACCGGTCACTGTAACCCAGCGGGCGGGATGTTGCCGTACCCTCGATACCACCTCATCAATGGACATCCATTCCCCACCCGTGAACGCATACGCGGTATCACAATACTGGCAACGCAGCGGGCAACCCGTTAAGCGCACGAATACCGTCGGTATACCAATGGAACTGGACTCCCCTTGCAAGGAATAGAAAATCTCCGTGACACGCAAAGCGTTGTCAGGCTTTGCCGTGGCTACTGACTTATTACTCTGGCGATTGTTGGGCACTGTTCACGGATCGAAATTAAACAAACTACAATGGCATGTGAAAAACAAAGGCATTTCAATTAAAAACAATACGGCAAAGCGAATGCCTGCTGATTAACGGCTGGACTTCAGACTTTGCAGGCGTTTTTGCGCCAGACGCGCGGCGGTCGAGTTGGGGTAGGTTGAAACAATGGAATTCAAGGTGTCCACCGCCTGTTTCTTGTTGCCCAATTCATCATAGGTGTAGCCAATCTTTAACATGGCGTCAGCGCGTTTGGGACTGTTGGGATATTTGTCGATAACTTTCTTAAATTCGGTTAACGCCTGCTCGTATTTCTTTTCAGCGTAACTTGCCTCGCCTAACCAGTATTGCGCATTGTCAGCATAACTGGCGTCTGGATAGGTTTCCAGGAACGCCTTAAACGACTGACTTGCCAGATCATAACGGCCTTGTTTCAACAAATTAAACGCTCGTTCGTACGCGGACCGCGCTACATTCTGTTCCACTTCAGCAGTCGCGGATAACGATGGTAGTAAAACCGGCTCGCCTGGCAAGGGGAGGGCCTCCGCCTGACTGCCGGCAACCAAACCTTCCGCCGGCGCAACCGGTACTGGACTTTGAGAAGATCCTGATGGTGCGGAGCCACGTGCCGCGCTTCCCTGCTCCAGCGCACGCAAGCGCTGGTCGATATCAGCATATAACTTTTTCTGCTGGTCTCTCATGCTTTGTAATTGATGATTTTGTACTTCAATATCACCAATCAAGCGCTGCACATCACGCTGCATTTGATCGAAGCGCTGCATTAGGTCGACCAGTCCCTGATTATTCGCGCTGGTTTCGAGCCGCCGGATCCGGTTTTCAAGATCCGCAACCTTGCCGCTCTGGGCAACCGAGTCGATAACCGGCGCGGGTGCCGCGTGTACCACGCTTGCGAATATTGCCGCGGAAAAAATCAACGCCACACAAGGCCGGGGATTACTACCCGGCCTTGTGTAATGTAATAACTTCTTCACAACTCAGATCCAAGCAAGACGTGAATTAGTACATCAATTCCCCACGGCGATTTAAAGCCCACGCTTTTTCGTCGTGCCCCAGTGCAGCCGGGCGTTCTTCACCATAACTAACAACCTTAATTTGACTTGCTGACACACCATTCGCCAATAGAATGCGGCGTACCGCATCAGCGCGTCTTTCGCCCAGTGCGATATTGTATTCGCGGGTGCCACGCTCGTCGCAATGCCCTTCCACGGTAATCTTATTACCGTTGCTGGCAAGGTACTCGGAATGGGCTTTCAACATCGGCATGGATTCATCATGCACAACGCTGCTATCAAAATCGAAATACACGACCCGCTGAGCTAACAAACCGGTTTCCAGCGCTTGTTTCTCCTGCTCTTTAGCTAGCTCCCTGGCTTTCGCTTCCTCCGCTGCCTTAGCCGCTGCGGCGGCCGCCGCCGCGTCCTCGGCACTACCTGCTGCCGCGCCACCTCCCGCAACCGCACCTTGCTCTTGCTCAGCTTCCCCGGTGGTTCCACAACCATTCAATAAAAGTACCGCGAACACTAATGCTACTGATAACTTGGGTAGGATTCTCATCTTTAACTCCTTATTTATTGTTAAACGGGGACCATGCAGGTTCCCGCACTTCATCTTCATACGCCAAACTTTGTTTAACACTTCCATCTACAGATACCGCTGCAAGTTCACCACGGCCACGCCGTGTGGTGGTTGCGTAAATAATCATGCTTCCATTGGGTGCAAAGCTCGGTGACTCGTCCAGCATGCCATCCGTCAGTATTTTTAGAAACCCGGTCGCCAGTTCCATTACCCCGATTTTATATTCGAGGCGGCTGGTCGAGTCGTTTCTAATTCCTGTGACCATCGCGATCGTCTTACCATCAGGAGAAACAGCCGCTCTGGCATTATCCACTCCTTCAAAGGTTAAGCGAGTTACGGCGCCGCCATTTGCCGATGTTTTATACAACTGGGGTCTTCCACCTCGATCGGAAGTGAAAATAATCGATTTGCCATCGGGGGTCCAGACCGGCTCAGTTTCAATCGCCCAGTGACTGGTAATCTGCTGTACCTTTTTGCTTGCTAAGTCTAAGACATATATTTCTGCGTTGCCATCTTTATGATTCGTAAACGCTAATTTTTTTCCATCCGGCGACCAGGCGGGCGCGCTTTGACGCCCGCTCAAGGGCACCGTTAACACGTTTCGCGCACCGGATGACCACTCCTGAACCACAATACGCTGCTGTTTACCGCTTTCATGGGATACATACGCAATCTTTTGACCATCCGGCGACCACACCGGTGAATAGATCGGCTCTTTGGACTTCAGCAATACCTGCGGATTGAAGCCATCCGCGTCCGCCATCCACAAGGAATACTCTTTTAACAGCGTATCCTTTTTGTCCTGGTGAGCCGTAATGTACACAATTCGCGTGGAAAACGCGCCAGGTTCGCCGGTTAGTTTCTCATAAATGATATCACTTATTTTGTGCGCCGCCGCACGAAAATTGGGCTCGGTACCTGTTACATTAAACGCCGCGAGTTGTGTTTCCTTATAAACATCAAACAGCCAAAAACTAAGGGTGTAACGATCACCCTCTTCATGTTTGACTTTACCAACCACCAGGGCTTCTTGCTGCATCAAACGCCAATTCTGAAACTTGATATTCTCCGGCTGGCTGGGTTTGGCCAGCATATCCTTTTCATCCATGGGCTCAAATCGGCCGGTGCGGGCCAAGTCCATTGCTACAATTTTGGCAACATCGTCGGGAGGTTTGCGCTCACCCTCGATGCCAAAGGGAACGATAGCCACCGGCAAGGCGGTTTCCACGCCCTGGGTGATTTCGATGGTAAGTGGTGCCGCCTGTGCCAGAGTGCCCAACAACAGGCAAACCAAAATCGTAATGAATTGTTTGCGTGACATAATCAACTTTGTTCTTCCGGTTTAAAAACAAATCTAACATCTCGAAAGCGATCAAACAAACTGGAATCAGGCGGTACCGGCAAAGGTTCCGCCTTGCGCACCGCCCGTTCGACGGAACTGTCAAAAATACCATCCCCGCTGCTTTTGACAATCTCCACGTGCGACACACCCCCACCCGGGATCAAACGCACGAATACCGTGCACGACATGCCGGGCCGGGCATTCGCGGGTTTACTCCAGTTACGCGCAACCTTGTCCCTAATCAGCCCGATATACTGGTCAATGGTGCTTTGCGCCTGCTGCGCCTGTTCTTCGGCGAGCTTGCTGGCTTCCGCGGCGACTTCCGCCTGCCGCATGTTTTCCATTTCCTTTTCAATTTCCGCCAGACGTTGTTTCTCTTCTTCCTTGCGGCGACGCTCTTCTTCTTGTGTCTTGCGGCGCTTTTCTTCCTCGATTTTACGTTTGCGCGCCTCCTCATCCAGGCGTTGTTTTTCTTCCCGCGTCTTGGCTAAGCGCTGCTCTTCTTCCTGCCGCTTTTTCTCCAACACCTCGCGTTGTTTTTGAGTATCCTGCAGTTTCTTTTCTTCCGCCAAACGTTTTTTTTCCTGTTCCAGATTTTTTTTCTCCAGCAACGCCAACTCTTCCTGTTTGCGTTGCTTTTCCTGCTCCAGTTTCTGTTTTTCCAGTTCGCGCTGCTTCTCGACTTCCGCCAGCCGCCGTTCTTCCTGCTCGCGTTTTTTGCGCGCCGCTTCGGCTTCCTGCTCCAGTTTTTTCTGGCGTTCCTGTTCCTGGCGATTGCGATCTTGTTCGGCTTTCTTTAATTTGTCCAGTTGCGCCTGTACTTTTGACTCATCCACGCTTACCGCTTTGACGATAGCCACTTGCGGCTCTGCAATTTCTGTTGCCGTTTCCCAGTCAAGGCTCACCGTCAGCACTGCAAACAGTACCGCATGCACTAATATGGCATAAAAAAATGCGGACGGATTTTTAAAGATCGTATTAAACACTGACTGAACTCGCTGGCCTTTGCTGATTTTATGCGCGGCTTACTTTTGTGGCTTGCGCGGTTGGTCCGGGGTTTGGGTAATTAATCCGACACTGGGCACACCGGCGGACTGCAGTAAGGTCATGGCGGTTACCACTTTTTCATATTTCACGTCGCGGTCGCCCTTGATCATGACGGGCGTACCCGGTTTGTGGCGCAGCACCGCCGCCACCATGGTCGTCATTTTTTCCGCGTCGATCGGTGCTTCGGGTTTTTCACCCACATTGAGATAAAAATTGCCCTGAGTGTCCACCGACACAATCAAGGGTTCATCGGCATCCTTCGACAGCGGCTCGGCGGACGCTTGCGGCAAATCCACGCTGACACCCTGCGTCAGCAGCGGCGCGGTAATCATGAAAATCACCAGCAGCACCAGCATGACATCAATATACGGCACCACATTGATTTCGGACATGGGTTTTTTGCGGGTTCTGTGCAGATGCGTGGCCACTAGCGAATTGCCTGTCTTTGCAGAATACTGGAAAATTCGTCTATGAATGTTTCATAACGGGATACCAGCCGCTCCAGATCGGTAGCGTAACGGTTATAGCCGATAACAGCTGGAATCGCGGCGAACAGGCCCATGGCGGTTGCCACCAAGGCTTCAGCGATACCGGGCGCAACCATGGCCAGCGTTGCCTGTTTGACGTTACCGAGGGCGCGGAACGAATTCATGATCCCCCATACCGTGCCAAACAAACCGACATAGGGGCTGGTGGAACCCACCGTCGCCAGAAACGGCAGGCTGCGTTCGAGACGATCGGTTTCACGCGTCAGTGCCACCCGCATGGCGCGCTGCGATCCTTCCATCGCCGTCTTGTTATCGATACCTTGCTGCTTGCGCAGCCGGGCGAATTCCTTGAAACCGGCTTCGAAGATATTCGCCATGCCGGAATTTTCAAAACGGCCGGAGGTGATTTGATTATAGAGACTGCCCAGGTCTCCGCCGGACCAGAACTTTTCCTCAAATTCTTCCGCGGCGATACGGGCCTTTTTCATGACGCGCCATTTCTGAAAAATCGCGGTCCAGGACATTACAGAAACCAGCAGCAACAGCCCCAGGACAATCTGGACCAGAACACTGGCGTTACGCACCAAACTAATTATTGAAAGATCAGCTTCCACTGAGTATCTCCCCGCTTATTTTTTCCGGAATGGCCTGTGGCCGTAATGTATCGGCAGTCAAGCATGCAACTTTTACCCGGCCAGTACACAAAAGTTGTTTTTCACCTTCGGCCTGACAAATTGTCTGATCGAAAGTCAAACTCGCTTTACCGGTTTTGGAAATTGCAACAGAAACGTCGAGCAAGTCGTTAAACTTCGCTGGCTTTACATACTCGAGCTGTACAGAACGTACCGCAAAAATCAGTCCATCTTGTTGCGCCAAGGTATCCTGCTGGATTCCAAAAGACCGCAGCCATTCAGTGCGCGCCCTTTCGAGAAACTTCAGGTAATTGGCGTAGTAAACAACACCCCCACTATCCGTGTCTTCGTAATAGACTCGTACCTGCCAAATAAATTCCCTTACCCTAACGATCTTGTCCCCCTAAAATTACGCGCTTTGTCACAGATACATGAAACGGTAAAATGCCAACCCCGGTTAAACCTGCTCGAATAAATCCACGGTGTTGATGGTTTGCGTTTTGCCATTGGCGGGAAACTCCAAACCAAAATGCAGATAAGCGTTGCGCGTCGCAACCCGGCCACGGGAGGTACGCATCAAGAAGCCTTGCTGAATCAAAAATGGCTCTATCACATCCTCGATCGTACCACGCTCCTCGCTGAGCGCCGCCGCGATATTATCCAGTCCCACGGGACCGCCGTCGAATTTTTCGATGACGGCCAGCAATAACTTCCGGTCCAGCAAATCAAAGCCGTGGACATCGACATCCAGCAAATCCAGCGCCCGGTCGGCGACGTCAGAGCTGATGGTACCATTGGACTTTATTTCCGCGTAATCCCGTACCCGGCGTAATAAACGGTTGGCGATGCGCGGTGTGCCGCGCGAGCGTTTGGCGACTTCCTGCGCGCCGGATTGCTCTATCTCGACCCCGAGAATGATTGCCGAACGCTGCACTATTTTGGTGAGTTCCTGGTGCGAATAAAACTCCAGGCGCTGAACAATGCCGAACCGGTCGCGCAATGGAGACGTTAGCAAGCCCGCTCGGGTCGTCGCCCCGACGAGCGTAAACGGCGGTAGATCCAGCTTTACCGAGCGCGCCGCCGGTCCTTCGCCAATCATGATATCCAGCTGATAATCTTCCATGGCGGGGTACAGCACTTCCTCGATCATGGGGCTCAGGCGATGAATTTCGTCAACAAACAAGACATCGCGCGGCTCCAGGTTGGTTAACAGCGCCGCCAGATCACCGGGGCGCTCCAGAACCGGGCCGGAGGTTTGTTTTAAATTAACCCCCATTTCGTTCGCGATAATATGCGCCAAGGTGGTTTTACCCAGACCCGGCGGACCAAAAATCAGGGTATGGTCCAGGGCTTCGCCGCGCTTTCTGGCGGCCGGAATAAAAATCTCCATCTGTTCCTTCACACCCGGCTGACCCACATAGTCCTGCAAGGTTTTGGGGCGGATGGCCCGCTCGTGCACATCGTCTTTAGTATCGGCCGGGTGTTTTTTGGCGCTAATCAATCTATCCGCTTCTATCATGGCGCGTTTTCGCTTATTTATTTAACGTGAGTTGTGTAATTACCAGATACCGGCTCAACTGGATACTGACTGCAAAGCCCGGCGAATGATTTCTTCACTGGGTAATCCTTTGGTATTGATACCGCTGACCATGCGGCTTGCTTCGGGTGGTTTAAATCCAAGCGTAATCAGCGCACTGACCGCATCCTTGATTTCATCCGGCGGCATTGCGTCAGTGGACGGACCCGCCATGGCGCCCGGCACCGAGGCTTCCGGCGCCAAATCTTTCAACCGGTCACGCATTTCAATTATCAGGCGTTCGGCGGTCTTTTTTCCCACACCCGGAATGCGCGTCAGGCCTGCGATGTCGTTGCTTTTTACCGTCATAACAAATTCATGACAGGACATACCGGACAGCAAGGCTAACGCAAGTTTGCCGCCTACCCCGGACACCTTGATCAAACTTCGAAACAGCGCGCGGTCAGTTTCCTTGATGAACCCAAATAACAGATGCGCATCTTCGCGCACGGCAAGATGTGTGTACAGAGTGATGACTTCGCCAATCATGGGAAGCTCATAAAAAGTTGACATTGGCGCTTCCACTTCATAACCCACGCCATTTACATCAACCAGCAGGTGAGGGGCCTTTTTCTCGATCAGCACACCGCGTAAGCGTCCAATCATAAATCGCTACCAATAACGTCCTTTGCGCATACCCTTAATACCCTGCATCCTGGCCAGCGTATTGTTGGTATTGGCATGACACATCGCGATCGCCAGGGCATCGGCGGCATCCGCCTGTGGCACCGCGGATAATTTCAAGAGCACCTGAATCATATGCTGCACCTGTTCCTTGGCCGCGTTGCCCTTTCCCACCACGGATTGTTTAACCTCGGTGGGCGTGTACTCGTGGATGGCAATGGCGCGATTCACCACGGCGCAAATGGCGGCGCCGCGCGCCTGTCCGAGTTTTAGCGCCGAATCCACGTTGCGGTGAATAAAGACTTTTTCGATGGCGGCCTGATCCGGTGAATATTGAATGAGTAGCTCTTGTATGCCGTTAAAAATAATTCGCAGGCGTTCCGGCCAGTCTGCCTCGGCGGCCCGGATACAGCCGCTGGCAACATACTCGGCATGATAGCCGTCGCTTTCAATGACGCCGTAACCGGTAACCCGTGAGCCGGGATCAATGCCGAGTATTCGTGTCACAGTTGGGCCATAACCTCGTGAGAAATTTCAATAGTGGAATGCACTTTTTACACATCATCAAGAAAATCTTCCGCGGCGGTTTGCCGGGCGCCTTCCAGAATTTTTTCCTTAGCACTGCCGTGCGGAAAGGTGATCATGCCCACTTTGTTAAACAGGAATGCCACCAGGCTATAGGCGCCCAGATTACCGCCGTGATAGCCTTCATCAACGATTGCTTCGTAATTCTCCGCAGTCGCTTCCCCCGAACCGGGTTTGACCGCGCGGTCAATGGTGTCGCGCGTCATATTCTGGCCAAGCGCCTTGTCAATCGCCGTACTCAACCGCGGATTCGACACGTAATCGCTGCCCGCAGAACGCGCGGAAACCGTAATTTCGCGGATTAACTTGGTGAATAACATGCCGCTTTTGGCATCCTGCACGCCTTTACGAAAGCGAATATTTGCCCGCTTGCTATGCCCGGCCATGCCTTCCTTAAACCTTCGGCGAATAACAACTCATCAAAAAACAATGGGCCAGTTTACCATTGCCCGGTGTGCGGAGCGAGCACCCCGTTGCACACCAATTATTCTTAATTTAAACCAAGCGTACCGGCGGATTTTTGCTAGAATACGGGCTTGACCCTCATTATGGTTAATTTTTACACATACACAAGCTGCCTGGCGCATTAAATTCTACCGCGGATTTTCGTTATCCCCCCCTGAAACCATTACCGAGAACGAGAGAACGTAATGCACAGACAGATGCCGAACGGCAGAACACAACCCGGTGAATCCAATACATTTGTTGTGAAGCAGTTAATGACTTTTCGTATTCCGCGCATGCTCATCCCGGTTCTGTTGCTTGTTGCCGCCAGTGGTTGCAGCAGCTTGGGGATTAAATATCCGGAAATGCGCGGGCGCGTCTTGCATGAAATCCATGATACTCCTATACCCGCGACCACCGTGGTTGCCTTATGGCGCGGCAAACCCAACACCACCGCCGGTGTAAAAGCGATTTGTTATCACGTGGAAACCACCGTCAGCAACGAAAAAGGTTTGTTCACCATTCCCGCCTGGCGCGAATCCGGTGAATTTAACGATCTCGCCGAGAAAGCCGTACACGTTTATGCCTACCGGAAAACTTATCGCGCATCGGAACTAACCAGCCAAATTATTACGCCAAAAAATTATATTTATTATCTGGCCAAGCCGCGCGCGTTGGATGATGAAACCGTGGCGCGGCAAGAGCGACTGCGTTACTTGCAGCTCTTGGTCGGGGATACCCTCTGTGATTTGGAAGGCAAAAGCCGGGGCAACCTGCAACCGATGTACACCGCGATAGTACAAGAGGCGGAAGAACTGGCGGTAACGGAGCAAGACCGTGAGGTCGTGCAAAAAATAAAAAGCTGGCTGTCGTTTGTGACAGCATCCGGGAACTAACCCTTATAACTCTTCCTTGGGAGGGTTAATGACATCGTATACCGCCGTATAATCCATGTCCTGCATGCCTCGTGCGACAACTAAAGCAATCAGTTCCTTGACGCCCTGCACATGATGCGCATTCAAACCCAGTTCTTCCGCTTGCTCCAAAAACAGTTTCAAATCCCTTTCAAGATTCCTGGCTGGCAGGGCGGATCTGGCATAATCGCGCCCCAAAAGCCGCGGCAACTTCTGATCAAACAGGGGTGTATACAAGGGCGAAACACGCAGCAAATCCATAAACAGATCAATATCGAGTCCTTGCTCCTTAACCAAGCCAATGCTGGTTGAAAACGCACACACCAATGTTGCCGCCATTTGCTGCAAGGCCAGTTTGGTGGCAACCGCATCGCCCACAGCGCCGATATAAGCTACCCGGCTCGACAAATCATTTAACAAACCGCTGACCTGTTGGTATTCCTGCTCCGTGGAACCGACCAGTAATTGCAGATTGCCATTCGCCACATCATCAACACTGCCAATGGCGGCCACTTCAATATAACGAGCCTGATGCGCCTGAAACGCATCCATCAATGCCTGGCTGCGGGAAGAATTAGCGGCCCCAAAATTTATCACAACGCGTTCATGCAGCTCATGCGCCCAGTCCACATCAAATACCACCTCTTGTATGGCAACCACGTCGGGCAACACACACACAATGGTTTTGGCGCTTTTAATGGCGTTGGCCGCGGATGACTTTACTATCGCGCCCGCCTCAGCCAGCGATACCAGTTTTTCCGGGGTACGGTTCCAGACATTGAGCGGATAGTGTTTGGCAAGCAAACGCCGCGCGATCGCATCGCCCATTGCGCCGAATCCAAACAGGGAGACCGCTTCTGACATTGTTTTTTAACCTTCATGAAACGTAACTACTCACCCGTGGGCGGCGCCGGTGTCTCCTGCCGGGGGACGCCACAAGTACGTCCCTGTAGGCTCGACTGCGGCCATCCCTGGCCGCAGACGCCCCCGGCAGGAGACACCCGCACCGCTTTAACCTAGGCTGCACACGGGGTGAGTAGTTACCATGAAACTTTAATTCGTTAAGTATAATTCAGGCATGATTAATTTGCCGGGTCATTTCGCCGAACGCTTGCAATAGGTTGTTCCGAATAAGCGAAGGAGCAAGGTGGACGCGAGTTTTCAGGTTCACAATCCGCTGGTAATGCGCAGAAGCACACTTACGCCCACTGTTGACGGATAGTGTGAACATTCTTGACGAACCAGCGCTATGCCTGTGGAGGTTCCAGTTACAAATTCACAACTGCCAATAACGCAATGGCGAGGTGATCAAGCCCCTGTGCCACTGCGCGAATCCGGCCGCCCGCTGTGCGGTGCAGTAACAAATATCGATTAGCAAGCCGTTGAAAACACCATCGGCGTTGGACGGTTGATTCGAGCAATCAACCGGTTACTCGGATCTATGCGCTCTTGATTTCTTTGATCTTGCTTTGCTCGATCGTCGGAATCGCAATCTCCTGGAAGGAAAACATCGAATAACAAGTGGTGGTGCGTATCATATCGGTCAGGCGGATATATTTCAGTTCGGTGCGGAAATTCACCACCACCTGAGTGCTGATATCATAAATCGAAGCGGGAACGATTATCTTGGTTGTAGCGGCAGAAAAGCCGTTCTCTTCGCTGGTTAACAATAAAGCCCGGAAATATTCACTGCCACAGCCCGCACCGGAAATTGCCCGTACCGCCACCGCCCGCGGGAAGCCGGGAATAATCCGTATTCCCATATCCAAACGCATGGTGAAATATTCTTTCATCCATGTCACGACGCCAAGACACCATTGATCCTTGCCGCCTTCCGGATGATAAGCGACGATATTCCCTACGGATGCCCGGGCGTTTTCCGCGGCATCATAACGCACACCCATACCGTTATGACTTACATTCAACTGTTGCCAGAAATGATCCGTATAACAAACCGCCTGACTCTCACGTAACGCGCGCGCATGGGATTTGCTGGCGAATATTTTTTCCCAAATATCAAGATCGGAACTAAACAGCGACAAGCGATGCGCCTCAATCTCGGCCTCAACGCGATGACGATCCGCTTCGGCTTTCCATGGCTCGTAGTCAATCGGTACCAGGGATAAACCTGGCTTCGAAGATTCCAGATTTCGTTCCGGCTTGTGAATTCGTATTTCATCACATTCGGGATAGAACTCGGCTTTTCCATCGATAAAATAATGACTGGCGCTCAGGCTGGAAACCATGCGCAAGCTGTTGTTGACGTTTTTTCTTTGCGCTCCCCGTTCCAGTCTTTCGTTCCAGACGGTTTGCAGGCGCAACAACATGTCGCGCCGGATCCGTTCGTTGAAAGACAGATTGGAATTGCTGATGCCTCCAGCCGACTCCTTGCGGGTAGTCAGGGCGCCAACGGTTTCCTTGAAACGCTTCATCAGCTGCGTCATATCCACAGTCCGGCAGTTTTTCGGTTGCGCCACATGATCCTTAAAAATAAACTGTGGCGGAACATCATGATCGAGATCGATAATCAATTCGCCGCGATCCACAATGTAACCGGTAACCGGAACCAACCGGCATCCCACTACCCATTTGTTGACATAACTATAGATGAGCTGCGCTTCACCTTGCATCAGGTGATAAGGATTGGTGATTGAAAGCATCACGATGCGCAGGTAAACATGGACAATATTATTTGCATCCTCATCCTGCTTTGCGGGTTGATCACCCGCCTCGCCGGATTGAAACCGGCTGGCGAGTTTGTAGAGCTGATGCAGGTCATGCCATACACCCTCGGGTTCCTGGGTGTAAGTACCGTATGCCGACACCATGCGCCTCGAAAGGTAAACCATGGCGATACGGATAACATCAAAAAATTCTTTTTTGATCGGGGTTTGCTGCTCCCACTTCTCAAACAAGTCGTTCACCAGCCGCTTGAAGCCAAACGCCATTTCTTCAAACAACTTGTCGACAATCAGGCGGCGTTCGCGGTTACGCTCGGACAAGGGAAAGGTGCTATCCCGGTACTTGGCTGCCAGGCCGGCGGTCAGCTCCTGCACCACTCGCCCGAAGATGTTCATGGATTCCAGCCGGATGGCGGACGCCATCCGGCATCGATTGTAAGCATGGAGCCGTTTCAGCACCTCGGATCCGGATGCTTCCATATCCCCCAAGGGCAATGATTCCAACCACGCTTTGAGCGCCTTGGGTTTGGGGGATAGTCCGGAAACATCGCTCGCTTCCAGCCCGGGTAAATTCAGTTTCGCCTTTTCCATCCTCTTAAAATAACGGATAAGTCAATAAAATCTTTAGGATTATCAAGGCATCAGGTAACTACTCACCCGTGGGCGGCGCCGGTGTCTCCCTGCCGGGGGACGCCACAAGTACGTCCCTGTAGGTTGTTGTGGGCCATCCCTGGCCCACACCCTGCGGGCGCACTG
>DATCIR010000042.1:0-9932 GCA_036507695.1 Gammaproteobacteria bacterium
TAGGCACCCTGCACTACTTCGGCGTCGCCCCACAGTTCCGACTCGTGCGCATCACCGGTGATGAATGTGCCCACTACTTGCCAGTCCTGTTGACCCAGTTGGATCGTTGAGCCGATGCTCAGACCCGCAAACTCCGATCGCGCGCCTTTGCCGACCACCAACTCGCGTTTGCCCAATTCGAAACGGCGACCCTCAATCAGTTGCGTATTGGGCCGTAGTTCCCACACTCGCGGTCCGACACCGCGGATTTCCACATTCGCGTCCGTGCCGGTTGTTTTCTTGGGCAGGTTGGCCACCACCACCACTTCCGCCGAAGCGATCGGTTGATTCTCAGTATTTTTCAGTACACCCGGCACCTGGGTAATCAACACCGCTTCATCGCGGCTGAGGGCGGAGTTCAGCTCGGCATTGGCTCCTTTGCGCATCACGATGGTTTCGTCAAGGCGCCCGGCCTTGGCCAGCACCGCTTGAAAACCTTCGCCCATTGCCAGCAATGCAACGAATACCCCGACGACGCCGGCAATGCCGACTACGATCACCAGCACGGATCCCAGACGTTGCGGGATCGTGGTCAGTCCGATTCGGGTAATTTCCAGAATCTGCAAAAGCCAACGCATCGCTCACCCTCCTGATTAATGCGCGACGAGCGCATCGACGATGCGCAAGCGCATGGCGCGCAAAGCTGGCGGCAATCCCACACCCACCGCCAGCAATACCATCAAGCCGACACCGGTGAGCCAGGAATTAATGTCCACCTTAAATACGCCGCCGCGAAACGCGGCGCTTAACGCGTTCACGCCAAACATCGACAACAATAACCCAACCATGCCGCCCAAGATGACCAGGAGTAATGATTCACCCAGCACGAGCCACAATACTCGTTGATTGGAAAATCCGAGCGTCTTGAGTACCGCCAACTCGGGGATACGCTCGCGCACCGCTTGCGACATAGTGTTGCCGGTCAGTAGCAGAATCGTGAAAAATACCGCGCCCATGATCGAGGTGACAATCAAACCGATGTCCCCCATTTGTTTGACGAAATCCAGCGCGAATTGCTTTTCTGTTTGGGTCTTGGTTTCAGCAGCGGAATTGGCGAACAAGCTGTCGATGGCCTGCGTAATCTCCGCGGCGCGTTCCGGATCGGCGATTTTCACGACGTACCAGCCGACGGTGCCGTTGCCAAAGGTCCGGCCTTCGTCGAAGTAGTCATAACGGAACAGCATTTGATCTTCCTGATTGCGGTCCCGCGCCTCGCGCGCCTTGAAAATCCCGACCAGATCGAAAGTCCAGGTGTTGCTGCCGTTTTTATGCGGGAAGATGGTGGCTTCCAGCGGGATCTTATCGCCAAGCTTCCATCCGAAGCGATTCGCCAGATTCTCGCCCACCACGGCGCCAGTGCGCGTGGTTAAAAACGCCTGTTCCTGCTCCTTAGGCAAAATAAACTCTGGATAAATATCCAGGTAGTTTTGGCTGACTGCGAAGTTGGCAAAGAAATTTTTACGATCCTGATAGATGCCGCCGAACCAGTTGGCATACACCACCGCTTCAACCCCGTCGATACGCTGGATCTGTTGCAAATCAGCGTACGGCAAGGGCTGGATGATGGATAACCTGGAACTGACCACCAGACGGCTGGCGCCTTCCAGACTGTCACGCACGCTAAAGGCCACTCGCACGGCATCCAACATGCCGAACAGCAAAAAGGCGACGATAACTGACAAAATGGTGAGAATGGTGCGGGTCTTTTTCCGCAACAAATTGGCCCACAGCAAGGGCAGGTATTTCATGCCTCACTCCTGCTTTCGACAGCGTTGACGAGGGCGCCCTTATCCAATTGCAAACGGCGCGCGGCAAACTCCGCCGCCTTGGGATCGTGCGTCACCATGATGATGGTTTTACCGTGCAAGCGATTAAGTTCCTGCAGCAGGCCGAGGATCTCGTCAGCGGTGTGGCGATCAAGGTCACCGGTCGGTTCATCGCAAATCAGCAAGGTCGGATCCGAGACGATGGCACGGGCGATGGCGACGCGCTGCGCCTGACCACCGGACAATTCCTTCGGCTTATGCGCGGCGCGATCACCCAGGTTCACCAAGTGCAGCGCGATCTCGGCATTGCGCTTGCGTTCGGCGGACGACAATTTGGTTAGCAGCAATGGCAATTCGACGTTTTTGCGCGCGGAAAGCATCGGCAATAAATTATAAAACTGAAACACAAAGCCGACGTTGGCGGCGCGCCATTTCGCGAGTTCGCCGCTGCCGAGTTGATCGATGCGCGTGCCGGCCACTTCGACACTTCCGGTGCTGGGTTTATCCAGTCCACCGATCAAATTCAGTAAGGTGGTCTTGCCCGAGCCGGACGGACCCATCAGCGCCAGAAATTCACCCTTGGCAATCCCGATATCAATGCCGTGCAACACTTCGATCCTCTGTTTGCCGCGTTCGTAATATTTGGTCACGTTGCGAATCGTAACCAGATTAGGTGATGCTTCTTCCATGTCGCACCTCAAGCCATACGATTGTTGTTGTAATGTTGTTGAATTGTCGCATGCAATTATTGCCATTGCACGCGATCCCCGTCTTTAAGTCCGGCGGGCGGTTTGATAACCACACGTTCGTTAGCCTGCAGGCCAGTGAGGACCTGTCGCAGATCCGAATAGGTCTGACCGAGCGTTACCTGCCGGGCGTGGACGCGCCCCTCAGCCACCACTAATACCACATTGACATCCCCCTGGCCGCGAATGGCGCTGCCGGGAATCAACACTCCGGGGATCGGCTGGGCGCCGGTGTTGGCAGTGGTGTTTTCCAGAAATGCCACACGTACGCCCATATCCGGCACAACGCGACTGTCACTATTATGTTCGATGCTGATGCGCACCCTGACGGTCGCTTTGCTGCGGTCCGCGGCGGGAATGATCGCAATCACCTTACCCGGGATTTTCCAATCCGGATAGGCATTCAAGCCGGACTCCACTGGTTGTCCGGCTTGCACGCGACCGATGTAACTCTCATTGACATCCACTTCGATCTCAAGCGAATCCATGTCGACGATCGTACCGATACCGGTGCGCGTGAAGCCGCCACCGGCGGAAATGGGCGACACGATCTCGCCTGGTTGCGCGGCCTTGTCGGTGATCACGCCGGCGAAGGGCGCACGGATCACGGTATTATCAAGGCCCACCTGCGCCAGCTCGACATTGCGCTTGGCGACTTTGACCTCCTGTTCCTGCGCGGCAAGCCGCGAACGGCGCGAGGCCAAAAGAGTGTTGGCATCATCCGCGACTTGCTGGCTCACGAGCTTTTGTTTTACCAGATCCTGTTGGCGTTCGGCGTCACGTTCGGCCTGCTCCAATAACAAACGCAGATCGGCCAGCTGCGCACGGGTCACGTCGAGTTGGGCGCGGGCGAGATCCCACTGTGCCTTGGCATCGATCGCGTCCAAGCGCGCCAACACTTGGCCTTCCTTCACCTGTTGACCTTCCTCGATCAACACCTCCGCCACCCTGCCGGTTACTTTGGAAGATACCGTCGCCTGACGTCGCGCCGTGACGTAACCGGTGGCATCGAGCACAGCGGTATTGCCCGGTGCAGCGCTCAAGGATTGCGCCGTGGCGGTTTCCACCGCAAAGGTGTTGCCCACAGGGAATACCCACCATAAGCCGGCAAGCAACGCCAAACCCGCCGCTATCGCCACCACGATTATTGCTGGCCCGCGTTTGCGGCCCTGGGTTTCCTGCCGGTCGATGCGCAATTGATGCAGCAGCGCGGACTGGGCGGTTTGCGTTGAACTCGATTCATCTGACATAGCGCTAGTTTGACATATTCACATTATATCGCTACTGAATCCATTGCCAGCACTCACAATTTCTTCACCTAGTTATTTAGCGATACGTGTAGTCGGGATAGGGAGGCACCTCACGGCGCCTCTCCTCCCCGTTGAGTAGTTCAAAGGAACCTCCCCTGCAGGCTCTCCCAGAGCCGTGAACCTCTCGATTCATACGGTAATCCCCTCTTTTTTGTTTGCCCTCAAAAGGAGAGCTAGGCCACGCGGGCTAGTTTTGTCTCGGGTAATGTCTCCTAACGCCATATTGAGTCGTTCATTATTGTAAGTCCACAACCAGCGTGTCGCATAGACCTGAACCTCTTCAATGGAGTCGAATAGGTATTGTGATAGCCAATCATAACGTACGGTACGGTTGTAACATTCGATAGAGGCATTCTGTTGCGGTTGACCTGGTTGAATGCAGGACTGACACAGAGGGCAGTTAATGAAGCCTTTAATAAGCAGGTAATTTGATGACGTAAAATTGAATCAGGCTCCCGTAGCTGCCAGTGTTATTCTAGTAACTACGTAGGCGGCGCCCTACAATCGAACCCCAATTTAGACTTTTTTGGTGAACCTAGTGAGTTTTTACACTGAATATTAGCGTTAGCTAATATTACATTGCATAATAATCGCGACTGGAGTGCTTTCTAACAGCTTGTTTTAATGAAGGTAATATCCCAATTAAAAGATGCAAGGCAAACAAAGCAGTCCATTACTAAACTTTATTTTACATAAAGCATCGATTTTTGGTAGCGTTTAAAGATACAATTCTACTTACGATGTTGTATTTACGTATCCCAATATTGATGAATGTAATCCCGGCCTCAGTACCTTAAATATGCCAAATGAATTTGACTTAGATACGATCGCAAAAGAATACGCGGAAGGACGGATATCCAAGGAAGACTTCTTGTACTTACACAAGATGTTAACCACTCCGTCCGCTAAAAAGCCTTCGCCGGCGCAGCAACCGCCGATGTTAAGGCCCGCGCGTCCGGTAAAAGTCACTACCTCCCATTCCCGGCAAGTGAAACCGCCAGCGCAGCCAGCGGCGGCGCAGCACAGCTCCATCAACACGCGACCAGACACGCGACCAGAAGTGTCTACTGCCAATACCCGGAAGCAACACGATTTATCGATTCCAAGCCGCCGCGCTGTCGCGCCACCGCCCGTCTTTGTGCCTCAAAAGAAAGCGACTTTCTTCGGTTATGTGAGGAAACATCACAAGGAGGTTGTGGCCCTGCTGGGTACAACGGGTATTTTTATTTCCATGTTCTACAATAATGTCAAATTTCCATCTTTTGATTCGGGAAACGCCCGTGTCGTCGTAATTCAATCGCAACCGGACCAGGAGAAGAAATCTCCTGGATTGCGTACTCAGGACATTAAATTGGTCGCTGAGCTCATGATGGATGATAACAGTTGGAATAAGGAGTTGATCGAAGATTTTCTGGCACATTGGCAATCCCTGAGCGACAATGAAAAACTCACTGTCAGGGACGCAACCTGGTATAAAAAGTTTTCCGCCATGCTGGCGCAGCAGCTCAAGATTTCCCGGCTTAAAGCGAAAACCGGTGACGTAGCGGCAATCTATAACCAGCAGGCCTTGTTGCAGCTGGCCGACAATCTGGTATTCGGCAACAACCAAGAGGCAAAGCAAACGCTAGCTTCAGTTGCGGGTTCTGATAGCAAACCTTCCGCGATTGAGCGAGATCAAGATTCGCAATCAGACACACCTAAAGCCGTCCAAGAACAAGACGCTCCCCCCGTCCGAACAGCCAAAATTACCGGCGCGCCTGTAAATAAATCCAATACTGAACAGCTCAATAGACCCTCTCGCGATGCAGAGGCAAATCGTCACCGCATCAGCCGGCAGGAAGTTGAAGATGTTATAAGTCGGTTTGTCGCCGCTTTCGAATCCGGCCATACACCGGAGCTGATATCATTATTCGCCAACGAAGACCATTCCAGCAGCGTCGCCGAATTGAATCGGGTTAAAGCGGAATATCAAGACCTGATTCGAGTGACTCAGGATCGTCATCTGGAGTTAAGTTCATTGTTCTGGGAACACGATTTTGATGAAGCGCGTGGATCCGCGAAATATAAAGCCAACCTTCGCAAGAAAGGTAAAGACGACGACCTCACTCTAACAGCGAACCTTGATTTAACTCTCCGCAGAGTATCAGGCAAAGTATATATTACTGAATTCAAGCTAAGCGGCCGAGAGGAAGTAGTTGCCAAAAAACCGCAGTCCAAGCCAAATAGTTCTAAAAACGCTACGCTTGCTTTTAAAGAAAAACCCGATCATCCAACGCAAGCTGAACTGCAGGAGCTGATTACGCGATACATTACCGCTTATGAAACAGGGAACGTAAAGGATATGATGCGTTTGTTTGAGAATGCGACTTGGGCTTCGAGTACTAGCGGTCTGGAGGAAATGAAACAACTCTATCAAACCCAGTTCGAAAACACCAGCGGAAGGGAAATTTTCGTCAACAATATCGATTGGGACTTCAAGGATAAAAAAGCGATGGGTACTGGCGATTTAATTTTGACCTTCCGCACCAAAGATAAGAAACTTGTAACCCAGAAAGGCAAAATCCGCATCATGGCCACCCGGGAGGGTGAAGACGCACAGATTTCTCAAATCTTCCATGTTATGCAATAGCTGTTTTACTCAAGTGTTGGCCCTCCATTGCAGGAAGCATTGAATACGCCGGTCAACCGCTGGATGGTTTCACGACAAGACCGGTGCAACCAATTTGCCTACTCGCTCACCCCGCCTTCCACCTCGTTCACAGAAGCAAATATGAAGACAAATTCGCCGTCATTTAGCTCAACTTTAATCCTGCCTCCATGCCCTTCGGCGTACGCTAGCCAACCGGGTTTGTGCTGGCATTCCGGGACCGCAGGGTGCTCCTCTTGCTTCTGTCCATCGTACCAGGCAATACACATGGCGCTTTCCACGATGTGGTTGGCCACTGTTTCTGAAATCGCACGGGCGCTTGCATAGTCCAGTTGCATACCCTCGATGTGAAGTTGTATCTCGTGCATGGGTTGTGTGTTGTGCATGGTTTTATTCCGCTTTTTTTAGATTGTTCAAAGTCCATTCGTGTTCTTAATCGTTAATTTGCACCGGATCGGCCTTCAGCCATTCGGTCTTGTTTGCAGTTTCGACTTTCGTTGTCATCGGCGTTCACCTACGGCAATATAGACGAAGCCCAGATAGCGTTCCTCAAAGGCCACCTTCGACAGGTGCCGCTCGATGCTCTCCCAGGGATGTCGTTCGGCCAAGTCCAGAGTCACTCCAAAAGGCCGGGCAATCAAGGCGCCAAAACGCACCAGCCACAAGGGCACGCGCTTGGGCTGCTTAAAATCCAGTACTACGCAACGCTTGCCGGGTGAAAGCGCCTTTGCCGCGCTTTGGATGATGGCGTCATATTCGGGCGCCAAGGTGAGCGCAAACGTGGACAACATACCGCCGATGCCCTGCGGGAATTCGTAGGCGGCGGCGTCCGCCTGCACCAATTCGACGTTGCTCCAGCCGTACCTTTCAACACGCATCTTTGCCTGGGCCAGCATCGGTGCCGCCAGATCGACGCCGATGATCTTCCCCGCCGGTCCCACCGCCTGTTGCAACAAGGAAAAATTAAGTCCGGTGCCGCAGCCGAGTTCAACCACGGTATCGCCCGGTTCCAGCCGCAGCGCGGCGACCGCCCGCTTCCGGTAGGCCTGCTCGCGAAAACCAAGCAAATAATAGAGATTCGCCGTCAGATCATAGTGCGCGGCGCGCTGCTGGTAGAGATTCGAAATTTGAGATTTGCTATAAGCCATGTCTAAATCCTCCTGCTGCGTTTACCCAACGTAATTATTGAACCCAGGCCATCTACGTTCCTGATTTGCCGCGCCAGGTAAAATGTTCGTATACGCCCGACCAATACATGCCGAAAAACACTGCGAACAGCAGCTCTTCAAGCGGCATAAAACCAATCGTTAAACCTGACAACGCCTCAAGATTCCATACGCGTTCAATGTATCCCGGCGCGCTCATTTCAAGACCCGCCAGGAATATCGTGTAGTAAACCAGAAACAGCACGCCGCCGACCCAACTCTTACGTATCAAATCCGGCCGGCAAAGCATGGTCGCGGCAGCACCAATGATCATGGCAACGATGGACGGATAAATGACATTCCAAGGCAGAAAATACAGCGGCGCAAATGCGACAAACGGCGCCGCCAGGGCCTTGCGATGGTGACGGTGCAATGGCCTGAGGTGCGCGGATAGGGCCATTTTGCGGGGTACGCGGCCGGCTATAACGTTATAAAATACCGCCCCCATACCACCGATACCAAAACAAAAGATCAGGCTCTCGATATCGAATCCCGTGTTCACCGCCAGATCGAACAGGCTGGGCGGCGACCAATATTCAGGCACGAACAAGGGCTCGGTCAGCCCGAACGGCATGGTAAACAGACTCGCCCACAGCATCGCCTGCCGGTGCAATGAAAATACAAGGTACACAAGCACCCAGGGAATCAGGAATGCGCTTGACCAGAGTAGCCAGATATAGTGATCGCTTGGCACTTATCCGTTTCTCCTTGTTTATCCGGCGGATTCCGATTCGTGACAAAAGCAGGAGGGGTGCTTGTAGTGCTCGGCGGTGTAGACCCCTGCCATACGCCCGATTAAACGATCCGGGTCATCATCGTAGACCAGTCGCGTACCGGTGTCCTTGCCGCCGAAGCTGCGACGATTTCGGGAAGGGTATCCGTAACACCGCCGCTGCCCTTCATTACGCCGATGAGTCAGTAAGGCCCTCATAGTCCACGGCGGCTTTCGCCTCACCCGGATCGATTTCCATTGGACAGACGGGATCATTTACCATTACATTTAACACCGTGTAGCGGTGGTTCACTTATAGTTTCCGGAAAAGACGAAAACAATTTATCCGGATTGGTTTTCAATTGGTCCGCAAAAGCTTGCAACAGACTCAATGCCTGAATCATCGAGGTGTTTTGAATCTCGGCGCCTCCCGTATTCAATGGCCAGGTCAACTCCGGCAGATCCGGCTCGATAACGATAATCGGCGCCCCACAGCCACCGGGACAGCGATGAAATGTCAACGGCTGTTCTGACAGATACCAGGGTCGCTGTCGATAGAGCAATAAGTTCAACAACTGCAACAATGACCAGGGCTGTTTCTGCGTCCATGCCAATGCTCCGCTACCTTTACGATGCCCCGCCGCATGATGAACAACCAGCGCATCCAGCTTATGCTTACAACATATTGCCTCGGTCGGCGCAAGTTCTATCGTGGCGCCGTCGCTGTACCATTCGCCACCGATCAGCACTGGCCGGTACAATACCGGCATGGCGGCGCTGGCCATGATTCGAGGAGCAAGGTCGCCTTCGGAAAATATCTCTTTGCTGTTTTTTGAAAGATTCAAAGCGAGGCAATAAAACGGTATCTTGCATTCCTCAAAGCTTTTAGCTGTCAGATTTTCTTGAATGAAGCCGAGGGCTGCCAGGGTATCTGACAAGCCGTTATAGCCGCGCCCCTTTCGCACAATCATGTTCCAGTAAAGACGTGGCCATGAATCAGGGGACCAGTACTCCCGAGTACGCGCTTCGATAATGCGCTTCGACCATCGATGCAAATCGGTTCCGCTGGCATAAATCCCGCCTACCAATGCACCGGCGCTACAACCGGCGATGGCAGCGACATCGATACCCAACTTCTCCAGCGCCAATAAAAAGCCGGTATGCGCAAACACACCGCGTCCGCCGCCGGAACTCAAGGCGACACCTATGCGTGCCGGCTTCGTGTTCTTTCCCGCCTGTTCAACGCCCGAATGCATTTCTACCTTACCGGCCAAAATCGTATGTTTAACCTAGATTCCGCAGTTAACCGCTTTATAAAATAGCTACCCATATGATGTCATTTAATTTTCATGCACGAACGAGGTTCACCTGTTGGGTGAGCAACGCTACGCAGTGGATTGCACGATTTTCAAAGCGCATGGCGGCGTTGCAACTCCTTGGAATGGAACGACCATTCCGCGTCCTTGCGCCTAGCCCTGCACTCTGAAAATCGCACACTCCACCGCGT
>DATCIR010000043.1:0-9203 GCA_036507695.1 Gammaproteobacteria bacterium
TGCCCACCCTACGCACGCACCAGCCGTCACGAACACGGAATGGTGCGTTGCTGCGCAACATACCCTGCCACACTAGGGTTCGCTCCGCGCACCCCAATGGGCTGCTTTGTCGGGGTGTAACTGAACACCCCAAAGTGCAAAAGGGGGTAAGCAGTTACGTTACAAGTTCAAATATTACTTGTAGTAACCAATCATACCTTCCAGGCTCTTGGGTTTGATCTTGGACGCATGACCCGCGCAACCAAAAGCTTCATAGCGCGCCTTGCAGATATCCTTCATGGCCTTGGTTGACGCAATCAGGAATTTACGCGGATCAAAGTTGGAGGGGTTTTCCTTGAGGTGCTTGCGGATCGCGCCGGTCGACGCCATGCGCAAGTCAGTGTCAATATTGACCTTGCGCACGCCGTGCTTGATGCCTTCCTGGATTTCTTTCACCGGCACGCCATAGGTTACACCCATGTCACCGCCGTATTCGTTGATGATCTTCAGCCAGTCTTGCGGCACGGAAGACGAACCGTGCATCACCAGGTGGGTGTTAGGAATCCTGGCGTGAATTTCCTTGATACGCTGAATCGCCAGAATGTCACCGGTCGGCGGACGGGTAAACTTGTAGGCGCCGTGGCTGGTGCCGATCGCGATCGCCAGGGCGTCCACACCGGTCTTGGCGACAAAATCAGCGGCTTCATTTGGATCCGTTAACAATTGGTCGTGCGACAATTTTCCTTCCGCGCCGGAACCGTCTTCTTCGCCGGCCATGCCGGATTCCAGTGATCCCAGGCAACCCAACTCGCCTTCCACTGAAACGCCACCCGCATGGGCCATTTTCACCACCAGCGCGGTCGTCTCAACGTTATAGTCGTAACTGGAAGGGGTTTTCATATCCGGCATCAAGGAACCATCCATCATGACCGAGCTGAAGCCGGACTGAATGGAGCGCAGGCATACCGCGGGCTCGCCGCCGTGATCCTGGTGCATAACGATAGGAATATGCGGATACATTTCAATAGCGGCGGAAATCAGGTGCCGGAGGAACGGCTCGCCCGCATACTTGCGCGCTCCGGCGGAGCCCTGCATGATAACCGGGCTGTTGGTTTCATCCGCGGCTTGCATGATGGCGTGAACCTGTTCCATGTTGTTCACATTGAACGCTGGCATGCCGAAATTGTTTTCGGCGGCGTAATCCAATAATTGGCGTAAACTAATCAGTGCCATAATCGATCTCCCGTTTATTACAAAGTTGAAAGTTAATAGATAAAGTATAGAGCTTTTAAATCAATTTAAACCTGCATAAAACTTACAAGAATCTACTCCTCGCTGGGCGCGACTTCCGATCCCACCCGGATAATCTTCATGGCGTTGGTTCCACCCATGATACCCGTTAAATCGCCTTTTGTAATGATAACCAAATCACCTTCCCTGACGACGCCGCGGCGCTTAAGTTCGTCGATTATTTCCTTGTTGGCCGTCGCGTGATCCTTTTTCGTGATATCAAAACTGATTGGATAAACCCCACGATACAAGGTGACTTTACGGCGGGTTTTCACGTGGCGGGTCAAGGCATAGATCGGGATACCCGAGCTGATCCGCGACATCCATAGCGGGGTTGAACCCGACTCGGTCAACGCGGCGATGGCCTTCACGCCCAGGTGATTGGCGGTATACATCGCCGCCATGGCAACCGCTTCATCGACACGGCCAAATACCGTATTGATACGATGATCGGATTTTATGGTCACGGGCTGCTTTTCCGCTTCCCGGCAAATCCTATCCATCGCGGCGACCGCTTTATCCGGATAGTCGCCGGATGCCGTTTCCGCGGACAGCATCACCGCGTCGGTGCCATCAAACACGGAATTAGCCACGTCAAAAACCTCGGCGCGGGTGGGAATTTGACTGTGAATCATGGAATCCATCATTTGCGTGGCCGTGATAACCACCCGGTTCATTTCACGCGACAGCCGGATGATGCGTTTTTGCACCGGGGGCAAGGCGGCATCACCGATTTCCACGCCCAAGTCGCCCCGGGCGATCATCACCACATCGGACGCGGCGATAATTTCTTCGATCGCTTCCAGTGCTTCGGTGCGCTCGATCTTGGCGACGATACCGCCCAGGCCGCCCGCCTGATGCAACAGGTCCCGCGCCGTATTGATGTCGTGCGCATTGCGTGGGAAAGACACCGCGAGATAATCCGCCTGGATCTCCGCCGCTAATTTAATGTCTTCACGGTCTTTGTCCGTCAGTGCGGGTGCGGATAAACCGCCGCCCTGCCGGTTAATACCTTTGCGGTCCGACAATTCACCACCCGACACCACGCGGCACTTAACTTCCGTGCCGTTGCTTTCTTCAACCCACAGTTCGATGCGCCCGTCATCCAGCAACAAAGTGTTACCGCGTTCAACATCCTTGGGCAGATTTTTATAGACGATGCCGACTCTTTCCTGCGTGCCGGCATTTGGATCCATGGCCGCATCCAGTATGAAAGTATCGCCTTCCTTTAATAGGATCTTGCCGTCGATAAACTTGTCGATGCGGATTTTCGGCCCCTGCAAATCCACCAGCACTCCTACCTGGCGGCCATGCGCGCGCGCCCGGTTGCGTACCCGCTCCGCCCGCTCGCGGTGTTCCTCGTGCGTGCCATGGGACAAATTCAAGCGCACCACATCGGCGCCCGCCTCAATCAACCGGTCAAGGATCTTAGGATCATCCGTTGCCGGCCCAAGGGTCGCAACGATTTTTGTTCTTCTTTGCAAAGTATTACTCCAGGTTACAAAAATGGCTAACGCTTAGTCTTTGGCGCGCGCTTCCAGCATGGCAACCGCCGGCAAGGTCTTGCCTTCGAGATATTCCAGGAAGGCGCCGCCGGCGGTGGAAATGTACGATACCTTGTCATAGATATCGTATTTCTGAATGGCGGCAATGGTGTCACCGCCACCGGCCAGGCTGAAACCGGGTGCGTTGGCAATCGCCATGGAAATGGTCTTGGTGCCTTCACCAAACTGGTCAAACTCGAAGACTCCGACCGGACCATTCCAGACGATGGTGCCGGCTTTGGCGATGATACCGGCCAGGACTTTTGCGCTCTCGGGACCAATATCAAAAATCATGTCGTCAGCGGCCACGTCGCTGGCTTTTTTCAAAACGGCCGGTTCATTTTCTGCGAAGTTTTTGCCGACCACCACATCGGTAGCGATCGGGATGCTCGCGCCACGGGCCTGCATTTTTTTCATGAGCGCTTTCGCGGTATCAACCAGATCCGCCTCGCACAGTGATTTACCGATGGGGAAACCCGCGGCTTTCAGGAACGTATTGGCGATGCCACCGCCTACCACCAACTGATCCACTTTTTCCGACAAGGCTTCCAGCACCGTCAGTTTGGTGGAAACCTTGGAACCGCCGACGATGGCCACCATGGGGCGGGCAGGCTTCGCCAACGCTTTGGACAAGGCATCCAGTTCTTCGGCGACCAGTATGCCAGCGCAGGCTGTCGGCGCGAATTTACCGACACCGTGCGTGGACGCCTGGGCGCGGTGCGCGGTGCCGAACGCATCCATCACAAACACGTCGCATAGCGCGGCGTATTTCTTGGCCAGCGTTTCGTCGTCTTTCTCTTCACCCACGTTAAAGCGCACGTTTTCCAGCAGCACCACTTCGCCCCCCGCCACCTTGAGGGGTTTGTCGAGGTATTCCTTCACTAAACGTACTTTTTTTCCTAATTTTGCTGACATATTTTCAGCGATGGGCTGCATGGAGTTTTCTTCATCCATCTTGCCTTCCACCGGACGGCCGCGATGCGACATCACAATGACACTGGCGCCGGCTTTCATGCAGTGTTCGATCGTCGGCATGGACGCGGTAATACGCGCGTCGGACGTCACCTTGCCGTTCTTGACCGGCACGTTCAAATCGGCGCGAATCAATACGCGCGTGCCGGCCAGATCCAGATCGGTCAGTTTTATAAATGACATAGGCTTCTCCCGAAAAAATTTTTAAGTTCTAAAAAACCGTTTGTTAAATTCGCCTGCGATTACAGCCACATTAACTTAACAAACGGTTCTACTTGTAATCTCTGTATTAGTTTCGCGTATTTGCCGAATTAAAGCCCGGCCTGCGCAGGCCGGGCTTGCTTCCGGTTTGGATTAGTTCACTCCAACAACTGTTGGCATCAGGGGCGGATGTGACAGGTTCTAATAACCACCGCTCAACACCGCCGCGCAAACCATAAGGCTGCTTGCGTTTTATTTTCCGGCGACGTGCTGGACAAAGCGCAGCATGTTGCAGGTATAGCCGTATTCGTTGTCGTACCAGGCCACGATTTTGACGAAGGTGTCATCCAGCGCGATGCCGGCTTCGGCGTCAAAGATGGACGAGTAGCCATTACCGCGGAAGTCGGTGGAGACCACTTTCTCGTCGGTGTATCCCAGGGTCTTGCTGATATCACCGTTTTCAGAGGCTTTTTTCATGGCCGCGCAAATGTCCGCGTACTTGGCGGGCTTGTTCAATTCACAAGTCAGGTCAACCACCGAAACATCCGAGGTCGGCACGCGGAACGCCATGCCCGTCAGTTTGCCGTTCAATTCCGGCAACACCTTGCCCACCGCCTTGGCGGCGCCGGTTGACGAGGGAATGATGTTTTCCAGAATACCCCGGCCACCGCGCCAGTCTTTCATGGAAGGACCGTCAACGGTCTTTTGGGTGGCGGTCGCGGCGTGAACGGTGGTCATCAAGCCACGCTTAATACCCCAGTTGTCGTGCAGCACTTTGGCGACCGGCGCTAAGCAGTTCGTCGTGCAGGATGCCGCGGAAACAATCGCCTGACCCTTGTAAGCCGTGTGATTAACGCCGTAAACGAACATCGGGGTGGAATCCTTGGAAGGCGCGCTTTGCACCACTTTTTTCGCGCCGGCGGTGATGTGTTTCTGGCAGGTTTCTTCGGTCAGGAACAAGCCGGTGCATTCAATCACGATATCCGCGCCGACCTGGTCCCATTTCAATGCGGCCGGATCGCGCTCGGCGGTCAGGCGGATGCTCTTGCCGTTAACGATTAAGGTATTGCCGTCCACGGAAATGTCGCCATTAAAGTTGCCGTGCACGGAATCGTATTTCAACATGTAGGCGAGGTAGTCGGGTTCCAGCAGGTCATTGATACCCACGATTTCAATGTCCTTGAATTCTTTCGCCACCGCACGGAACACCATACGGCCAATGCGGCCGAACCCGTTAATACCGACTTTTATCGTCATAAGCTTCTCTCCAAAAGTTAGTTAAAAAAATCTTGTTTAAAAATTCCTGGATGACGCCGTCAGCGGCGCAGGCGCGGTTATAAAACCGCTTCCACGGCTTTCACGACATTTTCCGTGGTAAATCCGAAATACTTGAACAGTTCCTTGGCCGGGGCCGATTCGCCGAAGCGGTCGATGCCAACCACTTTGCCGTCCAGGCCGACATATTTGCGCCAGTAATCAGTAACACCCGCTTCCACCGCAACCCGCGCGCGGATTTTCGATGGCAGCACCGATTCACGATACGCCTGGTCTTGCTTGTCAAACACGTCGGTTGACGGCATGGACACCACGCGGATTTTCTTACCCTTGGTTTCCAATGCGGTAGCCGCGTCAATGGCAAGCTGCACTTCGGAACCCGTTGCGATAATAATAGCATCCGGCGCATCACCGCTGTCTTTAAGGATGTAACCGCCGCGGCTGATGGCGGCCACTTGTTCCGGCGTGCGTTTCTGGAATTGCAAATCCTGGCGCGTGAAAATCAAACTGGTGGGGCCTTGCGTCCTTTCGATGGCGGCTTTCCAGGCGACTGCTGATTCCACCGTGTCACAAGGGCGCCACAACGACATATTGGGCGTCATGCGCAGGGTGGCGGTTTGTTCAACGGCCTGGTGGGTGGGGCCATCTTCACCCAGGCCGATCGAGTCGTGGGTGTAAACAAAAATGCTGCGGATTTTCATTAACGCGGCCATGCGCAAGGCGTTGCGCGCATATTCGGAAAACATCAGGAAGGTGCCGCCGTAAGGAATGAACCCGCCGTGTAAGGCCATGCCGTTCATCATCGCTGACATGCCAAACTCGCGCACGCCATAGGATATATAGTTTCCGTCCCAGACCGTGCTGGTGATGGTTTTGGAACCGGACCAGTTGGTATTGTTGGAACCGGTCAGGTCGGCGGAACCCCCGAGGAATTCCGGCAATAAAGGGCCATAACCATTGATCGCCGCTTGCGACGCTTTACGGGTAGCCATGGTTTTGCCGGCTTCGATGGTGGCGTTGATAAATTTGTTGGCGTCTTTTTCCCAATTGGCGGGCAGTTTGCCGGCGGTGCGGCGCAGGAATTCGGCGGCCAGATCAGGATACGCCGCCTTATACGCGTCAAACTTATCGTGCCAGTGGTTCTCCGCTTCCGCGCCTTTGGCCTTGGCGTCCCAAGCCTGGTAGATTTCACTGGGAATCACAAACGGTGCGTGCTTCCAGCCCAGGTTTTCGCGGGTAGCCGCCACTTCGTCCACGCCCAGTGCCGCGCCGTGGCAATCGTGGCTGCCGCACAGGTTCGGCGCGCCATAACCAATCACGGTCTTGCAGCAAATCATGCTCGGCTTGTTATTTACTGACTTGGCTTCGTGAATGGCTTTATTGACGGCGTCAGCATTGTGGCCGTCAACATCGCGCACCACGTGCCAGCCGTAGGCTTCAAAACGTTTCGCGGTGTCATCGGTGAACCAGCCTTCCACGTGGCCGTCGATGGAAATACCGTTGTCGTCCCAGAACGCGATTAATTTGCCCAGGCCCAGGGTGCCCGCCAACGAGCAGGCTTCATGGGAAATACCTTCCATCAAACAACCGTCGCCCAGGAACACATAGGTGTGATGATCCACGATGTGGTGATTATCACGATTGAACTGAGCGGCCAGCACTTTTTCCGCGATCGCCATGCCTACGGCATTGGTAATGCCCTGACCCAGTGGACCGGTGGTGGTTTCTATACCGGGCGCATAACCGTACTCGGGATGGCCGGGGGTTTTGGAATGCAGCTGGCGGAAGTTTTTGAGTTCTTCCATCGGCAGGTCATAGCCGCTCAGGTGCAGCAATGAATAAACCAGCATGGAACCATGCCCATTGGACAAAATGAAACGATCGCGATCCACCCACTTCGGATTGGTTGGATTATGCTTCAAGTGATCATTCCAAAGGACCTCGGCAATGTCCGCCATACCCATGGGTGCTCCCGGATGTCCCGAGTTTGCCTTTTGAACCGCATCCATACTCAAGGCACGGATCGCATTGGCCAGTTCTCTACGCGATGTCATTTATATCTTCTCCTCACCTAAAAACAAAAAAGTTAAAAGCCTAAATACCTGTTTTAAAAATCTTTCCCGGGCCGGGATGTGAATGGTTTTTTGTTACTTTTTATAGTTACTTGTATTGGCTATTTTAAATTGTCCTGCAACTTAACTCGCACCGCGGTTCATATCCCTGAACTCAGCTGATTTGTTGCCGTTTCCGTGCGGCAATATTCTGCCGTTTTACTGGTGCGCACTTGCTTCCTATACCCTTTTTCCCTATACATTTAGTTACCTGCCTACTCTGAAAAGCCGGAAGCAACTATACACACTTCAGGCCGTCAACACTGCCTGATCGGGGCAGGGTTGCAAAATTTATAGTCAATGGAATAAAGTTTGATCGAGTGAAGTTTTAATTATTGTTATTTCAGTTGATCAGCCTTCAATATGCGCGGTTAAGACCTGCCCTCTTCCACTGATTCCATCTGTCGCTGATCGTTGGCCGATATACTCTCTGAACGTTGTACTCTGAACGTTGTACTCTGAACGTTGTACTCTGAACGCCCGTCCGGTAAATGGCCTTTTTCATTGGCAACTACTTTAATCCTGTCGCCGAATCTGGCGCGATATAGAACCGCGTATTTTCCCTCATCACAATGCAATGGGCAATAGGCGTAGCCAGATAGGCGATATTTCTATTAATATCATGGAGATAATAAAACCAGCGCAGGCGTTTTCGCTATATTCGTACCGGTTTTGCCGATACCGCGGATCACCCGCTCATTGGGCAAGACTCTATATAAAGAAGCAATCTCCGCCAAGTTCGCAGTATCATTACCACTCAGCGACATACGTAACCACACCATCCCGGAAATACTCAACTATGGGCAAACACAAAATAACGACAGCCGCGCTGCTGGTATCCATGCTAATCGGCGGTAGCACACCGGCGTTTGCCGAGCGTTCGGGACAATTTGGCGCCGGCGGCGCTTTCCACTTCAAGAATTCTTCCTTGATGGCAGAGGGACGCTATGTCAAGCCGCTTTCCCCGAAAACCCGTATCGCTCCGGCGATCGCATTCGATTTCGACCTGGAAGAAGCCGTGCTGGACCTGGATTTTCAGATTCTGAATCCGGGCACACCCTACTATGGTTTGGGCGGCATCAATTACGCGGACTCCGATACGGGTTTTAACTTCGGCATCGGAATGAATTTCAATTACAGCGAAACCAGCAAGGGATTCGGAGAACTCAAATATATCTTTTTTGGCTGGAGCGGCTTTGTGGTCAACATCGGTGTTTATTTTTAAAAACGCCGGGCGGCGTAAACTTATTTATTCATTTTTATTCATTCCTTCCACTTGATGGAGCAGCCCATACTGGGTATTTGCTGTTTCGGCCCCTTACCCGTTCTGGCCACCGCGGCCATGGCTTCAAACAAATCGCGCCGCGCATCCGGTGGCGCGGTTTCTTTGCGGCTGGCATCCAGGCGGCCACGGTACTGCAGCTCAAGGTTGACGTTGTAACCGAAAAAATCCGGGGTACAAACCGCGCCATAGGCTTTGGCCACTTCCTGGGTTTCATCCAACAGATAGGGAAAACCAAACCCATAATCTTTGGCGGCTTTTTTCATGTTCGCAAACGAGTCTTCCTCGTACAGACTCGGGTCGTTGGACATAATCGCCACGCTGTTGATACCCAGGGTCTTTAGCTCGTTAGTATCCCGCACCAAGCGCTCACGAACCGCTTTTACATACGGGCAATGATTGCAGATAAACATGACCAGCACGCCTTTTTTCCCCATGCAGTCTTGCAGGGTCCACTGTTTGCCATCCACACCGGGCAAGGAAAAATCAATGGCCGGTTTTCCAAATTCGCACACGGGTGTTTCCAGACTCACCATGATGTTTCCTCCG
>DATCIR010000044.1:0-3839 GCA_036507695.1 Gammaproteobacteria bacterium
AGTGTGCGCCATATCCAATGTGCGTTCCGGCAACTGCTCGGAAAATTGTTCGTTCTGTTCCCAGAGCGGGCATCACCAAACCAGCGCGCCGGTATATAACTATATTTCCAGCGAGGAACTCAACCGCCAGGCACAGCAGGCCCGCGCATGGGGCGCGAGTGACTTTGGCGTGGTTTCCAAAGGCTGGGGGGTGCGTTCGGACAAGGAACGCAAACAACTGAAGGAATATTTTCAAACCCTGGAACAAACCTCCGACATCGGCCGTTGCGCCAGCCTGGGCGTGCTGGACGCTAACACGGCGGCGGAATTAAAAGCCATGGGTATGGAAAACTATCACCACAATCTCGAATGCGCGGAAAGTTTTTTTGACCAGGTCTGCACCACGCACACTTACCAGGAAAATATCGATACCATCAAGGCCGCTCTCGCCGCCGGCTTGCGGGTATGCAGTGGCGGTATCCTGGGCATGGGCGAAAGCCTGGACCAGCGCATTGAACTCGCGGAAACCTTGCGCCAGCTGGGCGTGGAATCGGTGCCCCTGAATTTTCTGAATCCACAACCAGGCACGCCATTTGGCGGCCGCACACCACTAACGCCCATGGAAATTTTAAAATCCATCGCGGTATTCCGTTACTTGCTGCCGCGCGCTGAAATCCGCATTGCCGGCGGCCGCCAGTTTCTGGGTGACATGCAATCCATGATTTTCATGGCGGGCGCGTCCGGCGTCATGATCGGTGACTACCTGACCACTAAGGGCCGCCGTGTCGAAGACGATTTGAAAATGCTGTCGGACCTGAAACTATCACCCCGCGAAGACACCCAACAGCGCCGCGCCACACGCGCCTCTGCGTAGTGGTTCACCACAAACGATCGGCGCATGCGATGTAAGGTGTGGCATGTCAACGCCATTTGAAACCGCCATTGCGCAATCCCTGAATTCGCGCCGGGAGCAACACTTGTACCGCTCCCGGCGCGTTATCGCCGGTCCGCAATCTACACACGTCACGATTGGCGGTAAAGAGTACCTGTCGTTTTGCAGTAACGATTACCTGGGGCTGGCCAACCATCCTGAGGTAATCAAAGCGCTGCAGAGTGGCGCGGAACGCTATGGCGCGGGCAGCGGCGCCGCGCATTTGATTTCCGGCCACAGTTTTGCGCATCACGCGCTGGAAGAAGAGCTCGCGGCATTCACCGGACGGCCGCGCGCGTTGTTATTTTCCACCGGCTACATGGCCAACCTCGGCGCCATCACCGCGCTATTGGGCGAGGGTGACGCGGTATTCGAAGACCGCTTGAATCATGCCTCGTTAATCGATGCCGGGCTACAGAGCGGCGCCCGGTTTCACCGCTACCGGCATGCTAATAGTGAATCGTTGCGGGAATTACTGAACAAGAGCACCGCCAACAAGAAACTGATCGTCACGGACGGTGTGTTCAGCATGGATGGCGGCATCGCGCCACTACCGGCGCTGGCCAACATCGCCCGGGATCACCAGGCCTGGTTGATGGTCGACGATGCCCATGGGCTGGGGGTAATCGGCGCAAAGGGCAGGGGAACCGCGGATTATCATGGACTGGCCACGCGCGATGTACCGGTACTGATGGGCACGCTGGGCAAAGCCTTCGGCAGCTTTGGGGCATTTATCAGCGGCGATGAAAACCTGGTTGAGTTTTTAATCCAGGAAGCGCGCACCTACATATATACCACCGCGCTGCCGCCGGCGATTGCGGAAGCAACCCGGGTCAGTTTGCGATTGGTACAACAGGAGCAGTGGCGCCGCGATAAACTCGCCACTTTGATTAATATCTTTCGGTGCGGCGCGGCTGAACTGGGCTTGCCATTAACCGCTTCGACGACACCCATTCAGCCGCTGATCATCGGCGATAACGCCAAAGCCTTACAAGTCAGCCAACAGTTATTTGAACACGGTTTGCTAGTATCCGCGATCCGGCCACCCACCGTACCGGTAAATAGCGCCCGGCTGCGTATTACCTTTAGCGCAGCGCACGAAGAACGGGATGTTAAGCTGTTGCTTTCTCATCTTGAACGGTTGTTGTAATGCTGCATTACCAAACCTTTGGCAACGGGAAACCCATTTACTTGCTGCATGGCTGGGCATTGAACGGCCGAGTGTGGGACGAAGTAATACCGGCGCTGGCGCAGCACGGCCAGGTGATTGCGGTGGATTTGCCCGGCCACGGCAAAAGTGGTTTGCCGGCGGGCGGCGGTTACAGCCTTGATGCTGTCAGCGATGAGATAAAACAGATCCTAAGCGGCGACGCTATTATTGTTGGCTGGTCGCTGGGTGGATTGATTGCATTAAACCTGGCGCAGCGCTACCCGGCGTTAATCGAAAAATTGGTTTTGGTGGCGGGATCGCCGCAGTTTATACGTTCCAGCGACTGGCCCCACGCTGTCGACAAGCAGGTGATGCAGGGCTTCGCGCAAAGCCTGGCCGATGATTACCGCGCGACGATTCAACGCTTCCTGGCCATCCAGACCTTGGGCAGCGAACAGGCGAGGCCCGCCATCAAGGCATTGCGGGGAAAAATGTTTATCCATGGCGAGCCGCAGTTGACTGCGCTGCGCGAAGGACTCAACCTGCTCACTAACAGCAATTTGCGCGCGCAACTGCCCAACATCCACTGTCCGGCGTTGATTGTACTGGGCGAGAAAGACACGCTGGTCCCCGCCAATTCCGGACCTGATACCGCCCGACTGCTGGCAAACGCGCGGCTGGCGATTATTAAAGGCGCCGGCCACGCGCCGTTTCTGTCCCATGCCAGTGAGTTTATCGGCATAATTTCTGAGTTTATCAATGAATCATCACGACTCACCCAACGCGCCAATTGATAAACAGGCCGCACGGCAATCCTTTAACAAGGCCGCCAACACCTACGATACCGCCGCTACGTTACAACGTGAAGTCGGACAGCGCCTGCTGGACCGTATGGACATCGTTCGCCTTGCACCAAAGATTATCCTCGACCTTGGCTGTGGCACCGGTGACCTGATCCTGCGGCTGAGTCAATCCTATAAGGAAGCGCGTGTTATCGGCCTCGACTTCGCGGAACACATGCTGGGCAAAGCCAGAACCAAATTGACCTGGCGTCAAAAACTATTTGGGAAGCGGCCGGGTTTTATCTGCGGCGACGCCGAACGCCTGCCACTTGCCGATCAAAGCGTGGATCTGATTTTTTCCAACTTAACCTTGCAATGGTGTAATAATTTGGCGGTGGCGTTCAGCGAATTCCGGCGGGTTTTAAAACCCGGCGGTTTGTTGATGTTCAGTTCCCTGGGACCGGACACGCTGAAGGAACTGCGGCATAGTTGGCGCAGCATTGACAATGGGCAGCATGTGCACCGGTTTATTGACATGCATGATGTGGGCGATGCCTTATTAGGCGCGCGGCTCGCCGACCCGGTCATGGATATGGAATACTTCACATTAACCTTTAATGACGGTTTTCAATTAATGCGCGAACTGAAATTGCTCGGCGCCCATAATGCGGCCGTAGAGCGTCCGCACGCGTTGACCGGAAAATCGCACTTGCGGCAAATGCTGCAGGCGTACGAACGCTTCCGCGTCGACGGTAAATTACCGGCCACGTATGAAATCGTCTATGGACATGCCTGGTGTCCGGAAACTCAACCACTGGGATCGAAAGCGGCCAAGACAGTAAATGTCGGTTTTCAGGACCGGCTTGGACACACAGGAAAATAACGATGGCGGGTTATTTTATAACTGGCACCGACACCGATGTGGGCAAAACCCGGGTCGCGCTGGCGCTTATGCATGCATTGCACGCGCGGGGCAAGACCGTGGCCGGCATGAAAC
>DATCIR010000045.1:0-3694 GCA_036507695.1 Gammaproteobacteria bacterium
AATCCTTATCAGGGAGAGACCAATATATTTATTTACCCCGGTATTCCGATTCGCATGGTGGATTTATTGATAACCAATTTTCATCTGCCGGAATCCACGCTGCTGATGCTGGTCTGTGCTTTCGCCGGCAAGCAAGCTATTGTCACGGCGTATGCGCATGCCATTGAACAGCGCTATCGCTTTTTCAGTTACGGTGACGCCATGTTGATTGCGCGCGCCTGAGATTCCCCAGTGAATCACCAGCACAGGCGTTACGTTTGATAATGGCCAAGGACATCACCCTGGTACTACCCGGCCTGCGGCGCTTTGAAGACGAGGTGTACCGTGAATTATTGGCGCCGGCGGAGCGCTTGCCTGCGCTGGAACTTATTATTGCGCGTTCCCGTAACAATAATTTTGCCGCGCGCAATCTGGACCAAACTTTATGGCGCCTGTTTGGCATGCCGCCGATCGCCGATGCCGGTTTGCCGGCGGCCGCGCTGGCGCATTCCCTGCGGTATGAGACTTCACCCGATTATTGGTATATGCATTGCGATCCGGTGGTGATCCAGCCCAATCGTGATCACCTGTTGATGTTAGGCAACAGTATGCTGGAGTTTAGCGAGCAGGAAGCGCTGCAAATCATCAGCGATATCAACGGGACCTATGACGATCAACCCTGGCGGTTAAAGTTGTTAACGGCGAATCAATGGATCATGGAAATGCCGCGCGCGCCGGCGATTAAAACGCATGCATTGAGTAGCGTGACCGGGGAAAAAATATATGAATTTCTGCCCACTGGCGGCGAGGCGAAAACCTGGCATGCGTTAATGAATGAATTGCAAATGCTGCTGCATTCCCATCCGGTCAATCAGGCGCGCGCGGCAAGCGGCTTGCCCGCCGCTAACAGTATCTGGTTCTGGGGTGAAGGGCGTTTGCCGGTCGCCGCGGCGCGGCCCAATGCGTGGGCGCAATGCTGGAGTCAGCATACATCGACATTGGCGTTAGCCAAGCTCAACAAAATTCCGCACTGTGATTTGCCGGCAACCGCGAATGACTGGCTTAAGCTGGCTATGCCGCCGGGTTCACATCTGGTGGTGATGGATTTTCTTGATGCGCCCGCCTTATTCATGGATCCCGCCTTGTGGTGGCAGGCTTTATCGCGATTAAACGCGCAGTGGTTGGCGCCATTATTGGCGGCGCTGCAAAACAAGACGCTCACAAAAATAACACTGCACACGGCCGACGGTGGGATTTTCGAGCTGACGCCTGCTCGGGCGAAACGCTGGTGGAAACGGATCAAAGCGCTGATTTAAAATGGATTGAAAATGGATTGAAAATTTGCTGATCACTATCAATGACCGCGACCGTCAATCAATGGCGGATGCTGCCGATAATGCTGGATAGCGTAGCCGCAGCGCCATGACGAGATGAAAACAATTCGTTCATAAACGCTCATGCACTATTAATTTTTTGCTCTAAAATTTACGGATAACGTTCTGATAACTATATATAAACAATCAGAATAACATTGATCACGTTGTATTCAGATCATTCAGGATTACAGCTTCAGGTTTTTTAGTTACGATTCACACATGGAAAATATTCAGAAACTTCGCTTGATCGCCGGCGCGATAGCCAGCCCGTTTATCGTTCCTTTGGCTATTTATCTCACCATGGCGTTTGTATTTGGATCCGATCTCCACCAGAATCAGGAGATTCAAACCAGTATTTCCACCGCCAGCTGGGTAGCCTATGGCATTGCGCTGGTGTTCAGCACGGGTGGTTATTTCTGGCTGCAGAAAAAACGCTGGGAATCGGTTGTGTATTATATAGCAGGCGGCACCGTGGTGGGTTTCGCCAGTTGGTTGCTGTTTAGTTTAATCAGCCAGACCCTGGTTTCATTGTTGTTTTTCGTTTTTATCATTGCCGGTGCACTGCTTGGGGGAAGTTTCTGGCTAATTGCTTTTTTCCAACCGAACGGACAGTACCCCCAACCGTCCCGCCGGCGCCGGCGCCGTTAACTTTCAGTTAGTCAACTGATTTTAATACCCAAGCAATAAGTAATATCCAGCCGCAAGCAAGCAACAGGGCATAAATCACGGAACTGATAACTATCACGGAATTGAAAACAAGGATGGACAATGCCGCGCGTGGTCTTTACGGAAAACCTGAAACGCTATATCGATTGCCCGCCGCAGCAGGTCGACGCCGCAACCGTGAGAGAAGCCCTGGCTATGGTGTTTGCCAGCTATAAAACTTTGTTACCTATCACTCCCGGCGCACAATCGTTAAATCGTGCAAGGTTCTTGCATAAATATGCTTAACGGCAGTTTACGCCGGGCATTTATGACCTACACTATCAATAAGTTATCGGCGGTGCTCGCGGCCAGTCGTAAAAAGCCAATAGTAAAAAAGACGTAACTACTCACCCCGTGTGCAGCCTAGGTTAAAGCGGCGCCCACGGGTGAGTAGTTACAAAAAGACAATAGCAAGAACAAAACCATTGCATGACAAAACAATTACCAACGCATCTGGATATCGTCAAGAACTGGCTGCCCCGTTACACCGGCATGCCGCTTGACCTGTTTGGCGAATACATTTTACTGACCAATTTCAAACATTACGTCACCAGTTTTGCCAACCAGTTTAACTGCAATATTCATGGTGAAGAGCGGCCCATGCAGGCGGCCACCAATAAAGACGGTGTAACCATTGTTAATTTCGGAATCGGTTCACCCAACGCCGCCACGGTGATGGATTTGTTATGCGCAATTCATCCCAAAGGCGTGTTGTTCCTGGGCAAGTGCGGAGGCTTGAAAAAATCTTCGGAAATCGGTCACTTTATCCTGCCGATCGCGGCGATACGCGGTGAAGGCACCAGTGACGACTATTTCCCACCGGAAGTCCCGGCATTGCCTTCTTTCAAACTGCATAAGTTTGTTTCCCAGAAAATCTATGACCACGGTTACGAATACCGCACCGGCGTGGTTTATACCACCAACCGCCGGGTGTGGGAGCACGATAAGCAATTTCTCGACAGACTGCAGCAATTGCGCTGCATCGCGATTGATATGGAAACCGCGACTATTTTCATTGTTGGCCATCACAATCAAATAGCGCGCGGCGCCTTATTGCTGGTGTCGGATGTGCCCACGACGCCGGACGGTATAAAAACAGAAGAGCTGGACAAAGCGGTTATAAAAAAGTGGGCGGACGCTCATTTGCAGTTGGGGATCGAGGCGATGTCGGAAATCGATATCAAGGGTGAAAAAATCAAGCACTTTAAGTATTAACTTATCTATGGTAGTTCAATCCACTCAGTGAGGTTGTTTGCATGGAAATGATGATGGCCGCGGTAGCGCGTCTTAATGATCTGGTTTGGGGTGTGCCGATGCTGGTATTGATACTGGGCACTGGCGTTTATCTGACGATTGGCCTGAAGTTCATGCCGATACTCAAATTGGGTTATGGTTTCAAGCAGCTGTGGCGGGGCAGGAAGTCCACCGACGAAGGCGACATTACGCCGTACAACGCGTTGATGACGGCCCTGGCGGCCACCATCGGCGTTGGTAACATTGCCGGTGTTGCCGTGGCCATTTCCAAAGGCGGACCCGGGGCGTTATTTTGGATGTGGTGTACCGCATTGGTGGGTATGGCCACCAAGTACGCGGAGTGCGTGTGCGCGGTAAAATACCGGGAAGTGGATAAGCTA
>DATCIR010000046.1:0-26337 GCA_036507695.1 Gammaproteobacteria bacterium
CGCCAACGCATGCCGATGACCCTATTCCAAACCCCTTCGTAACTGGCAAAGTGTACCTATTTATACGGTGAATTTACACAATTATGTTGAAAAATATACAGGGCTTAAAGCAAAACACGTCTATTGAATAAAACTGCTTAACAGCGCTTGTTTTAACAGACAAAATGCTATTGATGTCACTAAACCTCGGAGTAATAAACTTCGCTTTGCTTACTCGCAGATGCGTAATCACAATTTACGTTGCAAGGTTGGTGACCAGGTCATAACCTGCCGCTTTTAAACCCCGAAGTTGCGCAGTGCTTGGTTGACCAGCCGTGTCGATGCGGTGAGTCACTTTCACATAATTATTCGGCAGCGCATCATCAGCCGTGTAAAAGATCCCGGTCGAGAATGCATACAATGCCGCTTCGCTCACGATACCGGCAATCAGCACACTCCCATATTTCAAAATGTTTTTCATCTCAGGCCTCCTCGCCGGACTATTTTATCCACGGCATTTCACGTAACTCAAGACCCGGAGCCTCGCCAACTGTCATTGCCTAGCTCACAGCAGGCGCAGCGCCATGCATAATATTTTGATTTAAAATTGACATTAATCAGGTAGGCATTGAAATCACCTCACTTTGCTTCTCACCACCGCCCTGCTATGCTATACAGGTAATTCAAAGGCGCTGGCGAATTAATGCGTGGTTCTCAATAGGCTTCAAATGGACTCTGAACCTCGCGAATTATCGGCGATTGAATCGCGCGAAAGCTTCCAGGCATTAGTTCATGCATTCATTGGCAATTCGTACGCTGCTTTCCCATCGATATTTACCCTGTTGCCAACTTATTTCTTATTTAAAGTTGTTTGCTTGCTGTTTTTGATTGCTAACGATTGATTACTTACAATTGATTGCTTACAAGAATTGGGCGACCCTTATGTCAAACGATACTAACCGCACTAGCTCATACCGGACAGCGTTACAGGTCCCGTTCATTTTTATTTTAATTGGCGCCGCGCTATTTGGCTGCGCGCCGGCCGGTTATACGGTAAAAGCACAACCCGCGGCGAGTCCGCCGTTACCGACCACCACCGTGTATTTTTATCCCACCCGCGGTCAATCCGAACAACAGCAGGACCGCGACCGGTACGAGTGTTATTTGTGGGCCGTCAAACAAACCGGTTTTGATCCCGGCCAGGCGCAGCTGGCGCCGCATCAACGCATCGAAGTGACGCCCGCCGCGCCGCCCGGAGCGGATACGGCGGCGGGCGCGGTGGGCGGTGCGATTGTGGGCTCAATGCTGGCGCCCCACCACGACAGAGGATTTGGCCTGGTATTTGGCGCGATCACCGGCGCCATGCTCGGGGCCGCTTCCGACGCCGCACGCCAACAACAGGCAGCGCAAATTCAACAACAGTACGATGCACGAAGTTCACAAAATTATGCGCGCGTGGAAAAACAGGCGCGGGATTACCGGCGGGCGATGACCGCTTGTTTGGAAGGCCGTGGGTACGCGGTACAGTAAAAACGGCGCGTGCTACTGATGCTAAGCGTATTTAACTTTAGTAATAAAAAGCCCCAGGGAAACGCCGCGATGGAAACGACAGCTATGAGACATGCCCATATTATAAAGACCATTATTTTAAAAACCGTTATTTTAAAAACCATTATTTTAAAAACCATTATTTTAGAAACCGTTATTTTAAAAACCATTGTATTACTGCTCATCCTGACGATCGCGCCCTCAGCCACTGTATACGCCGATCGTGACGACCATGACCGCAAATCCGACCGCAAATCCGACCGCGATGATCACCGCGGCAAACCGGAAAAGTCCCATCCCGATTATCGCGTGGACCAACGTTTTCAACTTAACCGCAGTTACCCCCGCCAGGGTTATGCTGTGCAAAGCTTGCCTCACCACCACCACCGCATACATTACCAGAATAGAGATTATTTTTATTTCGGTGGTGTATGGTACTACCCGTCCGGCCCGAATTTCGTCGTGGGCATTCCACCAATTGGTATTGTCGTGCCTATCCTGCCGCCTTTTTACGCGACTGTGTGGATACGCGGTACGCCTTATTATTACGCCAATGATGTTTATTATATGTGGCGCCCCGAACTTAACGCCTATCAGGTAACCCGTCCACCCATCGCGGAGACCGAACCGGAACCCCCGCTTATAGCGGATGAACTCTTTATTTATCCTAAACAAGGCCAAAGCGAACAACAGCAGGCGGAAGACCGCTACGCTTGTCACCGTTGGGGTGCTGATCAGGCCGGATATGATCCAACACAGCCGCCCGGCGATCTCTCGATTACCGATTTAAGCCGCAAACGCGACGACTACCAACGCGCCATGAAAGCCTGCCTGGAGGGACGGGGTTATAGCGTGCGTTAATTGGCGGGATATTCCACGCACGCCTGGGCAAATCAACGTGAATTGTCCTGCCGGCGTCCTGCATCACCCTGCTTGACCGGACATAATCAACCAACCTCAAAGCCTTGGGTTCTTTAGTGGGCTCCACTATTCTTTAATTAATATAACAGGAGTACACCTGATACTGCCTACTGATAATACCTCAGTGGCTACCCCTCGATAGTTTCGGAGCATGGTTTTGATTCGTTTCAGGTCTTAGTTTCTGGGGCTTCGATTTAGTTATTCACTACTGAATACATAGACTAAGAGTTGTGCAACCCCCTCCTCTATCGCAATTTTAATTCCACGTTTTAAGAAAGTAATAATGTTTATGTTCACAAACTGGTTTAGACTTACGGCTCGTTTGTTTGAGGGTTAGACAAATGACAAATAAAAGTGCTGGATTTATAGATTCGACAACAGCCAACTACAACAACCAACGAAAGGGGCGGACCATGAACAAATCAGCATTAATACTCTGCGGTACATTGTTGACGTGCAATGTTTACGCGGCAACCTACACCACCACCGAAATAACCAACAACACCTACCCGGACGAATACGCAAAGATCAACGCGCAAGGCGATGTGCTTTGGACAGCCTGGGTTAATACAACGGACACCGGCTGGACCGTTTTCAAATATGATGCCGCCAGCGGCGCCACATCCCAACTCAGCAGTGGCAACGTATTTTACGACAGCCACCGGATCAACAACGCCGGCGACGCGGTATGGGTGGGTGTGGCATCCGACGGTAGTGACCATGAGATTTTTTTATATCAAGCCGCAACCGGCACGACGCAACAATTAACAAACAACGACCTGCACGACACTGCGCCGCAAATCAGCGATAACGGCGACGTAAGCTGGTTTGAACAACAGAGTGGTCCTGCAGATGCATTCCTGTACCGGTACGACGCCCAAAATGATGTCATCCATATCATTGATTTTCCCGGCGCCACGCGCCAAGGCCAGCACAGCATGAACGCCCGCGGTGATATCGCGTGGAATGCCGAAGTGACCGTGGCGGGTGAACTTTACAACCAGGAAATCCTGCTGTTCAGCGCCGCAACCCAAACTGTCGCCAACATCACCCAAAGCGCCGGCGCAATCGATACCAACCAGTACTTGCTGGATAACGGTGATATCGTGTGGTCCGCTTATGACTTCACCACCTCCATCAAGCGTTATCTCGCCGCAGACGGCAGTACAACTGACATCGCCGGGGAATTTATCGATAATTTCCTGGTGGGTTCCCAGGGGCACGTTGCGTGGTTCACCGAGCCCTCGCCGGGACAGTACGCCTTAAACCTCTTCGATCCCGATACCAGTGCCGCGAGCGTGATTTACCAGGAAGCTCTCGCCAGAACCCCGTTTATCGATGGCGTCAGCGGCCGGGGTGACGTGGTATGGCGCACCATCAGCAGCAATTGGAATACCAAGCACTATAATGCCGAGACCGCCGCGACAGTCAATCTCACCACCACCCAAGGTTTTGGCCCCTTCGATGTGGCGCTGGCCGATAACGGCGACACCGTGTGGTCATTGTGGGATGGCACCGACTACGAAGTCTATAGTTACCAAGTAGACTCAGGAACAACCACTCAGCTATCGAACAATACCGTGGACGACGGCATCTCGTCGATCAACGCCGACGGCGAAATCGTGTGGCACCGGTTTTATTTAGATGACAGCGAACTGGTTATCGCCGTCAAAGACGCGGCGCCGCCGCCATCCGACCTCACTATTGACGTGGTTTACGCCCGCTACAACGCCAGAACGCACGAAGCCAAGCTCAAGGCCCGTTTCGAATATGACGCGATCCCTTCAGCCACGGACGTTATTGGCGTGCGGTTTGATGACGCCACACTGTTGAACGTAGCGTTTGGGGAATTCAAGGCGGCCGGCAGGAATTGCTACGTATATAAAGGCGATAAAACCAAGGCCAAGATCAATTTCAAGAAAGGCACTATTGAAGTGTCAAAAAATAGGGTCAATCCGCAAGAGGTCAACGCGCGCGATGGCATCGCCGTGGAGATTCGTTTCGGTGACGCTGTCGCGTCCGATCTTTACAGGAAAAAAATGCGCTAAAACGAAAGTCCTTTGTGGCAACAACGCTGATAGTTGTTTGAAAGCCGCATTGGTAACGTAATTGATAATGTAACATCCGGTAATTCACCCTGCCCCGCCCGCGCAAAGCGGGAGCGGGCGGGGTTTTTATCCAAAGAGCCTCTGGGTTAAGTATTATTCCGGGCGAAGCGAGAAATCCTGGCTGCAAACATCGCTCGACGACACCGCCGGATAAAGCGTTCCCCCGGTATGCGGTTGGCGCTTGTTCCTGACGGTGCTCTTTTTCGCGCATCCATGCGTGCGTACTTCGGACATCAACGCCTTCGCCTGAGGACCAAATAGCAAAAAACCGTTTAATCAGCGCTTCACTGAGTAACAAGGAATGTTACGATGCACAATTTCTTACAACGGCTGAAACAAAATCACGACGCCTATGGCTACCGGGGCATTTTGTTTGCCATGAAATCGAGGGTACTCCAGCCATTCTCCGAAGTTAAAGTCCAACCGCCATGTTGCTCAACACCGGTACTACTGCGTACACGAAGTTCTGATGTTGCTACCTATCATCAGATTTTTATCAAAACCGGATATGATGTTGATCTCGCGGTGACGCCCCAAACGATAATCGATGCCGGCGCCAATGTTGGTTTCACTTCGGTTTATTTCGCACAAAAATACCCGCAAGCCAACATATTGGCTATCGAACCGGAATCGTCCAATTTCAAATTAATGCGTAAAAACACCCGGCCTTACCCCACTATCGTGCCTGTCAAAGCCGCATTATGGAATACTAATGCCGAGATTGTAATTGCCGACCCGGGAGTCGGCACGTGGGGTTTTCGCACGCATGCGCAAATTGAAACGCACCATGGCGCCTATGCCGGCAAGGCCCCTGGTGTTACTGTGGACCGGCTTATCACGGACTATAATCTTGAATTTATTGATATCCTAAAAATTGATATCGAAGGTGCGGAAAAGGAGGTCTTTGAAAACGTAACAAAGTGGATACACAAAATCGGCGTAATCATGATTGAACTGCACGAACGCATCAAACCCGGTTGCACCCATACTGTAATGCGGGCCACCGCAGGTTTTGACTATAAATATGAAAACGGTGAAACACTTTTTCTGGCGCGTAAGAATTACATCGCCGGTAAGTCATTAAGTACCGACTGGCGCGCGCAGATCCCTTCACTCTAGCGACACAGGAACACGACTATTCATTTTTGTCACATTTTTTCAGCGGTAGTACCCGGCTTCAAAACCAGGAGCATGGTTGTTTTACTGGTGATTTCGTCCCGGTCGTATCCTTGCCAAATCATGCTTTCCGTTGTTCATGTGTCCGCGGCGGCTCGCCACCTCTTACTTAAAAGAAAGTAAAACATAAGTCTATTATTGTGGCAATTACGTTGTGGGCGGACTAAACGCCGCTTCCATAACGTAGCATCAACGTAACAAACGGCAATGCACCCTGCCCCTTCCCGCAACGCGGGAACGGGGCGGGGTTTTTATCTAAAGCAGCTTTTTCTTTATTGGCCTTTGTCGCCAGCCCTATTCAGACACCGCTAGTTCGAATACCCTGAAGCGCATAAACCGCACGGGGAATATTTCAATCCCTGTTCTTTCAACATCTATTGTTGTTGTGCCCAAACTTATTATTCATATATTTTATTCATAAAGCGCAACGCATTGACAGCGACGCCTTTACCCGAAGGTGAATGCTAACGCAAATCACCGGCGGGAACAAACTGGTGGATTCAACCGCCGGTGTGCGCCATAAAACGTACTATTTGCTGCGGTTTTTCATTGAAATGATGGCGATGCGGTTTATGCTTAATGGCTTGCTGCAATACTTGTTTCAAACGCTCATCACTGATGCCCGTGCGCAATAGCGTGCGCAAAGGCACCACATCGTTCTGGCCTAAGCACAAAACCAGCGAACCTTCCGTGGATAAACGGACCCGGTTGCACGTCTCGCAAAAGTGCCGCGAAATCGGCGTAATAAATCCTATTGTGACCCCGGTACCGGCGACTCTGACATAACGGGCAGGCCCGCCGCCGACCATAACCGCCGGAATTAGATCGTACTTTTTCTCCAGCCTTTGTTTCACAATATCGAGATTCAGATAGTGACTGCTGGCCTCGCGCCCCGTATCGCCTATCGGCATGGTTTCAATGAAGCGCAATGTAAAGCCGTGTTCAACGCAAAACCCCACCATGTCCATCACTTCGTCATCATTTACGCCTTGCAGAGCCACCATATTGATTTTAATGGGATAGAGCCCTGCGGCCTTTGCCGCCATTAAACCGCGCAACACTTTTTCCAGTTTCCCTCCGGTAATGGACTTGAACCGTTCAGGATTTAAGGTATCGAGGCTGACGTTGACCCTGGAAACCCCGGCGCACTTTAAATCATGCGCCAGCTTATCCAAGCGAGTTCCATTGGTGCTGAGCGACAATTCCTTCAATTGCGGAATATGCGCCAAACGGCGAATAAGATTGGGCAAGTCCTTTCTTACTAGCGGTTCTCCGCCGGTGACGCGCACGCGGGTGACACCCAGCTCCGCAAAACCGCGGATGACACGTTCGATTTCATCAAAACTCAGCCAATGGTCGGGCTCGGAAAAGCCTTTAAACCGTTCCGGCAAACAATAGAAACACCTTAGGTCACATTGATCGGTTACCGACAAGCGAACGTAGTCGATGGTTCGGCCGAATGAATCCGTTAAACCTGACTTTTCGCTGTTCACATTGCTTTTTTCAGAATCGCTCATGCGGCTTCTCTATCAAAATTCTTTAATACGGTTTTACGAACAGGGGAATCAACCGGCGCTTCTGGCATGTGGTGCATACCTCGCCTTCGGATACCGGGACGATTTCACCGCAAAACAAGCAGGAATTTAACGGCACCTTCGCCACTACCGTCCTGCCGTCGTCAATTATGTCATCGATGGTATACGCGCGTTCGAAACCGATAATTCCGTGAGGACAGGCTTCGGAGCACAAACCGCAGTTTGTGCAAAGACCATGATTGATATATCGAGTCAGTTGAACAGCGTCGGTTTGCTTCTCCAAAGCACCCGTTGGACACACCGTGACACATATGCCGCAACCGACGCATTTTGGCTCGTCTACCCGCATCGCCTTCCAAGGCAACGGTGCACTTGCGGTACCTGTATCACCGCGCTGTTTGATTTCCCCCACTAACTGGCGCAGCGCGGCGCGCCGCGGTGAAACCCTTTTATTATCTGTTTGCCGTTGACCCCCATACAACAACTCATGTATTGCCCGCTCTTTCTCAACAATCCCCTGAGCAGCATGCTTGACCACACTATCTGAAATTGTTTTAAAAAAAACTCTCCGACTAACAGCGGCGGTTTCAGCCTGTGCGGGCTTAGGTTTTGCACGAGTTTTTATATCCAATATTTCGTTGCAAACGGATCTTGCCAAGTGCTTATAGGTATTCACTGCCTGCTGGAATAGTTGCATACCTTTGTATAACCGGCATTGTTTGCAGTCGCCGGTGCTCAGCCGCAATTGCTTTACATTATACTTCGTCGCCGCAAGCATACCGTTTTCCGTAATATTGCCGGCACACCTTATTCCGAAAGAGGTTTTGGTATGGGGCTGCGCTTCACTGCAATGCACATAAAGGTTTCCATCGGTAATGGCGTGTTCCGATTGCAGATATTCCTTGAGCATCACATCGGTATTGAACTCACCTTCAAAGGTTTCGGTGGGGCAGGCTATCTGACACAAACCGCAATTGATGCAATTGTCGCCGATAACCGGTCCGTACGTCAGACTAATCGCTTCAGTGGGACATATGTCCACACACTCGCGGCATTCACTTTGCCGGAAACGAACCCGCTTACATAACTGTGTAACAGGAGCCGGCTTGTAAGACTTTTTTGTATCGGCATACACCAAAGAGTCAATATGCATGTCTTGCAGCCCTCATTGTGCCGCGTGAACACGGCCGGCATTCTCCGCCGCGCTGAAGATCATATCATTTTTTAATATCTCAAAGTCCGCCAACAAAAATTCATGGGTTAATTGCGCCAGTGATTTGTAGAATATATGGCCGGATTTGTGTTGTATCTCTTCGTTCAACAGCGGAAACCAACGTGTTAAATGTTCCGCCAAAAACCGTAATTGATAACCCCGGTAGACTTCGGCCTGCGAGGGCGTCTCATCGCTTGAATCATCGCTTTGTGTTTGCCCATCGTTCAAGTGCATGATTTCCTGGGCGCACAAAAATCGCATGAAAGACAGTTCAACGCCGATGTGCGTCGGCAGTTCTCTGCAAGTCTCCTCCATTCGTGCGCCGGCCTCACGGTATATCCTTTTGGCGGCGATGGCCCGCACGCCTAACAGGGGACCTTTAAGTGTCTGGCCATCTAGGGACTTACCCCTGTATATGTCTTCATATGGCGCCACATACGCTCCCGTGGGCACGGAAAATAAATCCATGTACACCCGCTTGAGCACGGTTGCCTCCTGCTCAATCGCTTCCGGCTTTAGCATTTGGAAATACGCTTTCAATTGCGTTGCGGAGTTTTCCGCAAACAGTTCGCACAGGCTGTCAAACAAAGATACTTCCTGCACTTGCTTTAAAAATTCTCCGGACGCCGGCTGCAAATAAACGGAAGCCAAAAACGCATACAATTTCTCCCTGGCCAGCTCATACTCAAGCTCACTATGGGAAATTGTATATTCGTTCAATGGCGCCGCACCAGTCGAAAACCGGGCTTTGTTTTTACTATTTTGATCGTCTTGATCCTTGGACATCTCCCCCCCATACCTTCCCGTGCAATAGCAAACCACCCGCGCAGCAGGTGGTTTTATGATAGCCTCCGGTGGAGACAGTGGTTAAAGTTTTTTAAGTCTCGCTGCGCAGAAGATTTCACCTCGTAAATCCCGCCCAAAGAGAAGTCTCACCAATATATCACCCGGTCGCAAACTTCGTCGAAGGCACGGTAAGAGCGGGGTCAGCAAACCCGTCCGGCGCGTTAAGGCCGGACTCCGCCACATTAAAGTCGCTAACCACATGCAACGCGTTACCCACGCACGATGTGACACACGCGGGTAATAATCCCGCTTCCAGCCTGTGAACGCAGAACGTGCACTTCTCGACCTTTTGCGTAACGGAATTAAATTGCGGAGCGCCGTATGGACAAGCCTGAATACAGTTCTTGCAGCCGATACAAACGTCCTGGTTGATAAGCACCACGCCATCTTCTTCCCGCTTAAAAATAGCGTTGTTGGGATTGGACGGATCGTTTACGTTGGATACCGGGCAGGACGCCAGGCAGGCCGGATGCTGGCAATGATTACAAGAGCTTGTAACAAATGTCATGACGGGATGGGGATACACGCCGGTTTCGCGTTTAACCACCCAGCGGTAGCTGACATGATCGGGCATCGCACCTCTGCCGTTCTTAAACGTCATGGGCGAACCCAGTGGCCGGGTATTGTTTTCAGCCTTGCAGGCCACCATGCAGGTATCACACCCTGTACATTTATCCAAATCGATTAACCAACCGAGTTGCGGCATTTGATTACCTCCTTATATTTTTTCGACCTTCACCCAAGTATCATAGAATGAGCAGCTTCCCCCAACGGGCTCTTGGAGGCTTACATTGGGATAAAGTTTATCCGTACGCATAATTTGCGTGGGCTGCAAACCCGCCCCGCGGCTGGGATCATGACCCGCGGCCTGGCCGTTGATAACATGAGCGCGCGCGTGTTGCTCCCAATGGCCGTAGTGATGGGATATAGCAACAACGCCTGGTTTGAGCCGCTGAGTGACCAACGCTTTACCTACTATACCCTCGGGATTCGACGCCGAACTGACCCGTACTTGGTCGCCGGTTTCAATACCCAACTGGGCCGCATCGGAGGCGGCGATTTCAACGGGATTTTCCGGAATCGAAAGCATTAGCCAAGGATTGATGCTGGTTCTTGACTGGCCATGATGCACGGTTTTATACGTAATCATGTGCAGTGGATAGCCGGAATCGTTGATAGACGATCCGTCGGAATAAGCCACCGGGGAGTAACCCGGGGTGCCTTTATAATACTCTCCCGTTACCGAATCCCGTGTGCGGGCGATGGGATCAGAAAAAGTACGGATGATGTTACCGTATTGGTAACTGAGATAAGGCCCGGTGTATTCCTCCGTGGGGTCATCGAACACGCCGCCTTTGGCAAGAATTTCTTCCACTGTGATGCCGGGGTATTCGCTTTGCGCGCTATTGGCGATATTCTGCAACATGGCTTTAGCCCAATCCCAGGCGTTGTGCAAGTGTCCCACCGGATTGCCGTTATCGTCCAGCAAGGCGTTGTCGCCTACTCCCGGCAGGCCTAATGCTTTGGCTAAACCGATGTGTATATCCAAGACCGCCTTGACATCGGGTAGAGCCGGCGTGAAATCATTTCCCTCGTTTATGGGAATAGTGTTGCCGGCACCACCATTGGCCGGACTTACCCCAATCGGCTTGCCGTCGAAACTGCCGACCACGGGTTGTTGAAACGATGTGCCCTTATTGACGCGCCAAGGAATACCGGGCACGGAGAATTTTTCCAGATACACCGTATCGGGCAGGATGTAGTCAGCCCATGCGGCCACTTCACCAATCACCGGGCTGATGGATACTAACAATGGCAATTTGCTTTCATCACCCACGGTTTCTTCCCATACCTTTCTCAAGGAGGGTGTTGAGTACGGCCAAGCATTCCAAAAGGTAATCAACACCTTCATGGGATACGGATAGGCGTCTTGCATACTGGGAATGACTTCCTGATAGTTGCCGTGCGTACCAAAAGGAAACCAAGGCCGTTTCGCCGGGTAACCGGTGAATAAACTGCCCGCTTCCTCGGGATTATAGAATGTCTTGGCGCGGTCTATGCGTATACCTTCATGTCCTGGATCACCCGCTACCTTGTCCAACTTAACCACACCGGATTTGTGATTCCAGCCGCCGCCACCGGCCGTGCACCCGCCTTTCCAATCATAGTTACCAATTAAAGTGTTCAAGTGTTGAATGGCCAGCTGTGCATGTAAACCATTGGTGTGTTTAATGGGACCGCGGTAGGTTGTGGCCGCGGCTTTTTTGCCATGGCTGATAAACTCTTGGGCCAACGCCTCTATAGTGCTCAAGGGTACGTCACAAATGTTCGCATAGTCGGTTCGTGACATGGACATCGCCGACTCTTTCAACAAAGTAAAAGATGATTTCACCAATACGGAAACCGGGCTGCCGTCGACCGTCAAACTGACGGTTTGGCTTACCTCCAATTCACCATGTGGTACGCTGGTATTAGCCGCCATAGTACCGGCATTCCAGACCACATAGGCATCGTCCATGATGGTTGCGCCGTCGGCCAGACCCGCATCTTTCGCAGTGATATAACGCTGAAATTCTTTGCCATCCGCGTCGGTAAACGTGCCGACTAAATAAGTTGAATCTGTCCATGTTGGCTCACCATCCGCACTGGCAGCGCTCAGGTTTGCATTGCTTAAATAGGTTGCGTCATAAGCATTGTTTTCTATTATCCAATGAATCATACCCATAGCCAATGCGGCATCAGTGCCCGGTGTTATCGGCACCCATTGGTGCGCCTGAGCCGCCGTGTTGTTAAAACGCGGATCGACGCTGACGTATTTTCCGCCGTTACGCTTAAACTGCATTAAATTACGCGCCAGCCCTACCATAGGGAAATCCGCTTCCAGTGGATTGGCGCCAAAGTAAATTATATACTCGCTACCCAGTATATCCGCTTGCCAGCCTTCGCTGCGGCCGGCGCCCATGCTGTTTGCGTTGCCTTTTGGGTCCCAGGTGATTAATTCATTACCCACGTGGCGGGACACTTCGCAAATGGATGTATGACTTAGCCCGTAGTTGGCCGTGCCCCAGGCGTTTTTCCAGATGCGCTCGCTCATTTCTTTTTCCACGCTGCGCCCTGGGGCAAATCCGAGTTGATTCTTTTTCTTGCCCAATTCTGGACGGTTGGGATCAATTAACTCGTTACGTTCCTCAGGCGGAATCAGTTCATTGATTTTATGCGCAATTTCACTAAAGGCCTGCTCCCAACCGATGGTTTCCCATTGACCCGAATTGCGCGGCCCGACTCTTTTCAGCGGATGTTGAATGCGATAAGGGTCATAAATAGTCTGAATACCTGACTGCCCTTTCAAACACAGTCTACCGATCTCCATCCAAGCATCTCCGGGTGCGGTATTATACGGCAGGCGGTCCGGCAAATTATTCTCATCAACGTCCCGGTTATTCGGGTGATAAGGATTACCGTCCAGTTTTACCAACACTCCATCGATCACTTTGGCTCTGACACCGCAGCGGGAGTGGCACATCTGGCAGACGCTGTAAATCAGGTTCTCCGCGGCTTCCACGGGGTCTGGAGGATTCTCACCGGTCTTTATTATTATTGCGCTATCGACAGCAGCGCTCGCTGGATTGGATTTGATGAATACCGGGCTTACAGCGGACGCCGTAGCCAAGGTGCCGCTAAGTTTTAAAAACAGACGGCGACTAATGGATGGATTCAGCCAATCGCCGGTTATTTTGTTGGCCATGTTAATTATACCTCCGTAGTATTTTTTCTATTCATCCACCCACTTAGTCGTCTAACGCAGCTGCGATAGCGCGGATTTGTTCTCTGCTGAGGAAACTCAGTGAACCCATGCCGCCTTCGTTCTCGCGGATGGCGTCTCGAATATCACTGTCGGACTCGCCGCTTACACGCGAATTGTCAAGCGTACGGTGGCAACCGGAACAGTATTGCTGATACAAAACCACACCATCGGTGCTCCCGCCGCCTCCGCCACCGGGCGGCGGTGTTTGACCGCTCAGCGCAGCGGCAATCGCCTGGATTTGCGCTGCGGTGAGAGAACTTAACTGACCCATGCCGCCTCTGTTGCTGTTGATGGCGTTTTGTATTTCATTGACGGTAGCCCCGGCTTGATTGGAGTTGGCCAGAGCACCATGGCAACCCGAACAGTTTTGCTGGTATAAGGTAGCACCGTCAGTGCCGCCACCGCCGGGTGGCGGTGTTTGACCACTCAGCGCGGCGGCAATCGCCTGGATTTGCGTGGAGGTGAGAAAACTGAACTGACCCATGCCGCCTCTGTTGCTGTTGATGGCGTTTTGTATTTCATTGACGGTAGCCCCGGCTTGATTGGAACTGGCCAAAGCCCCATGGCAACCCGAACAGTTTTGCTGGTATAAGGCCGCACCGTCAGTGCCGCCACCGCCGGGTGGCGGTGTTTGTCCGCTCAGTGCATCGGCGACTGCCTGAATCTGCGCGGCAGTAAGAGAGCTTAACTGACCCATGCCACCGGTATTGTTGGCGATCGCAGTTTGTATTCGACTGGCGGATGCTCCAGCCTTACTGGAATTCGCCAAACCACCGTGACATCCAGCGCAATATTGCTGATATAACGCGGCCCCCGTGCCGGGCGCGGGTATATCAGGCGGTAACGTGGGATCTCCGCCCAAGGCCAACGTAATGGCTTGGATCCAGTGAGGAGCCAGCGCACTCAACGGACCCATTCCACCTTCGTTTTCAGCTATGGCTTCATAAATCTCCTCCGCCGATTCTCCCTCGACTTGAGAATCAGCTAACGCGCGATGGCAACTGGCGCAAAGATGATGATACAGTTGCGCGCCATCCGGATTTTCATTCGTAGTAAGTCCGGATTGGTAAAAACGCTTACCCGGCCCTACCGGTCCGTGACAAATGGCGCATAATTGGCTATCAACAAGTTTTCGTATATCCGTATGAAAAGGCCCTGGTGCGGAAGCGGCTTGAACCAGATTACTGCTAACGTCGCGATGACACCATATGCACTGCCGGCTGGCGTTGCCGGGCGTAAACGCCAGCATGGCAACATGAGCGTTGGGTATGCTGGGATTTAAACTTTGAGCAGTCAGGATTTCATTATGGCATTGCAGGCAATTACTGTTGTACCGCGATGACCCCGGACTATGCACCGCGATGATATTAACACTCCCGTCGTTTCCACCGCCTGGTTGGTGGTCATCATTATCGTCATCATCATCGTGGTCATCATCACACGAGTTGTTTCTAGAACAATCTCTCCCCCTTCTTTCACCCCTTCTATCGCGGCTCCCCCTGCTATCGCGGTCCGTTGTGGCGACTCGTAAATTGGCCCCTTCAACTTGATCTTGCGCGGCAGTTTGCGATTGCGTTCTTTCTTTGTTATCCGTAACTGAGTTATCCGTGTTATCCGTACCTGAACTACAAGCATGGACAAATAACAATATGACTAGCACCAAGATCAGCTTAAAACAGGTGTTGCGCATCCTTCGTAAGTTCATTTTTTTCCCACCCATGCGTAAGTTCATTTTTTCCCACCCATGTGTTTAATTCTGTGTAAAATTTGTTTTGTGGCTATTGCGTGCTATTTTCTAATCCTGCAGCCCCTGCCACTGCACTGCCGCTGTATGTACCGGTATTGCCGCCTTCATATAAAATCGCCAATGGCCAATAAAATAATGAATTAATGGATGGATGATGGATGGTAGTACGTCGTTACTAAGCCGCGCTCTCATCACCCTTCCCCTTCACCCAACAAATTACGCCGCCCTTCGCGGCTTAAGCCTTAAGTGAACGCTTACATTGTTTAGCATTCATACAGACTGTCGTTTTGGACAAGATATGGCTAAACTCGCCTTGCTTTTATGTTTACAATACTTATGCCAAACTAAATTTACTTTAGTTTTCAGCACCTAACCCTCGTCCGACTGCATCCTTAGTTACCGTCCCGTTACATTTGAAGCATGCACGCGTTACCGTTCAGTAACATCATTAACGCAGTTTTAGCAGCAACCAAAAAAAAGAATTGACCTTGCCTAAGTCGCTAGTTACATTCTCACGAATAACAAAAACTGCATTTAATATGTGCCCAGGGCGGGACGCCATGAGGAATAAGGCTTATAACATTCGGGGTAAAGGGTGAGCAGCATGCAGTCACGTCTTGGGCGGGGCAGCAATGCGGCGGTAGCAAATCAGGCCATGCGAAATGTCGCAGGCAGAGCCCTTCCTTTAAGCCCTTCCTTTAGTAGTACCCCATACTCTTAATATCCGTCTTCTGTGTCAGCAGAAGGCGAAACGCCGTTGTTAATATTTGACATAATCCCCGTCGTTTTAGGTGGAATATTCTATGTTCTAAACGGCTGGTGTGACTATTTTCTATTGCGTTTGATGCGGCCAATTCACGTCATTCAACGGGACAGTTCCGGCAAAATAACTGCCCGCCGCTTAAAAAGCGAATCGGAATTCAGTTGGATCTGCGGTGTACCTTACTTTCTACACCGAAGAAACGCAAAACACGTTGGCGACCCTAGACCCTATTAGTATCTTAAACAAAATCTCCAGCGTTTATTCCAACCGCATTACTTCATAAGCAGCCGCGATCGTAGCGGCTTGAGATTATGGATCATGCTTAACATCATACGTCATCTCGTTACTACGATTGGTGTGACAGCAAATTAAGAATTCACGGAGTTTGAAAGTGAGTATATAAGCAATCCTAGATTATTGAGGATCTATAAATGCGTCTACCAACTAATGTGTGCTTAGTAGAAGACGATGTCATAATGGGTGAGGCACTACATTCTAGGCTATCCGTGGAAGGATTTAACGTTGATTTATGCAGGCGCGCACAAGATGCCTTTGAGAAAATTTCCCGGCAGAACTACGACGTCCTATTATGCGATATTCACTTACCCGATATGAGCGGCGGTAATTTGTTTCAAAGGTTATTGCAGGACGTGCCGCGAGTGCCACCCACGGTCTTTATGACCGCCCATGGAACGGTGGAACACGCTATTGATTTAGTAAAAATGGGAGCGAAAGATTATATCATTAAACCTTTTGATACAAATTCACTTATCGAAAAACTTAAAGCCATCATTAGTTGTTCGACCGATGGCTTTTTTTTGGAACAACTGGGCATCTCGCCCGAAATGCAAACTGTCCAACAACAATTGAAAAAGATTGGCCAGTATAAAGAAACCCCTGTCTTGATTACCGGTGAATCAGGGGTTGGTAAAGAAATAGTTGCCCGTCATTTACATGACGTGCAAACCGGTAGTGCTGCGTTCGTAGCCACGAATTGTACCGCTATACCTGATAATTTATTCGAGTCCGAATTATTTGGACATGAAAAAGGCGCTTTTACCGGCGCGGTAAAAACCCATAAAGGCGTGTTCGAGCAAGCCCACGGAGGCACGTTATTTCTGGATGAAATAGGTGATATACCTTTATCGTTACAGATGAAGCTGCTGCGTGTGCTACAAGATCGGAGGTTTAAGCGGATTGGCGGTGAAATAGACGTCCAAGTGTCTGTACGATTGATTTTTGCAACCAATAAAAATTTGCAGAAACTCACGGATGATGGTGAATTTCGGAAGGACTTGTTTTATAGAATTAATGTTATACACATCCAAATTCCGCCGTTGCGGGAAAGAAAAGAAGATATTTTATGGCTCGCCGATCGTTTTCTCAAGGAGCACCACAATAATTACCCCGGGAAACACTATGCGTTGGACGATTCAGCCCAAGAAGCCTTATTAAATCACCAATGGCCTGGTAACGTGCGTGAACTAAAGCATACAATTGAACGTGCTTGCATCCTTTGCGACGGATCAGTATTAACGGCTCGGGATCTGTTACCCGCCAGCCCTGAAAGAATGTTCGGCACCAGTAGCGGTTCACTGACAACATACCTTGAAACGCTGGAAAAAGAAAAAATCCATTCCATGTTATTAAAATACGACTGGCGCATTAATTTGACCGCCAAACATTTAAACATTAGCCGAAAATGTTTGTGGGAGAAAATGAAAAAGTACCATATCGATAAATATTTTTTGTCTAATTAAAATATCCTTTTCCTAACACTGCCACTGTTGTGTTATGTTAGTCTTCGATTCGCTCGCCGGCGTGAATAAAATAAAGCAACTTCTGATTTTTCGGCTTATAGTCTTTCCGAGCACCCTAAAGGGCGCGGGAAATCTCTATCTCAGAGCCACTTTCCTAACTAACAGATTTCTCCTGTTGGTCGTAATGCCGTGGCCGGCGACGCAACAGCATCACCACCGCAAGACCGTGCGCCACCAGCCAGGCGAGATAAGCGGACCAGAGGTCATGGCTGGGGAAATGCGCGCCACGCCCCCATTGCGTGACCGCGTAACTCAGGCCAAGCATGAGCACCAGCGTGACAACATGTGGCGTGTACCGCGGCCAATGCAGGGCGGTGAGAAAGACCAGCGCGAACAGGGCGAAGGCGCCGCTGGAGTGGCCGCCGGGAAAACAGGCGCCGCGCGGCAGGTGGCCGGGTTTGTCGGCCAGCAATTCGACATAGGGCCGGCTGCCACCATATCGCTCCAGGTCCCTCGCACAATCCACGTTGGTGAGGTGTTTGCCGATGCCGGCCAGTGCGGTGGTCAAGAGCATCGTGACGGCAAGATAGCCAAGCTCGCGGCGCCAGCGGCGTAAACCACGGCGCCACAGGCTAGTCACCAGCAACACAAGACTAAGCAGGAAGATCACCGCGATCATATTGCGGCCCCAGTCGTGCACTACGGTATTGGCGAGCCAGCTGTCAGCAAACCGCCAACGCCCCTTCGTAAAGTCGTAGAAGTGATCAGCGACCCAGATATCAATACCGCCGTATTGCAGCAGCAACGTCAGCGGCACCACCAGCGCCGTGGCATAGCCGAACGAGCGGCGCAGCGGCAGTACCCGCAATCTCATTCCGGCGTTCCCGTTCATTTGCATCCTAGCCCCGGTATGGTGATCCATTCATCAATCATTACTGACACCCGCGCATAGAGCACGGTTAGCAATTTTAACGTCATTGCAAACCCATTAACACCAAAGTCCGTGAAAAATATCGGCTAATAATAACAATAATCCCCACCTGAACCATAGTTTTCCAGTTCCTTTTTCCCGCCTGCTTCTTGTATTCGTAGATCATAACGATACGATAATTTGAATTAGCAAAGTCCGTGTTTCGACCCCGGTTTCGCGTATTATCGAAAACATCGAAGACCCGGTTGTCAACAAAAAGATACTTGCGCATCGAAAGGGAAAGTGGCTGAATCAGGCGGCGGGTTCCTGTCCGGCCAGCAGTTCCGGATGCGCGGAAAAATAGACGTTCAGGGGTGAATTTTTTGGCGTGGCGAGCGCTTTGGGGTCGCATCGCCGGTTGTTGGTAGCAAAAACCGGCTTTAAAAGGCAACAGCACGTAGATGTTAAGGGAAAAAAGGAGTTTATAGTTCCTATGCTCTGTGCTATATAAAGGCTTAATCACCATGAAGGGGCAAGCAGCCCGCGCCAATACCCTGAAAGCTATCGCACAACAATGGTAATCAGCCGCTTAAAATACAAAAGGTCCGTTTATTCAATAACTGCCGCCGTCGCCTTGATGTTATCCGCCTGCAGTGACGGCGGAGACGGGGGGAATCCCGGGCCGACGCGGTCCTTCTGGATGGGCGCCACCCCGTTCTTCGCCACGGCGACGCTATTCCCCGACTGGCGTTTTGAGAACCTGGAAGACAAAGATTTGCTCTCGCTCCATGTCGACGACTTCTGGGGCGTGCCCTGGGAGCAATGCAATGCTTCGGGCTGCACGCCACCGGAAGCATGGGTCACGCAGTGGGCGAACTTTGCCAACGAAGCTAAGAGCAAAGGCAAGACGCTGTATCTCGCGACGTCGCCGCTGGGTGCGCGCAAAACGCTGGCCGCCAGGCTCGATGTGAATGGCAACAAGATCGAGAATTGGGCGCCGGTGGATGCTAGCGGCTGCTATACGTTTGCCACCGACGCGAACGTTGAGACCTACAAGACAGCCTATATCTCGTACGTCAAATACCTCATCGATCTGGTTGACCCGCTCTACGTCAGCCCGGCCGTTGAAATGAACATTCCGTTTAGCCAGTGTGCGTCCCAGAAGGCGGCATGGATTGCGTGGTACAGCGATGTGCACAATGCCATCAAAACGGCCTATCCGTCGCTGGTGGTCTTTCCGACGTTCCAGATGGAACACATGTACGGAATTTCCGATCCTCAGGCGGCTTGTATCGCCGGCACGGCCCTGGCTGCCTGTTTTGATCAGCGGCTGTCGGAGGCGCTGACCATACCCGGTGACCGCATCGCGTTTTCGACTTATCCGATCGGCTGGAAATACCTGCCGGACTATTCCTTTAGTTTCCCAACCGACACCTATGCGCGTGTGAAAAGCGCCACGGCGCGCAAGATCTGGATTGCGGAAACCGGCTGGGCGGCGGTGAAGGTGTTGCAGAGCTACTCGCATAGCGGTACGGAAAGTTGCGGCATGGATTTGTTTCCCGCGTCAATCGCCAACAACACGGAGCAGGACGATTATCTGCGTTGGCTGCTGACTGAGTCGCAGGCCCAGGAATTCGAGGCGGTGATCTGGTGGCTGAACCGCGACTATCTGGATGGCGCTGCCGCCGCCACTTGCCCTTGCGACCCGGTAACAAGCGATACCTGTGTGCTTGCCGATATCTTTTACAGCGCAGGCGGTGTTACCGGCGAAACCTTATTGCGCATCTTCGGCAACATGGCGTTGCGCAACTACGACGGCAGCCCGCGTCCAGCACGCACCGCCTGGCGCGAGCATTTCGACCTCACCCTAAGTCCAAATTAAGTCATAAAATCCGGGTCAGAGAACAATTGTTGCTTATATTAGCGTTAATTGTTCTTTGACCTCGATTTTGTAAATTGTCTTTTTTGATATCTAACAGCGGCGGGTTAGACATTAAAACAACCAAAATTTGGCGCTATTGTTTAACACTACTATTTAACACTACTATTTAACCCTACAATGAGTCGCGCAGGTTCGGCCGAACTTTGAATCCGAACTTGGCATATTTAGAATCGGTTGGTAACGATCACTTCAGCGCTGGACAGCTGGCCGGTGCGAGGCCACGGATCGCGGGTGCCTTTGCCAAAGGCGATAAACATGGCGACTACATGATCTTCAGGCAAGTTGAGGATACTGGCCACCGCATCAAAATCGGAAAGATCCATAGGACATGAGTCGTAGCCCATGCTTTTTGCCGCGAGCATCAAGGTCTGGGCGGCAATACCGCAAGAGCGCATCGCTTCGTCGCGTTGCAGCTGTGGGCGGCCTGTATAGAAACTGTTGATGGCGTCCACAATACCTTCGCGGACATCGGCGGGAGCATCGCGCCAGTATCGCTCCGGTTGCTTGGCCCATGCGTTAATGTCCACGCACAGCGCAATCAACAACGAAGCATCGGTAATTTGCGGCTGCATCCATGACACAGATCTTATTTCCGCTCTTAATGCAGGATCACGGACTAGAACAAAGCGCCAATGCTGAATATTAAAGGCGGTCGGAGAAAACAGGGCAAGTGACAACAGTTTCTCGATTTCTGTTGCTGTCATCCGGTGCTCAGGGTCGAATTGCTTGATGGCCCGGCGTGAGGTGATAGCGGTTTCAACGTCCATAGGTGTACCTCCTTAACTCAGTTAATTCATACGCTGGAAATGTGATGGAAAAGATGTTATACGATTGGATACATTTCGGTAAGAACGCACATTTTTGTCACGTAGTATCAATATGTATACCGGCGGGTGAGTTATGAGGCATGAACGTTACGACTGTGATTTTGGCTGCCCAGTAGAGGCATGCCTTGAGGTTATCGGCGGAAAGTGGAAGGGTGTGATTCTGTTTCATCTCCTGGGCGGCACCAAGCGATTCAACGAACTGCGGCGGTTGATGCCCGCCGTAACGCAACGGATGCTTACCCGGCAATTGCGCGAACTCGAAGCGGATCAGATCGTAGAAAGAATCGTGTACCCGGAAGTTCCACCGAAAGTGGAATACTCGATGACAGCCTTTGGCAGGACACTAGAGCCAATACTTCAGACGCTTCAAAAGTGGGGCGCACAATACCTGGACCAGGTCACCGAAATCCGGCGGACCAGCGCTCAGCATTTATGAAGCGCGTTAGCCCAAACAAAACCAGGGCCGCAGAACCAGGGCTGCAGAACCAGGGTCACCAAACCAGGGTCACACCAAACCAGGTTCACCAAACCAGGGTCACCAAACCAGAGTCAGAGCGGAATATCCGCTGATAGTAGCTATAATTCCCTCTGACGGTATCTTGATAAGATTAAATCGGCACGCAGTGGTCACACAACATCCTTGTTTTTTCTTAGTATGAGAATCAACTCAGCAGTTACTGATCGTTATTGTTAAAAGGTAACTGCTCGCCCCCCCTTTGCACTTTGGGGTGTTCAGTTACACCCCGACAAAGCAGCCCATTGGGGTGCGCGGAGCGAACCCTAGTGTGGCAGGGTATGTTGCGCAGCAACGCACCATTCCGTGTTCGTGACGGCTGGTGCATGCGTAGGGTGGGCACCGCCCACCAATAAAGCCTGTCAAAACGCACGACTGGTGGGCGGTGCCCACCCTACGCACTGCCACAGGCCGACAAAAACAACTGCGGTAACCGCTCGCCCCCCTTTGCACTACCGGGGCGTTCAGTTGCACGCCAACGAGACTATCTTTAACGCAGAGTGCGCAATGACGCAAAGTTGTAGGAGCGGCCTCAGGGCGCGAATCAAACCAAGTTTAGCGCAGCATGAGGCCGCTCCTACATGGGGGGTGAGTAGTTACGTTAAAAGCAGAACAAACTACCGAAGACTAAGTCTAGATGCAATATTTCGACGGGTGTCCGGTTAATTTATAAATCATAAAATCCTTTATCCCAGAATTGTCCGGAGCTTACCCTGCGCGCATTAATCAGGTGCCTGACTAATGTTTCCAAAGGAAGGAGCAGAATCAATAATTCGATTTCCCGCGGAGTAATCCGGCAATTTGTCTGCATTTCCATGCGATGGTCTTCGATGTCATCCTCTAATTGCAGCAAAAATGGATTATCCATGGCGGCTGCGATGCCCGTATTCAGTTTAGTATCGCGAAAGCGTCCCGTGTTTTCACCACGGATATTTTTCAGGAACTCCGCCAGCTCCTTCCACGGCTCAGTGGCGCATAGCGCTAACAATTCATTAAATGCTTTCAGATAAGCAGGCAGGTTGGTAAACAAATGGATACGCCGCTGATTTAACCTTTCCAGCTCGTCTACATACCGTTCACGGTGTTGATCATCTGCTTTTTCCAGCTGTTCCATGGCGTGATGGCACTGTTCCGACAGCGCCACCAGTTTCACCAGGAATATTTTAATTTCTTTCTGCTGCTCAGGATGAAATCTTCTTAATGCTTCAGGCGGAATTGACCTCGCCCGGAATTTTTGCCATTGTTTTTCCTCTTCAGTGAGTATTCTCTCACCCTCAATCGGTACCAGTTCCAATATCATGGCAAATACCTCGGTTGGCAAGTTACACTTAAAATATCATGCTATATGCGTATTATTTCAAATTAAGCGTGCGGGAAATGCGGACCATATCCTATTTTTTATAAACAAGGGTGTAATAAACAAGCGTTTAATAAACAAGTGTTTAATAAACAAGGGCGGCCGCTTATTCCTTTTATTCGCTTAATTATTTGTATGGAGAATAAGAACCCGTCTATAAAAATAATGAATACATATTATTTATGGGTCTTCCGAAGAATCAGTGGGTGGCTTAACACCGGTATTCGGCGCGATGACGCAAAGGAAGCCGGATTATTGTTAAAGAACGGTAGGGTACTGTTTTTTGGATTCTGGATAGGGCGGCGCACCGCGTTTGGCAGCGGATAAGCTTGCATTAAGTAATAGTTTGAATTCTTTGCGGCTTCGCGTCTTTGCGTTAACGTTTTTTCAGGGTTGGATTGCCCACAGATTTTTCTGACGAGACTGGTAACTACTCACCCGTGGGCGGCGCCGGTGTCTCGCCGGGGGATGCCACAAGTACGTCCCTGTAGGCTCGACTGCGGCCATCCATTGCCGCAGACGCCCCCGGCAGGAGACACCAGCACCGCTTTAACCTATGCTGCACACGGGGTGAGTAGTTACCGAGACTGATATATAAATTTAGTATTGAGTGTGGGGATGACCAAGTGTTATGCAGCGACACGATCTGACTGGGGCCGGTGGTATGGCATGCAACACCCGCTTTCGATCAAAAGCGGTAGCCCACGCCCAACTCCCAGCTAGTCACAGTCGTTCCACCAAATTCATAGTGGCTCCACCCCAGCCGCACCGGCAGATACGGCGCAGCCTTTATCTCCACGCCAATCCCCAGATTGCCATTCACGCCGCTGTCGGAAAAGGATCTCGATGCCGTCGCGCTCGCCAGGGTGTAGTCGGCCTCCCACCAGAACGCGCCTAACCTGAAGAGCCCATCGACGCGATTATATAGCGTCTTGCGCATCACAAAGCTCAAGGTCCAGCCCGAAGCGGTAGTCGGGTGAACCGCCGAGGCGCTGGCGAGATAGCTGTTCACGTCGGTGGTGGAACCACTGATCGTGGTGGTCACATCCCCTAGATCGGCATAGCCCAGGTCAACGGCAAAATGCTCATCCAGCTGATAACCGATGTAAGCCGACCAGCCACTGCGCGACAAATCGGCCTGCGTCACGCTGCCCGTCAGACCCAAATCCGCAAGATCAGCATCAAAGTCGCCGCTGCGGTCATCGCTTTTCACCGCCAGATAGTTCAGCCCGGCATAGCTGGGCATAAACTTGCTCTCCGCCGCCTGGGTGTTGCCGCTGATCACGGCCAGCAACACCGCCAGGGCATGACCCATTGCCGCTCTCTTACTGATGTAACGCATGTGACGCATGATCACACCCACGATCAGCAACAGCAGCAACCAGGGCGATAGTGCGCCGCCACCGCCGGTGATGACGATCGTCAGCGGCTGGGCAATCGCAAGCCCTACGCCACCTGGGTCTTTAACCTGCTGGTCGGCCGCGCCATCGGCGTCGTTGGGACCACCGTCTTCAATGGTAAGCTGTACGCACCAGTGCCCCTCTGTCAGACCGCTTGTATACACGCTGTCGCCAGGTGACGGACAGTAGCCTTCGCCCCCCGCTGCTGACGCGACGTTGTTGTTGGCGTCGATGACAAAATCCTGCCAGCCGCTGGCGGTCAATTTACGATAGACCGCATTGGCCGGAATTGCCGCAAACTGCGCCAACACCACCTTGACCTGTTGCCCCGCCACCGGCAGTTCGGAGACGTTGAAGTCGAACAGCCCGCCGTCATAGCTGTACTCCGTATCCAGCACCGCACCGGCGCCGCCATTGCCATGCTCCTCCACGTCGACATCGTCCACGCCAACCTTGTAACCTCCTGCCCGCAAGGCGACATCGCCCAGGGAAAGCGCCAGTCCCGGCTCGGTTTCCATCAGATATTGCGTCGCGACGGCCTGCATCTCCTGCATGACGTTACGCGCCAAGTTCAGGTTATCAAGATAGCCGGGGATGCCATCACCATCGCTATCACCCACGCCTTCGATATCGTCATCGACACCATCACCATCGGTGTCTACCGCGGTCAACACGGGCGGCGTCGCCTCGACCTTGAGTAACAGTTCAGCGTTGCCGGTCGCCGTTTCGTCGTTCACGGCCACTTTCAAGGTATATACCCCAGGCGTCAGCGTGCTTGGATCAAGCGTGAAGGTGCTGTCAACGCCATCGCTATCCACCAGGGCGTTGTCCGTATCGCTCCAGTTATAGGCATGGATATCGCCAACGTTAGGATCGGCAACGGCGGCGGTAACGGTCACCACGCCACTCGCCTGGTCAATGATGCGAGTTACGCTGCTGGCCTGATCCGCGCTCAACACCACGGTTGGCGCGACATTGTCTTCGTGTATTTCAATGGTGTGCGACGTGACCAGACCCGCCACGGCATTGGCCGGCGTGCCCAGTGTCACCACCAAGCCCTCCGTGCCCTCACCCGCGCCATCATCCACCAGCGTCACAGTGACGGTGGCTTCCAGATCAGGGCTGTTAATCGTTACACTGCCATCCGTCAGGTTGTGGTCAGAACCATCGACCGCTGCGGTGCCCGCTACGGTGTAAGGGACAGTGACGGGATACGTCACCGCCGGTCCGTTGAGGACGACCTTGAAACTGGCCGTGGCGCCCTCCGCGCTGACCTGGCTCTTGCTGAAGTTCACTAACGGATTCACATTCACGTACTGAATCGCCGTGCCGGTGTTGCCATCACCATCGGTTGCACTCCAGGTCACTGTGTTGGCGCCGGGGAGAAAATGGGTCGGAGTCTCTGTCACGGCCTGGTCATTCACATGCGTCACCACGGGCGTGAGGCTGCTGTCCACCGCCGTGGCCGTGCCAATACTCACCGGTGTAAACAGCCCCACCGCATCCACCGTCACATCCGCAGGCGCAATGATCTCCGGACCCGGCGTTACGCTGTTCGACGCCGCCGAAGCGCTGCCGGTACCGGCACTATTCGTGGCGGTCACGGTAAAGGTATAGGCCGTGCCATTGGTTAATCCGGTGACCGTGATGGGGCTGGATGCGCCCGTGCCGGTCAGACCACCGGGACTTGAGGTCGCGGTATAGCCGGTAATGGCGCTACCGCCGTTGGAAGCCGGCGCGGTAAAAGTCACCGTCGCCTCGGTATTGCCCGCGGTCGCCGTACCGATAGTCGGTGCGCCGGGCACGGTCATGGGCGTCACGCTATTGGAAGCAGCGGAAGCACTGCCGGTACCCGCACTATTCGTCGCGGTCACGGTAAAGGTATAGGCCGTGCCATTGGTTAATCCGGTGACCGTGATGGGGCTGGACGCGCCCGTGCCGGTCAGACCACCGGGACTTGAGGTGACGGTATAACCGGTAATCGCC
>DATCIR010000047.1:0-5123 GCA_036507695.1 Gammaproteobacteria bacterium
GCGCTTTGACGATCGTGAAGACAAGCGTGCAATCCACTGCGTAGCGTTGCTCACCCAACCGGTGAACCTCGTTCGTGCATGAAAATAGAATGACATCCTATGGGTAGCTATTTTATAAAGTGGTTAACTGCGGAATCTAGGTTTAATCCGGCTCTTGTTCAGCTTGCGCCGATTCGGGAACGGCTTTCTTGATGGCGCTTACTTGCAAGCGATACAGTTTTTCCCCGATTTGTTTGCCGCTCAAGCCGGTGCCGGCCAGGCTTTTGACGTCCACCCGGTTTGCCGCGTTAAAAGCGGTTTGCAATAGTTTGGCTTGCGGGTAGGGTTTGTTTTCATAACCCAGGCGGCCGCGGGCGTCGGCTTCGCAGGCAATCAGGAATTGCTGGAAGCGCTCCGGCTTGCGGAAGGCATCGATACTTTTAAACAGTTTCAAAATAGTGGTGGCGCGCAGCTCATTGGCGCGGTGGCAGTGCAGATGATAACGCGCCACATGCGTGGCCAATTCCCGGTAATCGTTGGGAACACGGATGCGGTCACACAGCGCGTTAATCAGCGGCACGCTGTTTTCCTCGTGGTCCACGTGTTTGGGCCACTGCTCTTGCGGCGTGATGCCTTTGCCGAGGTCATGGGTCAAGGCCGCGAAGCGGGTGACCGGATTGTCCGTCAATCTTGCCGCTTGCTCCAGCACCATCATGGTGTGGATGCCGGTGTCGATTTCCGGGTGATGATTTTCCGGTTGCGGCACGCCATACAATTGGTCAATCTCCGGGAAAAGTTTTTGCAGCGCGCCGCAGGCGCGCAGGGTGATAAAGAACTGTTGCGGCGCAGCGCTTGCCAGGGCGGTTTCCAGTTCTTTCCATACGCGCTCGGGAACCAGTGCGTCGACTTCACCGGAGTCAACCATCGCGCGCATGAGGTCAAGCGTTGCATCCGCGACAATAAAATCCATGGGCGCGAAGCGTGCCGCGAAGCGGGCGACGCGCAAAATCCGCACCGGGTCTTCACTGAATGCGGCGGAGACATGGCGCAGGACGCGCTGATCCAGATCCAGGATGCCGTTGTAGGGGTCGATGATATGGCCGTTTTCATCTTCGGCCATGGCGTTGATGGTTAAGTCGCGGCGCAGCAAATCCTCTTCGAGCGTCACATCCTTTGCCGCATGAAACTCGAATCCTGTATAACCGGGCGCGGTCTTGCGTTCGGTGCGCGCCAGCGCGTATTCCTCGTGGGTTTGCGGATGCAGGAATACCGGGAAATCCCTGCCCACTTGCTTGAAGCCCTCGCGCAACATGTCTTCCGGGGTCGCGCCGACGACCACCCAATCTTTTTCCTTGGGTGTAATGCCCAGCAACTTGTCCCGCACCGCGCCGCCGACCAGGTAAATTTTCATATCGTGTTCAGAATCCGGGTGATACTATATTTTAAACTTTAATTTTATAGTGCCGTATTTTACGTTATTGCGATTAATTGACTATATTGATCATGGTTATTTGATGGGCTTTTTGTATTGAAAGCGGATCACTAAGCGGCAAAATTCGTTTTCCCGCGTGACCGGCGCCATAACATCAATCACTGAAAATTCCACAGGGGCAGGATAGCAGGATTATTTGCGTGTTGTATAGAATGCATTGGACCCATCGCCGCCGCGTTAAACTATTTGTCATTGCGCTGATTGCCCTGCTCGCGGCGTTGACCTTGGGGTGTTCCAATCTCGGTTTTTATGCGCAATCCGTTGCCGGTGGTTATGAAATCCTGTCCAAACGCCAGGCGGTCACCGAGGTGCTGCAGGATCCATCCGTGCCGCAGGAGATCAAAGCCAAGCTGCGGATGGTATTGGCAATCCGCGAATTCGCCAGTGCTGAGCTGCAGTTGCCCGACAACGACAGCTACCGCACCTATGTCGATTTACAGCGGCCATATGCGGTGTGGAATGTGTTCGCGGCGCCGGAATTTTCCACGCAAATGCAGGAATGGTGTTTCCTGTTTGTGGGCTGCGTGCGCTACCGGGGTTATTTCGACGAGCAGGATGCCGAACAGTATGCCACGAAATTGAAACAGGAAGGCCTGGATGTGCATGTTGCGGGCATCGCGGCGTATTCGACCATTGGCTGGTTCGATGATCCCGTCCTGAATACCATCATTACGCGCGATGAAACTCATCTGGCGGGCCTTATTTTTCATGAGCTGTCGCATCAGGAAGTGTTTATCAAGGGCGATACCGCGTTCAACGAGGGATTTTCGGTGGCGGTGGAACTGGAAGGCATAAAGCGCTGGCTGCAACACAAGGGATCGCCGGAATTATTGGCGCAGTACACGCTGCGTAAAGAATGCCACAAACAATTTGTGGATCTGGTCAACCAGACCCGGGACCGGCTGGAGGCGCTTTACCAAACCAATGAAGAGCCGGAAACCAAACGGCAAAAAAAAGCCGCGCTTATTGACGGCATGCGCCAGGAGTATCAGCAGCTCAAGGCCGGATGGGACGGTTATGCCGGTTATGACCGTTGGTTCGCCAGCCCGATCAACAACGCCCAGATCGCGGCGGTAACCACCTATAGCGACTACGTGCCGGCATTCCAGGCATTACTGGCGCAAAAAAATTATGACCTGCGGGCGTTCTATGACGCGGTCGCCACGCTGGGTGAAATGGAAAAACAAAAGCGCAGCCTGGCTATCCAGGAACTTATGAAATCAGCGTCTGCGCCCCTAATAACCAACTAATAATCATCAGCTTGTGCTTGCGATGCCCGCAATGCTCGTAATTTAAACAATCGCTACAGCGCCACGCTGTACTAAATAGTATTGCCCCCCGATCGATGGTATTTCTCATATAAGCGCCCGTTTCTAAAGGGGGTATCGTTTCCCTCGCGGCAAGCCCGCCCGCTGGCAGCAATAATGCAACGGAATTAATGCAACGGTATTAATGCAAGGGTATTAATGCAAGGGTATTAATGCAAGGGTATTGCCGGTACCGGCGCGATAACAGCTTCCCCGCGCCAGCATGGCGGTAGATAAATTTTTCGATCTGCACTCATGAAGCAATGGCTTATTTAAAAAAACCGGGTTCCAAAAAAATCATATTTTTCGGCTTTGCCGCGGTGCTGGCATTGCTGACCGTGCTAACGGTCATATGGTCGCAAAGCATTTCCAGTTACAACCAGCGTTTGCAAACCATCACCGGCCAGTTAATTGAAACGCAGCACGTGTCCGCCATGCGTGATGCGGCGTATCAACGCGCCATTATCCTGCATCGTATGGCCGCGATGAAAGATCCTTTTGACCGCAATGATGAATACATGACCTTCAAGTCGCTGGCGAATAATTTTATCAGCGCGCGCGACAAGTTTCAGGACGCCGGCGATAGGCAAGGCGAACGCATGCGGATCTGGAGCCGCGCCCGGCCCATGATCAATCTTAACGCGCAACTGCAAAACGACGCCGCGGAACTGATTATGGAAGACCGGATCGATGAAGCGCAGAAGCGTTTGGTGGAGCAGATAAAACCGGCGCAGGATTCGGTGATGAGCGAGCTTACCAAGTTGTTCGAGGTGGAACGGGTAAACGCGGAACGCCAGCTCGAAAACACCCAACGCGAAAGCCGCACAATGTACATCGGCGTAACAACTATTTCCGCGGCGGTGCTGATTTTGGGCGCGTTGATTGCGTGGTTCGTGGCGCGGCGTACCAACGCCAGTGAACAAGACCTGTTGCAACATACCCAAAAGATCCGTGATCTTTACGCCTTGTCGGGCAATGCCGGTTTGTCTTTTGAGGAGCAGATCGAAGCGACCCTCAACCTGGGTGTTTGACATGGAGATCGGCAAGGTCTGCAAGATCAATCCCGTGGAAAACACCAATACCTTTATGCATACGGTGTCGCCCAGGGATTTTAATGTGCTTCCCGGCACCAAGATTGCGCTGGAAAAAACCTTTTGCAGCCTGGTGTATGAATACAATGGCCCTATCGCTCTGGATGATGTTCGGCGTGCAAAATATCAAAGTTACCCGTGCTACGAGTTTTCCCATCTTGAGTCCTACATTGCGGCGCCGATTCTTATCAATGGCGAAAAATATGGCACGGTGAATTTTTCCAGCCGGCGCGCCCGCGCGCGTCCATTTACCGAAGCCGACGTGGAATTGATTAAATTGGTGGGCAACTGGGTCAGCGCCGCCCTGGAAAAGGAAAATGTACAAAAAGAATTAAAGCAGGCCAAGGACGCGGCGGAAATGGCTAACCGGGCTAAGAGCGGGTTCCTGGCCAACATGAGCCATGAAATTCGCACCCCATTAACCGCGATACTGGGTTTTTCGGAAACCTTGCTGGATAAGGAGCAAACCAAAGAAGAAACCGGGCAGGCGATTGAATCCATTATCAAGGCGGGGAATCATTTACAGCAAATCATCAACGACGTGCTGGATCTTTCCAAAATCGAAGCGGAACAATTGGAAATTGAAAACATTGAAACCCCGGTGTTCAAGCTTTTGTCCGGCATTGATTCCCTGGTGGGTGAGCGCGCCCGGGAGAAAGGCCTTACATTTGACATACTCTGCAGGCTTCCGCTGCCCCGCAACATTATTACCGATCCAACGCGGCTGAAACAGATTTTAATTAACCTCTGCGACAACGCGCGTAAATTCACCGAGACCGGCGGCATCAGCATCGATGTGGCCTATCTTGAGTATTCCGGGCAAATGTGTTTTACGGTGACCGACACCGGTATCGGCATGTCGCACCAGGAGATGGGGAATATCTTCAAGGCGTTTACCCAGGCCGATACTTCCACCATTCGCAAATACGGCGGAACAGGCCTGGGGCTTTGTATTTCACAACAACTGGCGCAAAAGCTGGGCGGCAATATCAGTTGCCAGAGTGAAAAGGGTAAAGGCAGCCAGTTTATTGTTAGCGTCGCCGCCAACATTAGCGAAAACGCCGAATTCGCCGATGAAATCGGCAAAGCCGACGTGCAGCAACAGGAACACGCCCGCAAAAAAGCCGTGATTCCACAACAATTGACCGGCAAGGTGCTGCTGGCCGAAGACAGCGTGGACAACCAGCAACTGATTTCAATGTATGTGCGCAAGGCGGGCGCATCAATCACCATTGCCGAAAACGGCAAGGTCGC
>DATCIR010000048.1:0-5628 GCA_036507695.1 Gammaproteobacteria bacterium
CCTGGCCGCAGACGCCCCCGGCAGGAGACACCGGCGCCGCCCACGGGTGAGTAGTTACGCCGATTTAATAATAGCAAGGCCTAGAACGCGGTAATTTTTCACAAAATGGGGTGTGTTAATTCACTGACGTCAATTGCTAGCCGTGGTTATAGTTAGGGCAGGGATTGGGAGCAAAATAATTTATAAGAGGCTGGCAATACCAATGGCAAAATGGCTTTCTTTTTTGAGGGCTCGTTCGTTTGTGCGCAAATTGGGACTGAAAAATAATCAGCAATGGCGTGCGTATGTGCGGGGCCGGTATGAGCATTTGGGCAAAAAACCGGACAACATACCTTCCAATCCCAATCTGGTATACGCGGACTGTGGATGGCAAGGATACGGGGACTGGCTGGGTAATGGGAATGTATCGACCCGTTTACGGCGCTACCGGCCTTACACGAAAGCTAAGGCGTTTGTGCGAAAACTCGGTTTGAATAGCGAAAACGAATGGCGTTTATACGTCAAAGGCAAATTACCGCAACTGCCTGAAAAACCAGTCGACATACCCGCCAGTCCGCACATGAGTTATGCGAATAGCGGATGGAAGAGCTATGGCGACTGGTTGGGAACCGGCAATATCTCTTACAATCAGACACAGTGGCGGGCGTTTAATAAAGCGCGTCTTTATATCAGAAAATTGCGGTTAAGAAATAGTGCCGAATGGCGCAAATATTGCCGTGGCGAGGTCCGCAAGGGTACCAAGCCCTGCGATATACCCGCGACACCCTACAAGGTCTACGAAGGCAAGGGGTGGAGGGGTATGGGCGATTGGTTGGGGCATAAAAGGTGATGTTAAGCCCGCGGGTTGGCATGGGAGTGACAAGGGACCAGGGAGTGGAACCTGAAGTTTTATGCAACACCCAATAACGGCATTAGCTAACGCTAATGTTCTAGGTAAAGGGATTTTGTATGCGAATTGTCCAAAGACGCCGCACAGCTACTCATCAGCCCCAATTTAGGCATATCATTACCCAGCATCGCGCAACTTACCCAGTCACGGCTACTGCGCATGGCACAAGGTTTTTCCAAGGGTATTTAGAAGGTAGAAGTCTCAAAGCCACTATTTTATGTCGTGGTTTCCAGGGGTATCTACTGATGTGCCTACTTGTATATACTGATGCGCCTACTTAAGTGGTCTGCATGGCGTTTCTGATACAGCAGGATGTCAATTGGCAGTCTCTCGCGATGCTCAGCGATATTAATAACACGCATTACTATAAATAAATCAACACGCTCCCCCATGTTGTAGCCAAAAACGGAGATGATTTTGTAAGAAAAAGAGAAGGTTTCCAATTCAGTTTGCTGGCGTATAATGGCTCGCGTTTGGGTGTAAAACAATAAGTTGTCAATAAGACAAATCAAAGCATAAGATATTTATTAACTACCTGAAATTTACAGGTGTAGACCATGAATCAACAGGTGCAGGTTTCGACGAAAGCTACAGAAGCGATCGTCGCGGAAGATGGGCGTGTCCAGAGCAAAATCAACAATTATGAAACGACTATAGGCAGTCACGCCGAAGACCGGCGTTCGAATTTATCCCGCGCTGTTAACAATAATTATAATTCCGTGAATAAAAAAACCACAAATACCGGCAAGCGCGGCGCAAAGGCGACTTTGCAGCGTTATGCAATGTACGTTGCGATTGCTTTGGTGGCCATTGGATTTGCCTGGAGTGTTTCATCCTTTTTCCTATCCACCAGGAAACCCTTGATAATTCGCGACACAACGAAAACCGGCGCCGAGGCTATTGAAGAACATTCCTCATCCGAGCTGCAGTTGGAAACAATTGCCAACTCAATTATCCACGACGGTAAATGGAATCCCGCGCGAATCGGTTTATTTATACAGGAATGGAACAAGAATAGCCGGGTGGAAAAAGATACTTACAGAACTGAAATCTGGTACCGGCATTTCCGTTATCGATTGCAGCAGAAAATCCGCTATGAGCAAAGTATCGGTGTATTTCCCCCGGACGGCAATTCTTCGAGTGCGCATCCATTGATGGAGTTGGCGTCTGCTCTGGAAATATCGAAATCCAGCGCCACTCAAGGCGAGGTGCATCTCGGCAAAAAAGCGTTCAGTGACCTCGACGCGGAAGATGAGCAGACCTTGGCATTTTTCGAAGCGATAAAACCCAGGGAATTGCAAACTAATACCGGTAAGGCAGCCGTTGCAGTGGCTGCTGCACGCGGTGGCGAACTGCTGGAAACAGCGAAACCCGCAACGATCCAGTCGTCATCTATTGGGGAAAGGACGGCGGCGGATGATAAGAGTTCCGCGGTTACCGGCGGGGAACAGCCTATCAACGATGCTGACATCAAGCGTGTGCTCGATCAATATGCGACAGCTTATGCGCGAGGTGACATGCAACAGATGGCTTCATTGTTCGGAGGGGAGGATCCTGAGCACGGCAAACAAATTATTGCTGAGTTAAAAAATAATTATGAATTGTTGTTTGCCAATAGCAATAAGCGCGATGTCAATTTTGATGGGTTAAATTGGCGTGTAACCGGTAATAGGGCGGAAGTGCGCAGCAACTATCGAGCGGCTATAGAATTAAAGCACAATAAAGGTACCCAACTTGTCACCGCCAACGTAAAGCTGGAAATGCAATTATTAAATAATGATCTGAAAATCGGCCGGCTTGAATTGTTGGACCGAAAGGTCAATGTCCTGACACCGGAATTGAACCTTGCTTCCAGCGGAAAATCCGCGAAATCGGACGTTCCCACCGCGGCGGAACTGCAGGATGTAGTGGCGCGTTTGATTGGCGCGTATGAAAACGGCGATGTCAAAGTGCTTGCAAGCTTGTTTGCAAAAGACGCGAAAACCAACGACCGGAATGGATTGAAGGATATTGAGGCGGATTATAGCCGATTGTTTGCCAATAGTTCCGAACGGCAGATGTTCATACAAAACATGGCGTGGTCACGTGATAAAAATGCCGCCAAACTCAGTGGGGATCTGGCGGCTATCGTATTTGCCCGGGGTGGCGAGCCGTTTTATTCAATGCAAGGCAAAATTCAGATAGTCGCTAAACGTGTTGGGAACAAGGTTTTAATAACTCATCTGTATCATAAAGCGAGTCCAGAATAGTTTCCGGTCGTCGTGGCTGGAATATCCCCGCTTACGTCTATGGAACAGAATATTCCGGCGCAGAACTGTTAGTTACCGCCGTTTCAGCGTCAAGAATGGATTCAGTCCGAAGATAATGACTAACGCGTAGAGCCAATGACTCAACATATTGATAGTCAGCCTGTGTAAAAGCAGGCTGCTTGGGTTTGAGAGAAGAAAAATTCAGGGTTCCCCAAATCCGATTGTTTATTAGTAGCGGGGTGGCGATATATGCACGCAGCTGCGTATTGCGGTAGCATGGGTGTTTCAGCATTTCAGTAATTTCAGCCACGTCATCATAAGTCATGGTGAGCTTTTTCGTTATCACGTCCCTGCAATAGGTATTTCCCAGTTCAAATATCTCTCCCTGTTTTATTTCATCGTAATCGGAAATGCATAGACAGTACCTTCCAATAATAATTTTCTGAGAGCCATGTCATGGTGCATAATGTCAGAACCTCAATTCAACAATACAATATATAGTACATTGCGCGCCGTTTGAGGTGGAACTGGGGCGATGTTGCAAGGTAATTACCGGTCCTGTTTCCATGATTTTAGATACCGCGCGGAGCGGCAAAGATTCTGACATGTTAAACATCTATAAAATTCGATCAAATACTGGAAATGCAGGGGCCGAAGTAACCGGAGCGGCGGGCTTTGTTGAGATCAAAAATCAGCGATGCGCTGCCGGCTGTGCGCCTATAATCAATGCGCCAAGACGGGTTGTAAACTGCCAGTGACCTAAATATTAACCGTGAAACTCGGAATAATTAATTACCGATGACTGCAGAAATTAACCATTCAGGATTACCTTTCAAGAAATTAATACTGTCCATTGCTGCTTTGGTATGCGCGATGGCCGCGCTATCCGGCGTGATCGATGAAGAAGGCGTGACTTATACGGATGAAGCGTTTAAACGGGCGTTGATTACTTTTGGCATCGCCAGGGGATTAAACGGTGTGATTTCGGTGGCCCAAGGTACGGAAATCGCGGTGCATCCCGCCGGGTTTGGAGTTAACTTCACACCCGGTCAAATACTGGACCCCGTTAATGACCTTGTTGAACAATTCTCCTGGATAATGCTGGCGAGTTCGGCGTCGTTGGGGATACAAAAAGTGTTACTGACGATTAGCGCGACAACGGTAGTGACCTGGCTGCTGGTGTGTTTGTTGATTGTCTATTTGATTTCGGTCTGGCGCGCTGACGGGTTCCCGGTCGAGTTCAGAAAGTTTCTCCTGTTTTTATCCGTGGTACTGTTGTTTATACGGTTCTCGGTGCCCTTGGCGGCCATAGGCAGCGAGGGTTTATATTGGTACTTTTTACACGAGCAATATGTCGAGTCCAGCGCAGGACTGGAAAATACCCAGTATAATTTCAGCAAAATAGGTAATGAGCAAGTTGCACCCGATACCAAAGAGCAGGGCGATTTAATAAACCGGGCCAAGAAGATATTTGAATCGGCGAGTCAGGGCATTTCCATCAATGACCGGATAGATAAATACAAGGAAGCGGCTGCTGACGCCACCAAACATGCAATTAACCTGACCGTGGTTTTTGTCATTCAGACAGTAATGTTTCCGTTGCTGTTTCTCTGGATCATCTTCCGCGGCGCCAAGGCAATATGGGCAAAACTGTTGGCCGCCGCATGAATAGCCCGATCGGCGCTTGTGCCGGTTTCGTCCATGTTGCCGGATTTACATCCTATTTATATCAGCGTGAATCCTTGTTGCTAAGAATGCTGACCGGGCAGTAATCCTTATCATGATTGCGCTGGCTGTTTCTGTGGCACATCGTGTGTTCCTCGAGTGTGATCTCATCCACGGCCACGTGAGCGCCAAACTGCAAGATTATACCGGCGAAGGGTTTGAAATTTTCGCCGCTGATAAACATGTGTTGTTGGTATACCTCCAGTTTTTGCCGGTTAAAATCCAGTTCGACCATGAGCTGCTGGGATTTGTAAACATACAAACCGGCCTTGATCATACGAAATTCGCTAAAGGACAGCTGAAATATCTCAAGACCGCCAAACTGTAGCGCAATGCGGTCATTACCCGCCAGCTGACCGTCAAACACCAAGCGAGTCTCGAAGCGGAATTTTCCCTGCTGCGGTTTATCATGATGGATATGTATTTTATAGTGCGTATCGTAGATCGAAAAATCAGAGTTCACGGTGACTACAAAATTCTGCTGGACGCTGGATATACCGTCGCTGACGGTTACGCTGCCCTGGTAATTGCCGGGATAGTTGTAAATGTGGGTAAGCTGTAGTACATCGTAAACCACGGCGCCGTCACCCAGATCCCAGACGATACTCAGGCTGTCATTTTCCGCGTCGATGACTTCCAGCGACAGGTTTGCCTGTAGCGGCGCCTGGCCGGCCGATGGCGCGATAGACAAGTTGACAATCGCCGGCGCTTGATTAACCGCAAGTACTTCGATGATCAATTCAGCCTGGTTTTGATTGCCATAGT
>DATCIR010000049.1:0-5416 GCA_036507695.1 Gammaproteobacteria bacterium
CGCCATAAGTACTTCCTGTACCAAAGTGAAGAGCAAGCGTACGGACGCGAAGACAAGCCAGAACCGCGATAGGTCGAAAGTTGAAACAGAGTGTTAAAGGATTAAATTGCATAACCGTTTGTATTTCCATCTCATCTTGGCATTTGGTGGCCGCCTGGTGAGAAATGCGGGCTCGGTGGATTCAATGGGAGAATGCCGCGCTTAGCTTCGCACAGTTAAATTACTGGTTAGTTAAATTGTTGTAAAAACCGCAGGTCGTTTTCGAAAAACAACCGCAAATCGTTCACCCCATAGCGCAACATGGCTAAACGCTCAGCGCCCATGCCAAATGCGAAACCGGTGTATTTTTCACTATCGACGCCGACATGCTTGAACACATTGGGATGCACCATGCCGCAGCCCAGCACTTCGATCCACCCCGTGTGGCCGCACACACGGCATCCCTTGCCGTTACACATCACACACTGGATATCGGTCTCAGCCGAAGGCTCAGTGAACGGAAAATAGGAGGGACGAAACCGCACCGCCAGATCACGCTCGAAGAAGTTGCGTAGAAATTCGTCCAATATGCCCTTAAGTTGCGCGAAACTCACATTTTCGTCCACCAGCAAACCTTCAACTTGATGAAACATTGGGGTATGGGTCAAATCGGAATCACAGCGGTAGACGCGTCCCGGGGCAATCACGCGTAATGGCGGCGCTTTCTCCTTCATTACCCGGATTTGAACCGGGGACGTATGGGTACGCAGCACCGTGTGGCGGTCAAAATAAAAGGTGTCGTGCATGGCGCGCGCGGGGTGTGATTCCGGAATATTCAGTGCTTCGAAGTTGTGATAATCGTCCTCGATCTCCGGCCCCTCGGCAACTTCAAAACCCAGTTGTGAGAATAATTTTTGGATGCGTTGCAAGGTCATCGTGACCGGATGCAAGCCACCGTTGGTGTGGCCACGGCCGGGTAAGGTAACATCCACGGCCTCCGCGGCTAGTTTTGCGTCCAGCCCCGCCAGTTCAAGTGCCGCCTTGCGAGTTTCTATTGCCGACTGAATGGATTGCTTGGCAAGATTGATGTACTTGCCGGCTTCCTTTCTTTCCTCGGGCGCCAATTGACCCAAGGTTTGCATACGTAGGGTGATTTCGCCTTTTTTGCCCAGATATGCGACACGCAGCTCATCCAGCGCTTTTAAATCCTGCGCGCTGTTAATCGCGCGTTCGGCGTTACTGACTAATTGTTCCAGTGCATCTGACAATGTGAGCACTCCGTTCTGCTGGAAATCAAAGTTAATTTGGAAATAAAAAAGGGGAGCGACCGTCAGGCCTTCCCCTTTTCTGGTTTGTTACATGGTCTATTGCCCGGAAGTACAGTTCCGGTAACTAGGCCGCCAGACTGGCTTTGGCTTTTTCCGCCAATTGCGCAAAGGCCTCTTTTTCGAATACCGCGATATCCGCCAAGACTTTACGATCAATCTCGATGGAGGCGATTTTGAGACCGTTGATAAACCGGCTGTAAGACAGGCCATGTTCGCGAGCGGCCGCATTAATGCGCGCGATCCACAATTCGCGGAACTGGCGCTTTTTCTGACGGCGGTCACGATAGGCATATTGACCGGCTTTGGTAACCGCCTGCACCGCTACGCGATAAACGCTTTTGCGGCGGCCATAATAACCTTTGGCTTTATCCAGCACCTTTTTGTGTTTGGCTCGCGCCTGCACACCACGTTTTACTCTTGCCATATTCTTATCCTCACCTCGCCATTAACTGTACGGTAACATGCGGCTGACCATGCGTGTATCCACTTGCGCCACCAGACTTGGATTGCGCAGTTGTCTTTTACGCTTGGTGCTCTTTTTGGTCAGAATATGACGGCGGTGTGACTGGTTACGCTTGAACCCGCCAGACCCGGTACGGCTGAACCGCTTGGCGGCGCCGCGATTGGTTTTCAGTTTCGGCATCTTCCTACTCCACTCATGTTTTAATAATTAAAAGTAAATGTTTAAAAGTAAACGGTTAATAGCAAATGTTTACCCGTTTAAGTACCACGCGTACATTTTTGGAACTGGGGACTCAAGTTGCCAAGCTCAGCCCACAGTAGCACGCCTTCTTTGTTTCAGAGCTTTTTACAAACGCTGACCGCTATCGTTTTGGCGCGATCAGCATTGTTAAATGGCGCCCTTCCATTTTCGGGAACTGCTCTACGGTTCCCAAATCCTCCAGGTCTTGCTCGACGCGCTTTAACAAATTAACGCCCAACTCCTGGTGCGCCATTTCACGGCCCCGGAATCGCAGTGTTACCTTGACCCGGTCGCCGTGTTTCAGGAAACGTTTAAGGTTACGCATTTTAACCTCATAGTCTCCAACTTCCGTTCCCGGACGAAACTTGATTTCCTTGATATGAACCTGCTGCTGTTTTTTCTTGGCGGCATGCCGTTTCTTGCTTTCGGCGTATAAAAACTTGCCGTGATCCATAATGCGGCATACCGGCGGATCGGCGTTGGGCACCATCTCAACGAGATCTAGTTGCGACTCGTAGGCCATGGCCAACGCTTCTTTTGTTGGCAAGATACCAATCTGGTTGCCTTCTAAACCGATCACTCGGACCGATGGCGCGGTTATCTCTTCGTTTAACCGCAGTTCTTTATCAGCAGCGATACGTTAATCCTCCAAAGTTTGGCGCCCACGGCTCGTGATTTCCCTGTGCAGGCCTTCTTCAAATGCCGACAGCGGCATGCTGCCGAGATCTTTCCCGCCACGAGTACGAACGGCTACCGTTTGATTATCTTGTTCCCGATCACCCACGACTAGCAGGTAGGGAACCTTCTGTAGTGTGTGCTCGCGAATTTTAAAGCCGATTTTCTCATTTCTCAAGTCGGATTTTGCGCGCAGTCCGCTATTTCGCAAGGTTTTTTCAACTTTTTGCACATATTCCGCCTGCCGGTCGGTAATATTCATCACCACGGCCTGCCAGGGGGCCAGCCAGGCCGGGAAAGCGCCCGCGTGGTGTTCGATGAGAATACCGATAAACCGCTCCATGGAGCCCAAAATCGCCCGGTGCAGCATGACCGGCACCTGTTTGCTGCCGTCTTCCGCAATATAGTAGGCGTCCAGCCGGCCGGGCATGGAAAAATCCACCTGGATGGTGCCGCATTGCCAGACCCTTCCTAAGCAATCCTTGAGCGAAAACTCGATTTTGGGGCCGTAAAACGCCCCCTCGCCCGGCTGCAGGTCCCACGCCAATTGTTTCGCGTTCAGGGCTTGTTCCAGGGCGTGCTCGGCCTTGTCCCAGACCGCGTCCGATCCCACGCGCTTTTCCGGGCGGGTGGACAATTTGACAATGACCTCGGTAAACCCAAAGTCCGCGTAGACCTGGTAGAGCAAATCGATAAATGCCGACACTTCGTCCTGGATTTGATTCTCGGTACAGAAGATATGGGCGTCATCCTGGGTGAAATTGCGCAGCCGCATGAGACCATGCAGGGTGCCCGAGGGTTCGTTGCGGTGGCAGGAGCCAAATTCCGCCATGCGTAGCGGCAAGTCCCGGTAACTCTTGAGCCCGTGGTTAAAGATCTGGATGTGGCAAGGGCAATTCATGGGTTTCACCGCGTAATCCCGGTTCTCGGAATGGGTGGTAAACATTTCCTCGCGGAACTTGTCCCAGTGCCCGGACTTCTCCCACAGCACGCGATCCACCATTTGCGGGGTATTTACTTCTTCGTAACCCTTTTGCCGCAAAGTGTCGCGAATATACTGCCGGACTTCGTTGTAAATCGCCCAGCCGTTGTGGTGCCAGAAAATCATACCCGGCGCTTCTTCCTGGGCATGAAACAGGTTCAGCTGGCGCGCCAGCTTGCGGTGGTCGCGTTTTTCCGCTTCTTCCAGCCGGTGCAGATACTCGTCGAGGTCCTTTTTGCTAACCCAGGCGGTGCCGTAAATACGCTGCAGCATTTCGTTGTTGGAGTCGCCGCGCCAGTAGGCGCCCGCCAGTTTCATCAGCTTGAACGCCTTGAGTTTGCCGATCGAGGGTACATGCGGGCCACGGCACAAATCCGTGAAGTCCCCTTGCGAATACAACGATAGTTGCTCGCCCTTGGGAATGCCTTCGATGATTTGCGCTTTGTATTCCTCGCCCAGGCCGCGGAAAAACGCCACCGCCTCGTCACGTCCCATCACCGAACGGCTGACCTTGAAATCTTTTTTGGCCAGCTCCGCCATGCGCTTTTCGATGTGTTGCAAATCTTCGGGTGTAAAGGGCTTTTCATAGGCGATGTCGTAATAAAAACCGTCCGCGATCACCGGGCCAATGGTGATTTGCGCGCTGGGATAGAGTTCCTTGACAGCCTGCGCCAGCAAATGCGCGGTGGAATGACGCACGATGTCCAGCGCTTCCGGGTCTTTATCGGTGACGATACTGAGCGCCACATCGTTTACAATCACAAACGACGTATCCACCAGCTTGCCATTGACCTTGCCGGCAATCGCAGCCTTGGCCAAGCCCGGGCCGATGGACGCGGCGACATCGTAAATGGAAACAGGTTGATCGAAACTGCGTTGGGAACCGTCAGGCAGAGTAACAACAGGCATGGTGTATTCCTTTTCAGTGGTGATCCATACGAGAGACCACGTGATTTAAATTACGCGTTCAATTAAAGTATTAAACAACTTTTCGATTGTGCTTGAAATAGCGGTGAATTATTAAGGGGTGCAACTATAACAAACCCTGCGCAGGGTGACAATGACTAACTAAATGGAAGTAACAAGAAATTCTAGATAGCAATTACTTGCAACATGCTTTTTACGCCTCAAAAGAAAACGCCCTCCTGCTGAGAACCGCAAAGAGGGCGTTGATAATTCTATTGCCTAATGCAAAATTAGCTAAACAAAATATTATAAACGGGGACGGTATTCGTTAGTAACACTTCCGCCATCGCCATCCGGCGGAATACTCCAGGTAAGCACACCGTTTCCGTTCATTGTGGCGCGAAAAGTTAAAGTTTCACCCGCCAGATTTTCGCTCAGGTTTGGCAATTTCTCAGTTAATCCGGCATCGTCACACCCGACTTCAGGAGTTGCATCTCTCGCATAGAAAGTAACGGTTACATCGGCCGTTGTTCCAGCAGCGGTTCCTCCAGCTGACTCATATGCAATGTTTTGGACGATGCCATTGCAATTATCAACCTCGTCTAAACTATTGATACCAGGAATCATCAATGGATTGTCCGTGACAGCATCTGTAGCTGGCAAACTCTGGTTAACCAATGCAAACTCTGACAATCCCAATTGCCAGGGTCGGATGGCGTTAATCGCTTGCGAGGCTTGAGAGCGCACGGTATAGCGTTGGTATTGCGGTATTGCCACCGCCGCGAGAATTCCGATAATCGCCAGCACAATCATCAATTCAACGAGGGTAAAGCCTATAGCTTT
>DATCIR010000050.1:0-44592 GCA_036507695.1 Gammaproteobacteria bacterium
CCCAATGTTTACTACCGCAAAGACATCGGACACCGCGCCATCGCCCGGGAAGAAAACCAATTAATTTAAACGCCAAGAGGAAGTAAAAATGAGTAAACCTTTTGTTGCCATACTGATGGGCTCCGACTCTGACCTTCCCACCATGCAGACCACCATCGATGTGCTAAAAAAACTGGGGGTGCCCATGGAAGCGAAAATCACCTCCGCCCATCGCACACCGCAGCGTACGCACGACTATGTTAAGGATGCCGACCAACGGGGTTGCGCGGTGTTTATTGCGGCGGCTGGACTCGCCGCGCATCTCGCCGGCACGGTCGCCGGTTTGACACTGAAGCCCGTGATCGGTGTACCCATGGAAGGCGGTCCCCTGAACGGACAGGATGCCTTGTTATCAACCGTGATGATGCCCGGTGGAATTCCGGTGGCAACGGTCGCCATTGGTAAAGCGGGCGCCAAGAATGCCGCCTATCTGGCCGCGCAAATAATTGCCTTAACCGACGCGAATTTGGCCAAACGCCTGCTGCAAGACCGGGAAGATAGCGCCAAGGCCATCGCTGAAAAAGACACCGAACTGCAAAAACGCCTGTAGCTAACAATTCACGTCTGTGGCTAACCCCTGGAAAATCAAACAAGCCGCCACCGTGATCTTGAATGGCGGCATCATCGCCTACCCCACCGAGGCGGTTTACGGACTGGGTTGCAACCCGCTAGACACAACCGCGGTGCTGCGTTTGTTGCGGCTAAAACAGCGCGCCTTGGAAAAAGGCCTGATCCTGGTGGCGGCCAATCTCGATCAGCTGGAGCCATTCATCACCATTCCTTCAGATGCCATCCGGCGCAAAATCAGCGCCACCTGGCCAGGCCCCGTGACCTGGGTTTTGCCCGCCCAGCCCGGCATTCCTGCAATCCTGACCGGTGCACACCGGACCCTCGCGGTACGCGTATCCGCTCATCCAGCCGTACAGGCCGTATGTCGAGAAATCGATCAGCCTTTGGTGTCTACCAGCGCCAACCGGGAATCGGCGCCTCCTGCCCGCTCTGCGTTGGCGGTAAGACGAATATTTGGTCAGGGCGTTGATTTTATTCTGCACGGAGCCGTGGATCGCGCCGCCAAACCGACGGAAATTCGGGACGCGTTAACCGGGCAGGTTCTCAGGGCTGGCTAAGCACCCGACTGTTACCACGACCCTCCTCTTGAGGGTGTCGCAAAAGCCGTTTTTCTGTAGGTTGGCGGTGACGAGCACACGGATATGTGCGAGGTAGACTGCGTCGGGAACAGGCGGTCGAGGTACGAACCCCAACATACTTTGATTTCCAACAGGTTTCTGTTGGGCTTCGTACCTCAGCCTACGTATGGGTTTTACGACACCCTCCTCTTGGAGAGATCCAATCGTCCGACCTATCTCTTCCTTTTGGGAGGATTGACCAATCCCAAATTGCCGATATATTAGTATATAAGTTATTTATAATTTACTTTTTAACTATATATTTTAGGAGGTTATCTATGTCGTTTATCCCCCACTTTCCCCATGATGGTGTAGTTACGATTAACCGTGTGATTTTAAAACCCGGCTATTCCGTGGACGATTTGCAGGAACGCGTCGCCATGTTGTGCGAGAACGTCAAAACCTACCACTCGGATACTGGCTTTATCGGCGGCATGGTCGCATTGAACAGCGGCCAGATATCCAACGAAGGCAGCACGGTGGGTCAGGCGGTCCAAAGCCCGCTAAAAGACAAAGAAGCGCTGATAATCACCTTTTGGCGCTCGTTCGCTGAACACGAAGCATCCCACAAAAGCGCCACTTTTCAGCCATTGTTCGAGCAAGTATTGGAACTGTGTGAAAACGGCAACGAAGAAATCGCCTATAACATGCTCTGGTCAGGAGCGGCCTATTCCAAAGAACAAGCCCTAGCCGCGCAAGAAGCCAAAGCCAAATATGCCTAAACGCAGTGACGCCAAGCAGAAAAATTTTCCCTGAGGTAGTTTGGGTTAACTGGTTTGCCGTTAACCCTTTTTTCGCCCGGTCGCTTCCGATTCCGGGTCGCGAAACCCGTTGCATTTGTGTAACATTTGCCAAGCAACCATTGGGTGAGGAAGATAAATGAGCCAATCACAACACGGCATCAACATCGACGACATCAAAGCCTATTTTCTCGGCTTACAGGACCGCATCTGCGGCGGCCTGGAAGCGGAAGATGGTAAAGCCAAATTCATCGAGGACGCCTGGCAGCGCAACGAAGGCGGCGGCGGCCGCACCCGGGTGCTCACCGATGGCGAAGTGTTTGAACAGGCCGGGGTCAATTTCTCCCACGTGCACGGCGCTAACCTGCCCGCCTCCGCCACCGCGCATCGCCCGGAACTGGCGGGCCGTGAATTTGTCGCCATGGGCGTGTCACTGGTGATTCATCCGCACAATCCTTATGTGCCCACCTCGCACGCTAATGTGCGGTTCTTCATGGCGGCCAAACAAAACGCCGATCCGATCTGGTGGTTTGGCGGCGGGTTTGACTTAACGCCTTACTACCCGTTTCTGGAAGACGTCAAGGAATGGCATCAAACCGCAAAACAGGCCTGCGATCCGTTTGGCGCCGATGTTTATCTTCGTTATAAAAAATGGTGCGATGAATATTTTTATCTGAAGCATCGCGGCGAAACCCGTGGTGTGGGCGGTTTGTTTTTTGATGATTTGAATGACGGCGGTTTTGAGCGTTGCTTTGGCTTAATGAAAAGCATCGGTGATCATTACCTCAAGGCCTACCGGCCGATCGTTACCCGCCGCAAGAACACGCCCTATGGCGAACGTGAACGGGATTTTCAACTCTACCGGCGCGGACGCTATGTTGAATACAACCTGGTGTATGACCGCGGCACCTTATTCGGCTTGCAAACCGGCGGCCGCACCGAATCGATTTTGATGTCGCTGCCGCCATTAGTGAAGTGGCGTTATAATTGGAAACCGGAACCCGGCACACCGGAAGCGGATCTCTACGAGAATTACCTGAAACCGCGCGACTGGTTAGGCCTGGAAAGGTAACATCGGCGAATTGACTCGCTGCCTCACTGGCTTAGGTTAAACATGCCACGACAAACTCAAACAACCCGTAACGTGGTACGTATCATTGGCGGCCAGTGGCGCAGCCGCAAATTGCATTTCAGTGACATTCCGGATTTACGGCCAACACCGGACCGGGTCAGGGAAACGCTGTTCAACTGGTTGCAACCCGTGATTGCCGGCGCACGCTGTCTGGACCTGTTTGCCGGCAGCGGCGCACTGGGATTCGAAGCCTTGTCCCGGGGCGCCGCGTATTGCCTGTTTATCGACAAACATCCACAAAGTATCGCCGCTATCCAACACAATCTGGCGCTGTTAAAAACCACGGCGGGTGACACCATTACAGGCGACAGCCTGCAAATTCTGCAACGTCTGCACGAAGCGCCTATCGACAAGCAATTCAACGTGGTCTTTGTTGATCCGCCCTATGCCATGAATTGCGCACTGCAATGTTGTCAATTGCTGGTTGAGCATCAATGGTTAGCCGCCGAAGCATATATTTACCTTGAGTCGTCAACAGCCATCGACGAACACCAACTGCCGCCCCACTGGAAAATGCACCGGCAACAAAAAGCGGGCAATGTGCGCTATCATTTGGCAATACAGCAACAGCGCTGAGAACATGCTGTGGAATCATCAACGAGGTGATGCATGAATACATTAATCGCGATCTACCCGGGTACTTTTGATCCCATTACCAAGGGCCACACCGATCTGGTGGAACGCGCCCTGCATCTGTTCGATAAGGTGATTGTGGCGGTCGCCGAAAACACCGCCAAAGAGCCGGTATTTTCGCTGGAAGAGCGCCTGGGTATGGCCAAGGTTGCGTTGGCAAAACAGCCGGGTGTTGAAATCCTGCCTTTTCATGGATTACTGGTGGAATTTGCCAAACAGCATCAGGCCAAAGCCATTCTGCGTGGCCTGCGCGCGGTATCGGATTTCGAATATGAATTTCAGTTGGCCGGCATGAACCGCAAACTGGCGCCGGAAATCGAAACCCTATTTTTAACTCCCGCGGAAAAATACGCGTATATTTCCTCAAGCCTGGTGCGTGAAATTGCGGCATTAGGCGGTGACGTGTCGCCGTTTGTCCATAAAAACGTTATGGCTGAATTGGTCAAGCGCCTGCGCTAGAATTTTATCCGGCCAGGCTCTATAAAGTGATCGACAAGAACGGGTTGAAAATTACCATTTTGCAACCCCCCTTTTCCGACCCCTGTGGTAAAATGTCGCAACTTTCAGCATCCGGCCTGATCCAACCAGCACACTGCGGATTTTTGTTCAGGCCAACAAGCTGAACGGTTAATAGCAACAGCAGCAATACTTAAAGTAGCGAGTACCTCCTAATGGCATTAATGATTACCGACGAATGCATCAATTGTGATGTTTGCGAACCTGAATGCCCCAATGGCGCGATATCCCAAGGCGATGAAATTTATGTCATCAATCCCGACCTTTGTACCGAATGCGTAGGCCACTATGAAACCTCGCAATGCGTGGATGTATGTCCAGTCGACTGTATACCGCTGGATCCCAATCACCCGGAAACACGCGACCAGCTGCTGGAAAAATATAAACACTTAATGGCGCAATCCGCGTAACTGAGCAACAACCTGGTTCGCGCGGTTTAACGCAGCAAGGGGATTACAATTTTCGATTACAACCAAGGCCCGGATCGGGCCTTTATTTTTTACGATACTTTGGTTTTTGTAATAACTGGTTTTTGTAATAACTGGTTTTTATAGCAATTGGTTTTGCCGTACTTTGTTTTTATGCTGATGGTCTATATTCAACGTCACCCAACAAATTGATCCAACCGGGAGCACGCGTTAAATGAATAACCGTTATTGTTGCAAAACCGCCGGCTATTATTTCGTTGCATACTTTTTTTTATTTACCTATAGCATAGCATCACACGCTCTGGACTTGCCGGCAGCGGCGATTGCCACCGCACATCCCCAGGCGACGGAAGCCGGCCATAAAATTTTACAACAGGGCGGCAACGCCTTTGACGCCGCGGCCGCCATAACGGCCTCGCTGGCCGTGGTTGAACCCATGAGTTCGGGTCTGGGCGGCGGCGGTTTCTGGCTTATTCATCGCGAACGCGACAAACACCAAGCCATGATTGACGGCCGGGAAAAAGCCCCCAAGGCCGCCCAGCGGGACATGTACCTGGATCAAGCGGGCAATGTCATTCCCGGATTGGCAATGAACGGTCCTTTGTCCGCGGCGATTCCCGGCATGCCCGCCGGCATTGTGCATCTGGCGAAAAAATATGGCGCACTGCCGTTAAGCATCAGTTTGCAACCCGCCATCGAGCAGGCACGGCAAGGATTCAAAGTCGATGAGCATTACCAGCGCATGGCGCAGTTTCGTTTGGAGGAATTGCGCGCATCACCGGCGGCAGCGGCGGTGTTTTTGCAGCATAATGAGGTGCCGGAAATGGGTTACCTCATCCGTCAGCCGGATCTGGCGCGCACGCTGGAGCTGATCGCCACGCAGGGCAATGCGGGTTTTTATGGCGGTGAACTCGCAAAAAAATTAGTTAAAGGGATTCGAGACGCCAAAGGCATTTGGATGCTCGACGATCTTGCAGCCTACCAGATCGTGGAACGGCAACCGGTGCGCGGCAGTTACCGCGGCATCGCCATCACCTCAGCGGCGCCGCCCTCTTCCGGTGGCATCGCCCTGTTAACCATGTTGAACATTTTGTCCGGGTTTGACTTCACGCAATTCGATGCGGTCACCCAGAAACATTTGCTTGTCGAAGCCATGCGCCGTGCCTATCGCGACCGGGCGATCTATCTGGGCGATCCGGACTTCGTGACAGTGCCGTCCGCCAAACTGCTGCATCCTTACTATGCGGATGGACTGCGGGCCAGCATCAATCCTGGCAAAGCCACGCCCAGCGAGTTATTACCCGGCGTGAGGATACCGGCCAAAGCCCAGCACACCAGCCATTTTTCCGTGATTGATAAAGCGGGTAACCGCGTCTCCGCCACGCTCACGATTAATTATCCCTTTGGTTCCGGTTTTATGCCGCCCGGCACCGGCGTTCTGTTAAATGACGAAATGGATGACTTCTCCGCCAAACCCGGCGCACCCAATGCCTACGGCCTGGTGGGCGCGGACGCCAACGCCATTCAAGCGGGAAAACGGCCGCTATCCAGTATGACGCCCACTTTTTTAGAAAATGAACGGGGCGTGGTGGTGTTGGGCACACCCGGCGGCAGCCGCATTATCACCATGGTATTACTGGGGATACTGGACTTCGCCAAGGGTGGAAATCCTCAATCCATAGTCAGCCTGCCGCGTTTTCATCATCAATTTTTACCTGACCAAATCCAGTACGAAGAAGACGCGTTACCGGATGATGAACTCGCGCAGCTGCAGGCCCGTGGTCACTTGCTGCAACAAACAGCCTGGCGCTACGGCAACATGCAAGCCGTGATGTGGGATAAACAGCAGAATAGCCTGTCCGCGGCCAGTGATCCGCGGGTAGCTGGCCATGCCGAAGTTAGATAATTTACACTCTAATAACTTACTGATGTTATTAATGTATTAAAAACCGATGGTTCCGACACCACGAGCACAAGACTTGCCTGCACAGGCCGGTTTCGTTAGACTTAGCCGTCGATCTGGATTGGCGGCAGGGCGATTTCGCGGCGCTCACAGGAACCACTCACAGGCACAACACACAGGAACCACTCACAGGCACAACTCACAGGCACAACTCACACGCACAACACAGCAGGAGAATGTCATGGCATCTTTAACACCCATTATTTTATTTGGCGCTTTATTCCTTTTGGCTCTTTACCTCGGCGGCGCAGCCTGTGATACAGCAGCCAACGCGCGTAAAAAACAATAACGCAACGCTACAGAATTACCGAAAATAACCATTAAAGAATTTGCAGAAACTGCTTGTTATCCATAAAGCCCGGTAATCCGGGCTTTGTTGTCATCAAGCAGTCAAATCGAACGACAAGAATTCGCAACAATCCGCAGTATGAAAAACCAATCGTCCGAAAACCAACACCTCGTTAAATTTATCATTGCCTCCGCAGTTTGCTTTTTTGTTGGAACGGTGCATGGTGTACTGCAAGTCATGGCGCCAATTCGCGCCTGGCTGGATTCAATCGGCAGTCCTTACGGCGGCCCGGGCCACATGATCGATCCCCTCGCCCATGCCCACATCAATGTGGTGGGTGGCGTCGTGGTATTTATCATGGGTGCATCGTATTACCTGATCCCCAAAATGGCCGGTATCGCCATCTATTCCAAAAAGCTGGTTGACCATACTTTCTGGTGGACGGTCTGCGGAATTACGGGGTTTTATTCCACCTTGATGATTTTTGGAATTCTGGAAGGGCATGCGCTGCTGGCCAACCCGCATTCCGATGCTGCCGTACAAGCCATACACCGTTATTACGGACCGGCCATCGGGGGCGCCTCAACCGTCATGGGCATGGGCTTTTGGGTATATTTTATTAATGTGTTTCTGACGATTAAAAAGAAAATCCCTCTGCAATGACCAGCCGGTGCGCCTGCCCTAACCGTTACCCACAGTGGCATGAGCAGGATATCGATCTCAGCGGCAAACCTGTTCACGCGCTAAAAATTCCCTCGTTCCTGTATATGCCGCTTTCCTACGAAATGTATGTGCAAAAACAGCGTAATGATATAAAACAGCTTGAGCTTGAAGAAGAATGGCCGGGTTTTGTCTTAACCCGGACGGGATTTTTACGTGGCGAGCTGATCAGCCTGTTGACATCCGGTGACTCACCGTCGCGTTTTGTGCGCACCCTGGAAGGCATATTTCAGCTACGCGGCTATTTGCATAATGGCGGCATTGGCACCGTCAAGCAAAGCATACGCACACTGCAAATGCAGTTGTTCGACCTTGGACGCATGCCCAGGGAATTATATTTATGTTACCTTACGTGCCCCGTTTGCAGCGGGCAAAAAGGCGGAGACAAGATTTTATTGCTGCGCCGCTGGAAAGAAAGCCCGACGCTAGCCAAGCGTATCAAAGCGCAAAAAACCACATAACGCGTTTTTTGATTTTCCGTTTATGGTTTTTGTACGTGCTTTGCCAGTGGAAAGTTCAGACCGGTTTGTTTATCGGCATCCCGCTTATGCTTGAGCTGGACCGATAATACGCCGTTTTCAGGATCATCGACAGCGATGGCCCTGCGGTAAACACCCGAGTGTCCGTCCTGGATCATTTGTTGCCATTTATCTTCCTCGTTCATCCTGATGGAAACAACATACTCATAACCCGGCACACCTTTGACATCCGTTGCCACTATTACAAATTCATTCATACCCCGGGTCGGCGCGCCAGGACGGATCTCCACCAGGAACTCAGTATCATTCCAGTGTTGTGGCACCAGGATATAAGCACTGCCCTGCCAGCAACTTAACAGCAACGTTATTATCAACGCACTGCCAACCCGGCAGCCAAGTTTACCCGCAATGCTGCCTGGAAATTTATTCACCTGCATGTTTTTGTAAATACCCAAGGATAATGGCCGTCTCTTCAGCATTTGGGGGCGTGACTGCCTTGTTATTCATGCGCATTTCCATGCGCTGCACCACACCCGGCCAGTGTTTGGCGGTATGGATCCGGGGTAATGGCGCGGCATGACATCCACCGCACTGGCTGAGATAAAGCGCTGCCGCCCCGGATTCGTGTTCAGGATAATCACTGGGCTGAAGCAGCTTGAAGTCCGGGTCGTTGACGCATCCGGCAAACAGCAACGCCATTGAGAGAATTATTACACCCAGAAATATAAAGCGCAGCGCACTGTGTATTTTCATTGCTTTGTGAGCGTGGTTTTGGTTTCACACTAGTTTTGGTTTCACATGAGTTTCATTTTGACGATTTTGCCTTACCCGCGGGATCCCGGCTCTTCCGGCCGTCGCCGTGGCGATCCGGCAAATCCATATCCTCCGTGCCGTCCACACTGGAGCTGTATTTATTTACCATGAAATACACAAATGCGCCAAATACCAGCAAATACAATAGCGCGGCGCCAAAACCCCAATCCACCCACGCCCGTTCATAACCGGGGCGATCACCCCAGAACGGGAAACTGAGACCGATTGCAACCAACAACACAGCGCCGATCACCGCCAGAAACCACTTGGGCACACCTTTTTGGGACTGAGGTATTTTCTCCACGAGTTCCCAATCTTCCAAGCCGCGCTTTTGCCGGCGTTCTTCATCGGAAGAATAGCCGAAATTATCATCGGGAATTTCACCCCAGTTTTTCTCTGTGACTTCTTTTAGTTCCGGGGTGTGTGTTTTGTCTGCCGCAGACGTTTTGTTTATTTCAGTCATAATCGAACAGCCTATTTGCTCGCTACAAAGTGTTGAACACGATAACGGTCTTGCCAGCCATCCGGTGCTGATGCGATAACCAGAAACGAATGTATGCCGGGTGGCAAGCCGTCCTTGATATGTAATTGCAGATCGATACGGCCCACGTCATTAAATCGCGCCTGTGCCAGGTCAAACTGATAGAGGGATGAATCCAGTCCGTCGACGGAAATATCCACTACCGCGGAATCATAGATTTTATTGGACACGGCAACCCGGTAGTCGGAGATTTGCGGGCCATGCATGGTATCAGCCCGATAGACCGCCAGATGAAAGCGTTCATAACTGACCAGCCCCCACACGAACATGGAAATGCCCAGTAGTGCAAACGGCATGGTCCAATGAACCCGGGACGATAATGATGATAACCGTGTTTTCAACAATGCAAAGCGGGTTGCATCCCGATCACCGATTTTGAACCTCAGCAGGCCGGGCTGACCCTGCTTCGCCTGCAGGCTATTACAGGCGGTAATGCATTCCCCGCAATTAATGCAAGTATCATAGATATCGGTGCTTTTGGGATCGAGCTCCAGAAAACACTGGGTCGCGCAATAGTTGCATTTTTCACACAAAGCGGAGCGTGAGCTATCATAGGCGATATGCAAGGTATGTTGGGTTTTAAAGCCATGCTGCCAGACTTTATAGATGCACATGAACCGGCACCAGAAATGCCGTATAAACGCGATATCCAGAAATATCACCGCAACAAAAACAAAGTAGATAAAATGCAACGACCCGGCCAAACGCGCGTCCTGCTGAAACGCAATAAAGGACCAAACAACCGCCGGAGGATAAAAGTAGAACAATGGGATCAGCGCAAACAACATGGCTGCCGCCAAAAAACTGATACCGAGAATTGCCCAGTTGGACCACTTGTTTTTATTCGCTCCCACTTTCATTTTCTCGCCATCAAGCGAGAGTTCGGCGCGTTTGCCTAATAATTTTTGCGTAAGATAGTTAGCCCACTCCGATAAACTGTTTTGCGGACAAGACCAGCCGCAAAACGCAGTCCCGACCGTGGAATAGAGCAACACCGCGCCGCTGGCCAGTACCAGCCAAAAACCAAATACCAGAAAAAAATCGGACCACCAAATCTGGCGATCGAGGACCACGAACGCTCCCGCCATTGGATCAATACGAAACAAGCCGGCTGCGGGAATCAATATGGCAACGGCGATAGTAAACCACTGCAAAGCACGGCGTTGCCAGTGCAAACGCATACTCGCTTTGGGTGTTTCCGCCGTGATGGGAATCCCGCTGAGTGAATTATTACTTTGCATCGCAGAAATATACCATACAGTGACTGAACGCTCACTTAATTTGACAACTGACCTTACAATACATAACGTTATCCACCTTCAATGTTGCAGCGCTTTATCCAGAGGACTAAGTTCAGCGAATTTTATTTTGTAACGTTGCGCTGACTCTGCATTACCACCCTCTTCCTCCAAACGCCACATTCGTTTTAATGCGTCAGGATGATCCGGCCGGATTTTTAAAACCGATTCTAGTATGGCTTTTTCCGATATCCCGGCAGGACGGGTCATTTCATAGTTCACCAAGGTCGCGTCCGCCACTGCGTAACTAATCCAGTGATCGCTGGGATTGGCTTGATAGGCCAGTTTCAGAAGCCGGTGAGCTTCGTTCGAATTGTTCTGCAACATCGCCAACCAACTGCGGTGAGCGAGTTCGGTTGCAATATAAGCCCTTTCAAAGGCGGCAAAGTTGGCGCTGTCCACATTAAGCTCTGCCGCCGCGGCAGATACGTGCAGCCGATGCTGCAGCAGATAATGGAGTAATTTGGCCAAATCCAATTCCCCGCTGTAGCGCGCGCCGGGCAGCCGGAATTCTATTTGCGGCGCCCATTCATCCTGAATGGGGCCAGACTCGTCGACATTAATCCTGCCCCAATAACGGCCCAGCCAGGCAAACTGGTTTTCAGTGCCCAATATCAGCTGCCGCCCTTCTGGAGACAGTCCCGCGAGGTTTTGTTCCAGAGCGGGCAATCCAGCCAATGCTCCGTTAACGCCGACCAGTGCAATACGAAATGCATCCACGAACAATACCGCATCAGGAAAAACGTTTTTGAATGTGCGCAGGACAATCTTGAGAGACTCCAGCTCAAATTGATTGAGGGCAATCCACTGCACAAAAATTCCGTTATCCGTCAGCCGTTGCTTCACTCGCTGGAATTGCTGCCGGGAAAGCAACGCACTGCGCCCGACCAAGTCAGGGTGAAACAAGTCACCGATGATCACGTCATGTTTCCCGGGATCAGTCTTGATAAAACGCCTGGCATCGTCGCGAATAATAATGGTATGGTCAACAATATCCATGTTGACCTGATTAAACCATTCGCCGGCGGCCTCAATTGCACCCGCGGATATTTCCACGGCAGTTCGTTCCAATTTTGGATATGCCAGTGAACTGGAAGCGGAAATTCCCGTCCCTAAGCCAAGAAACAATACCGAGCGCGGTTCCGGATGCAGCAACAGCGGCAACCGCGCCTGGTTCCTTTGTGTATGCACCGAAGCGGGATCCGAAGCAGCATCCATGCGTTGCAAGTCAGCCAGTAACAATCTTTGCCCATCCTGTTTGGCAATGACGTGGGTGATATTCAGCGCGTCCTCATAACGATACAAATCGCTGGTATTGGAATAAATTTCCGGTGCCAGCACATGTACCGGCACCATCTGGAAGACCGGTAGCGCTGCCAGCGTAACGATAGGCAGCGAAATCCAAATAACCCGTTTATTGGCCCAGGCCAGACTAAACAGCATAATCAGCAGCGCGGACACCACAATGACCGCGTAACTACCTATCAGCGGGGTCAGCAAAAAACCGGCGGCTATTGCGCCTAATGCGGCGCCAATGGAGTTGGCTCCGTATAATCTTGCGCCGCTGATGCCAGAGTCACCCAATCGCCGGTTTAACAACGGCAGCCACGCGCCAAAAATCAATGTTACCGGCAAGGTCAGCATTGCAATGAGCGTACCCTGGTATAACAAGGCCTGGTTCAGGGATGTGATTTGCTGGAAATCGAAAAACTGAGTGAATGATGGCAACAGCCAAAGACCGGCCACGATAAAACTACCGGCGCAAACCGGTAAGGTGTTAAACCACGCCGCTTTCACCAGGTAGCGCGCGAAATAACTGCCGGCCGCTATGCCAACCAGAAACACGGCCAATATGATTGCCAGAACATATTCCGTTCTCAGGAAAACCATGCCAAACAAGCGCGTCCAGCCGATTTCCAGCATCAGCGAAACCGCGCCTATACCGGCGTATGCCACCAGCAGTTGTATTTGATCCGCGCTTAACCGCCGGTCATCCACTTTTGTTGCGTGGGGTAAGGCAGCCGGTAATTGACGAGACAATATTCCCGCCGCCACCGCAACGCACACACTGATACTCACCACAATGTGGAGCGCCGATGTCCAGCCCAACGCTGGCAACAACACCAAGGGTAGCAGCGCGCCGATAGCTGCACCCAGGGTGTTAACCGCGTAAACAACACCTAACGAAGCCGGGACTTTTTCAAACAGGGAAAGTATTAATGGAAAACCCATACCCATGAGCAAAGCCGGTAGTAGCAATACAAATCCAGTGGCAATGAACTGCAAGAAGTACCATATACCCAGTGAGAACTGCGCGGCCAGATTAAATTGCCACGATTCGACCCATTGAAACAGCCAGGGAATAGCCAGCGAAGTACCGGCTATCACCAACTCGATAACGGCAAAGATTGCCAGGGGATCCGAGGCATACCGTAACACCCGGGTACCCAGCAAACTACCCGCTCCCAGGCCCAGCATAAACGCGGCAACGGTAATCACCACCCCGAAGATGCTGACCCCGAATTGCAATGCCAGCATTCTGACCCACAGGACTTCATAAGCCAGGCTCGAGAGTCCGGAGAAAAAATACAGCGTCAGCACCATCAGCAGGATCGGCTTCAACGGGTGATCAGTTAGTTGTTTTGACACGATGCAAGGCGTAGTTACGTAAAATAGCGGCTTTCGGCGCGATTAAAACGGCCAGAACCATACCATGCCGACTATGGCATGGCCAAGCGCCAGGGTAAGACTAAGGCCGGCAAAAACCATATGCGCTATGTACACGTCTTTGCCAAAAACACCCATTGCAATGCCGAGTCCTACTGTAATGGATATAAACAAAAGTAGCGGCACCCCCATCGCAAACATGATTTGCCGCTTGCGTTGATCGTCTATTTTTATAATTTCACTGTCGATGACGTCCCGGGAGGTAAAAGCCTGAATAACCTGCGTTTCACTGGATTTTTGCGGTGCTTCCGCGCTACCGCCGCCTGTATCCTTGTCATCCCCGGCGCTGATAGAGGAAAAAAAAATAAAAAATAAAATAGTCAGCCTGCTTAAAGTTGCGAAATCGCGAAGCGTGCTTGTTATCGAATCGGCACCGCGCATTGCTTATTGCCGCTCTTCGATGGAAGACTCTGTATCGGCTTTGTTCTCCCGTTCCGCCTGGTGCTTTTTAATGGCAAAGTGCCAATATAAAACCGCGCTCAGCACGAACGGGAACAGTATAATCAACAACAGGAAAATAAAAATAGCCCAGGGAGTATCAATCGATACACGTAAGTAACGATAACTGTCAGCAGCAAAGGCAACATGGCAAAACAGCGTCATCCAAATCGCCAGTATTGCCATGGTGAGTTTTGTATTCATAAGGGATATCGTGTTTACTAAACGTCGAATTAACCGTTAGCCTGCCGGAACGTCTTGAACGCAGCGGAATCCAAAAAAATCTGACGCATAATGCGGCATTGAATAATTGCGGTGATAACTCGAGGTGGAAAATGGATCGCTTTTCCACGAACCGCCGCGCCGTACTTTAAACACCCGGTTTTCCAGTTCAACCAGTTCACCCACTTTCATCGCCTTATCCTCGGGTGTGTTGGCCACCAGCGCTTTTGCGGTAAACAAGGCAGCGGGCGCCGTGGACCCTTCATAGGGCGCGAAATCACTGGCGGTCCACTGGCTGACATTTCCGGCCATGTCGAATACCCCATACGGGCTTTTCCCCGATTCGTATTGCGTCACCACGGACGTTGCACCGACGTTATAGTAGGTGTTCAGCCGGGTTGGGTCCATGTTATCTCCCCATGGCCAACGGTTTCCCTGGGGACCCCTGGCGGCTTTTTCCCATTCAGCTTCCGTTGGTAACCGCTTATTTACCGAGGTACAATACGCCTGCGCATCAAACCAGGATACCATGGCCACGGGATGCAGCAGTTTATTTTCCGGGACTTTTCCATTTTGCCAGTCCAGCGGCGGCCTGTGCTTGGTCCTGGCCACAAAGCGGGCATACTGCGCGATCGTGACAGGATATTTATCAATATAATAGCGTTGCAATACCACCTTATGTTCGGGCTGGTTTTGGGCATCGGCCCGTTCGGAGTTGGTCCCCATCAGAAACTCGCCTTCGGGTATCTCGACGATCATATCCACCTCGGCCCACTGTTCCGGAGTCAGCAAGGCGGTAACCTCGGTCAGCAAGAATGTATCATCCGCTTTTTCTGTTAATTTATGCTGCTTATGCAATTGGATGTCTTCACCGGCGGCCCGGATGCGCTTGTGTTCATCTTTGAGATCGTAGGAAGCCCTGGCGCGCATGTCATTCATTCGATTGGCGCCCAACTTTACGACATGAAAAGCGCCAAACACCATGGCTAATGCGATACAGGTAATTAAAGTCGCAACCAGATAGCGTTTGCGCACTAACCGTTGTTGCTCCGTCAATTGCATACGGGTGGAATGCCCTGACATAACTACTCACTTAATGACGACTCTTTAGGTTTTTCGTCGGGTTTAACGTAGAGTTTTTCCGCTTCTTCCGGCGTGGTACGGCCGTAAATTCGCTTTATCATGATCTCGCCAAAAACGCCGCCAATAGCCGCGCACTCAACCGCCAGAATTACAAAAAAAATCCACCAGCCAAAAGGCATTAACGTCATGCCGTCCGGCAGGTTCGTGAGATATTCACTCTCCATATAGGCGATCGTCCTGACGATGACCGGGGGAAAATAACACAACCATTTTCCGCCCAAGCCAAATACCGACGCGGTAGCCAGTCCCACGAAGATGGGAATGATGAAAACCAGAACGGCCCACTTTACATTAAATATCGCCAGAGGATCGTTAATAGGAACCAATTCCAAGCGCACACCGAGCAACCGGTCGCCCGCATAGTTAACCAGACAGCCCACCATGATCGCAAACGTTCCGGATACAAACCGCGCTTTTGTCATGGGTTATACTCTTTACCGGTTAATTTCTCATATTCGAGTTTCTTGGTTTCTTCCAGATACCACTCTTCAACCTTCAGACTCGCCATATATTCTGCCAGGATTATCCGATCTTGTTCCGGCGCATGCGCCAGTGATGGCATTTGATATTCTTTTTTCAGTCGCGTAGGCACAATGTTCTGAGGATTATCCGCGGAAAAATACCGTAAAAACCATTCCTCACCTTTTAAAGAACCCAAACCATCCAGGGCGGGCGCGGGAACGGATTGCATGATGCTGCGTTTGGTCCAAAGACTATGGCAGGCGTGACAATTATATTTTTCAAAAAGTGCACGCGCTTGTTTAGACAATTCCAGAGATGCTGTGCTGTAGTAAGGGATACCTTTATCTTCTTCTGCCTGGCTGGAGAGGTTATAAGCCTTGAGCGCGGCGGTGATTGCCACAACAACACCGATAACCGCCAAAATGCCCAGTTCACCTTTTTTCATGATGCTTTATAAAGTATTCGCATGCTGCAACAATACCTGGTCTCAGTTACGATGCTTTTTTCTTTTCCGCCGTTTTTTGTTCGCGCGCTTCTTTCAAATACTTTTCACGCAATTCTTCCTGAGATTTATTGACTTCCATCGCCTTTTTAAATTCTTCAGGCGACATTTTGTCTTCATCGTCCTTATCAAACACCACGTATTTGATATCTTCATCAAATTGATCGTTCTTGGCGGCCCAGCGTATGGCGATTATCGACGCGATAATGATTCCCGCGCCAGCGACCAGCCACAGATAGATTGTCCAACCGTCTTCAAGATTATTTAAAAATTCCATCGCTCTCTCCTATACTAAAAACCCGTGCATCATTTGCGCTGCGCCAAAAACGATGGCGAAAACGACACCGAGTAGAATCATGACAAAAAGCACCTTTTCCCCTGTTTTCAGTTTTTGTGATTTGCCTTTAAACATAAAAAGAAATGCAATCACCAGAAAAACAACAATCCCGAATATTAAAAAATAGAACATGCCGGCGCTAAAGCTTTGGCTGCTCATGCCCTCGATACTCATGTCGAAGCCAAAGGGACGCACCTTATCGCCTTCGGCCACTTGTATAAGCTGATGAAAAATACTGTACATGCTACCAACCGGGAAATGCAGAATTAGGTAACCACATTGGATTGTATATTATATCAACAAGTTCACTACGGATAAAAATTGAAATCCTGTAGTAAGCAAAAAGCCATGCCACCTCGGGAGTGGCATGGCTTCGACATTCATAACTTAACTTACTTGGAGTAGCTGTCGATCGCCTCTTTACCCTTGTCGTATTTATCCACAAAGAAGCTGTAGATAAACGGAACGGCGTATACCATGAGTACCCAGATTAGCATTGCAAACGGGCCATTATCTAAATCAAGCATTGTCGTCTCTCCCAAATTCTCAGTGGTGCTTCTTGTGATCCGGTTTATAGCTGTAATTTGGCAAGCGTTTTACAGCAATAATGACCGAAACGCAAAACACAATGATAAAGATGATATCGATCGTGTAGCCTTTATCCCACGTAGGTTGTATGCGAATGGTGGAGCCATCTTCACGCTTCTCACCTTCAAAATTAGCCAGTACCAGCTCGTTACCAACGACGGTGTACTCGTCCATGCGCGCCCCTTTGCGCTGCAGCTCGATGATCTGGCCTTTGATCATTCGCAAGTCGTCCATCGTTAAGGGATGCCTTTCCTGCAGGGCCGTCCATTTTGAGCCGCCCGCGCGAACGGTATCTTCGATCCATTTCATTGCGTCTTGGTCATTCTTGCCCTGGATCGCAGGATCGTCCATCAATTTCACATATTCTTCGTAAATCGCCGCCGTTGGGCGCTGACCCCACAGTGGCGCGGTAATCAAGAATGCTGTAATAATTGTCAGGAGCAGCAAACCTACTACCGGCGGCGGCAAACGATTGTTATTTTCAGTAATCCCACCCAGACTCTCGCCTTCCCAAAGCTTGACCGCACCCTGGTTTTGGTCATCGGTGGATAATGTATAAAGTGGATTATCAAATCTCCAAGCCATGTGCTACATCCCCTATTATTTTAGATTCAATACAAAGTCGATTAATGCATGCGCTTCACTGTCGGTAGCCGGCACCGGCACTTCAGGCGGATAAACGCGCGCATTAGCGACATATTGATTATATTCAGTACGCCATTGGTCAAAGTTAATCGCATTGCCATTGGCGTCTTTCTCACCCCATAAATAATCATAACGGGGCATAATGGAGTGTGGCTGCACTAACCGAGGATTGAAAAAGTGCATTATCATCCACTCGCGAGATGAGTTGCGTGAACCCACATGGGTTAAATCCGGAGCCTTGCGGTCTGAACCAAACGCGGTGGGACTTTCACCATTAAAGTCACCTAACATCGGCGGCGCGCCGAAATATTGCCAGTCCTGGGTTTGTTCCGGCAACAAGGTATGACACCACCAGCAGCCCTCACGGATAAACATAATCTTGCCTTTACCGATCTGGAAAGTGTTTTCGTTCGAGGCCACTTTCATGACGGCGTCCGGTGTCCAGCCACGAGTTGCGGTTACATTCTCGATGTATGGAATAGTCTCGCCGCCCTCGTCAATCTCGCGAACCACGAATACCGCGCCTTTCGTGTCATCCGCCTGCTCAATCTTGCCTAAGGTCAGGCTTTTCGCTGTTGGCTTGTCACCGAGAATGATCGGATGGCGGATACCATTCGGAAACGGTACCCCAGCGTGATACACATAAGCACGGGTAACCTCAATGCCCGCGCCGGTTTTTGGGTCTTTGGTGATTCCCACCGTAAGTGGTTTTGCCTTACCCTGTAAAAACGGGTCTTCGTAGCTGAATCCACCGACGCGTCCAAACCCCAACTGACGGTGTAATCCGGTTTCAGTCACGGATACATTACGCATGTCCGAAGCCGGCATGTACAGCGTTATGAACATCGAAGTACCAAAGGCGATCCCGAACATGCGGGCTCCAATTGTATATTCTCTAAATGCCATGGTTTAAATCCTCCCAGTATTTTTATAATTATCAACGTTCGTAGGCCAATTCATGCGGTAAACGTCCGGCAGGGATCAACGTACCCTGACGCATTGTCTTCCACATGTTGAACAGCCATACACAGTTACCCAGGAATACCATGGTGCCGCCAACCCAACGCGCAATCATGTACGGATGCTCGGCGATAACGACATCAATGTACGGCACTTCGTAGATTTTACCGGCGCCTTGGATCAATCCGGCGATGGTCATGGAAATCCAGTAGGTGGTAAAACCAACCAGCAGCATCCAGAAATGGAAATTCGCCAGCGCCAGTGAATACAGTTTGCGCCTCAACAAGGTTTGCAATCCGTAGTAAACCGCGGCCGCTTCCAGGAAGGTCGAGAATCCAAGCAAAGCCAGATGGGCATGGGCCACAATCCAGCCAGTACCATGAATGTACCAGTTAATCGCGCGGGTTTGCTGGAAACCGCCTTGCATGTTTAAAGGAATAGCCATCAACACACCGGTTATGGTGAATTTGATTTCCACGTTCTCAACAAACATTTTCCATTTGCCGGACATCGTCAGCAGCAGGTTGGATACGAAGGCGATCGCGGGTACCAGTATCAACACGCCCTCTACTGACGCGAAAGATTTCAACCATTCCGGCAGTGGCGCTGACATCAGATGATGGGCAGCGGGTGTTGAGTAAAACACCACAACCGACCAGAAATGCAAATGACCAATTCGGTGCGAATAGAGCGGATTGCCCGTTACTTTGGGTACGATGTAATACGAGATTGCAGCGGCAACCGGGGTAATCCACAAGCCCAGTACGTTGTGTGCAAACCACCAGGTCAGGTAGGCCTCGGTCAAACCGGTTAACTGGAAGAACTCCGGTGAGTTACCGACGGTGAACACAACAATAACCATGAATGTCGCTGCGCCAAAGAACCAGTTGGTGGTGTAAATACCCTGGGTGCGGCGGGTTTTTATGGTCATCACGACATTCAAGCACAGGGGGGTCAAAATACCGAAAATAATCGCCAGGTCGATCGGCCAGATCATGTCTGAGTATTCACGGCCGGATGACATGCCAAACCACAGCAGTGTCAATCCCAGGCCGAGACCCAGGTTCCAGATAAAGCAGTTCCAAATGCCCAGCTTTTCAGACCAGAGCCTGGTATTTCCCAATGCCGGCGTGATATACATCATCGCCATCGCAAACGCCATGGAAATCCAGCCCAGGATTACCGCCAGTACGTGAACCTGGCGCATATGGCCGAACGATAGCATTTCAATTCCGGTGACAAAATCAGGAAACGCGAGCTTCGCCGCGTTGAATGAACCCAGACCGGTACCCACAATAAACCACAGAATGGACGAAAAACCGAAAAATATCGCCGCCGAACCTGGCGGGATATCTTCGTTTTTAGCAAATAAATATTTAATCATTTAACAACCCCTCTCCAAAAATAATTTCTATACGCGCAATCTACTAGTAATCGATTAGGATTGGTTTTTCAGGCTGTCACGAGGCATCAACAGATACCATCCAAACCACATACTCGAAAAAGCCAGCGCGATACACATAACGGTTGCGAACATTGACATGGCGTTAACCTCTTTATCTTAAAATTGAATCTTTAAATTTAAAAAAAGTTCTACCCATCGAACATTTACCCGGCAGCCTGACGCTCTAACGCATTGTGGCGATTAACCGCTACATGAAGTGTGATGTAAAACGCGACACCGAAAATAATCATCGCCCAATCAATAAAACCGGTGAAAGTCACGGGATTATACGCGTCTCCGAACCATCCTCCCCAGTCAGCAAACTTGCCGCGCCCCAGGAAACACATTAGCGCGGCACCAAACACACTGCCATTACCCATCCCGGTGAGCATGCCGGACACAAAACAAAGTATAAATGGATTCTTCATCCCCTGACCTCCTCAGCAATTCCAAAAATAAAAATATTGTTATTAAATTTGTTGGATCCGCAACTGCTTTTATTCACTAGCAGCGGCGCTCCGGCCGCCCATCTTCACTTGAGTTTTTTACTTGTGATTTTTTACTTAAAATAGCTTACTTAAAATAAGTTTACTTAAAATAGTTTTACTTAAAATAAATAGATTGTGGCGTCTCGCCATTTTGTTCGCTGCTAACATTCGCTGCTAACATAAGCTTGTTGTGATTTTCCTTGTTAGCAGAGACCTCCCCAAGACAGCCACATCTTCCGCAATGTCCACTTGTAACCCGCCATGCCTTGCTGTCTTGCCTTACCGCTGTCCCGCGCGGCTATCCCACTCAAAACAAGCGGGTTATATTGGCTAGAAATCGTGTCATATGTCATACATCAGGTCAAGCCTAAAATTGTTGCTATAAAATGATTCAATCACTTTTTCGTTTTAAACCTATTCCCACGCAGTCAATCACTGATTTGCAAAAATCAACACGTTTTGTGTTATAAATCGACAATATCCCATTACGCTCTATATAGTGAATTTTGTTCCCGGAAATACATTGAGCCAGGTCAACAATGAAAGAATTAATTATTTTTGTGGTTGTCGCTTTAAGTTCACTGTTTATTCTTGGCTATTCCATCCATATGTTGATTGGAGGCCTCGTAAGTCCGCAAACTGAAAAAATTTCCATTATAACGGCCGTTGTTATTGGCGCGGTTCTAATTGTTTTTTTAGGTTTAGATATCCTCCGCCAACGCCGGAAACGGTAACGCGCGGCTAAAACAAATTGACAATCACCTAATACCACACTTATTTAGTATGATAACGTGTCGCAGGAAAGCGCAGTGCGATTACCCGCGCCCCATCGCCACACATCTGCTCACATCCATCATTCAGACAGAGTTAACCCAAGGCAATCTCAGTCAGCGCTGTTCAATGGCGGCCAAAATCCTGCTGAAATAAACGGGCTAAATACTTAGGCAAACACTTTTAACGTACCGCCCAGCTTCTGGTACTCGGTTTGGTTGTTAAACTGTCCTTTGTGAAACACATATTGCCGCCTCGTCCCTGACGTGTCTAACCCGGTTAGGCCGAACGATTTCCCCGCGTGGTCCGAGAAGTATCGAACATTTTTTACCAGTTCGATCCTCCCGCCATTGCGCAATTGAAGCTGAACCCGTTGCTTGTTGACATCCAGCGCCACCGGAGTATTCGGCAACAACATCAGCCGGCCCAGGATACGGTGTAGCCCCTGATAGAAGAAAAAACACGCCAAAAAAAACAACAGGTAGGCCAACGCATGATTGGGCTGGTACCAGAAAATAGCCGCCCCGGTACCCAAACCGGACACGGTGGGAATATACATCAGCAGATCCCAGATTACGCCTTTGCGGTCCTGCGTTAATTCATAGCGGTCGGATTTTGCCATCGTTACCTAACCATCGTTACCTAACCATCGTTGCCTAACCATCGTTGCCTAACCATCGTTGCCTAACCATCGTTACTATCTAACCATCGTTACTGCCTAAGAAGTCATTACCAGCTGTAAAGCAGCTTACGTTAATTACCTGCGTTAATTACCTATGTTATCCCGCGTTATCCGGAGATGTGTTTGTGTTCCGTGGCGCGGGTTGGGCGGAACTCACACTGGATTCGCTACGCAGTAATCCCGCGATAATCATATCCAACTCGTTATATAACATGCGGCCGGGTTGCTTGAACCTGACAACGTTCGAGCCATCAATAACATAGGTCCATGGATCCCCGATTACGCCAAATGCCTTAAATGCTTGCGGGTTTTGATATTGATCCATATGTAAAAAGATCACATCCTGCTCATACTTCACTAACAGGGCTTTTAACATCTGCAGTTGGTTATCACACATTGTGCAATGGCCCGGTGTGGCAAACTCCAGAATAATTGGCTTATTTAACGTCAAGGCTTCATCAAGCGACAACAGGTACATGCGCTCGTCCGGATAGCGATAGGTGGTAATTCGGCTAAAATCTCCGCTCACATCATGCAGAGTTTTGGTGCGTAAGCTGGGAGCGCTCATCCCTACCTTGAGACTGCTGTCATCAATGGAACAGCCCGCCAGCATTATCCCCACCAAAAACAGCGGGAGAAACCGCAATGTCGCGCGTCTTTGCATTAGGCTTTCCTCCAACCCGCACAGGTTTTAAAAAGATTATACGCCCAAATGAAATTAGCCAACAGCACCAGGGTTCCAAACATACCCATGGTCGCCAGTAACGGCTTAACCGTACTTTCAATTTGGTCAGGCGTGGAATTCACGCTGGCCAAACCGCCTAAAACACCCGCCGCGGAAAAAAACACCACCATACCGATCAGGCCGAAATTGTGCACCCAAAAATGCCATTTCACTAATCCAATACTATATATCGGACGCCTCACTAAACGCGGCACGACATAATAAACCGCGGCGAAAATCGCCATCTCCACCCAACCTAACAGGTTGATATGGGTATGCGCCCTAACAATCAAATTCCCGTGCATGCGGTGATCCACAAAATACCTGAAATCGGCGATACCACCCATTAATGCGCCCCAGGTAAAGCCGATGATGCTGTAGATGATACAAGCATAAACAAACCACAGCGTGTACTTCGTGTATTCGGTATTTTGCGCCCAAGGCTCTGTAACTGCATTTGACACGTTATTTTCCTTATTCGCTTGTTGCGGGTTGCTTGTCACGAATGTCGCTGTATTTTTCCTTCCATTCTTCCGGCGCCCATGTTTTCACCATACTATCGATAAACTCCGAGCGGCCATCCGGTGGGACAGCCGCGGAGGCGGAACCCTGGTCGGCTTTTAATTCTGAAATGAAGCGTGCAATCGCCTTGATCTCATCGTCCGGCAACCGGGCCACATAGGCCGCCTCTTTGGGCGCCGCGCCATGATCAAGGGTACTGGCTCCGTAGGTTTGCTCAGGATTCTTCAAAAATTCGTAGAGCCAGTCGTACGTGCGCACGGACCCGACCCCATCCAGGGATAAGCCCATATTGGTGCCGTTTCGCAAAGCACGGTGACAAGAAGTACAACGCGACTCCCGAAACAACGCGGAACCTATCGAACCTTGGTCGCTAAAATCATAGAATGTCTTGTTTTCAAACATGGGCTTATCAGCTGTCAAACGGACAGATTCCAGAATGATGTAGGCGACAACGGCCAGAAAGATAAAAACACCGAAAATGCCGAACAGAACCTTTTCACCTGTTTTCACCGTTTGTTTTTTACTGCTCATAGACCAAACCTATTCAATTCGCTACATACCGCTATAAGATAAGACATTGCATCAAAAATCCGGCGCTTCAACCTAAACTTCGATTGGTGACGCTATTGATGGGGAACCGACGAAGAACTGTTCTAAGAAACCCAATTATTTACTCGCAGGTTCATGCAACCGCCGATGACAAAAAAGGGCGGATTTATCCGCCCCCCTTTTTGTTCTTCCCTTACCGTAACAAATAGCCGGTGTATGGCCGGTTACAACACATTACCGCTTACTCTTGTTTTTACAATTAATTAGAAGCAGCGCAGAACTTATTACTTTCTTATTTTTGTTCCGGAATGCGGTTGTTACCGATTGTCGTCATTTCGGCTGAAGTCAGAAATGTCGCCAGGTTGTGTATATCGTCATCCGTAAGATTCTTGGCGACTGCCTGCATCTGCGCCATGGGATCATTAGCCCGGGAACCGTCACGCCATTTCTTCAACTGATTAACAAGGTACACGTATTTTTGACTGGCCAGGCGGGGATACACCGGAAACACACCGCGCGTGTTATAACCGTGACAGGAATGACATGCAGGAATACCCCGCTCGACGGAACCAAACTGCGCCAGATTCTTGCCCATGTAACGAATACCCACCGGCACCGAACCCAATTCCTTCACCGCCGCCATATCTGAACCTGCATTGGGGCCGCCAAGACTAGCCGCATACGCCGCTACGTCTTTGCGATCCTGCGGGGTCAGGCCTTTCGCATTGTTATTCATGATAAACATGGTGGTATCCTGGCGTTTATCGGTCGCAAAATCTTCCAATTGCTTAATCATGAAAACCACACCCTGTCCCGCCAGCCGCGGCGTACCCATCGCATCATCACCCAATCCTTCATTACCATGACAGGTAGTGCAGGCCGGGACATCACCTTTACCTTCATTAAATATTTTCTTGCCGTTTTCCAAATTACCAAAATCACTGTAGGAAACGGTAGCACTTGCAAAGCTGCCGGACGCTGACACCATTGCCGTCACCGCAAGGATTGCTGTTACTATCGCTGTTATTTTTGTTGAACGCCGCATTGGAAACACCCTCCCGATTTAAAAATCTGCCCGCTTTGACACACGTTGTTATGAATAACGACGCCGTACTTTACGACGCTGTACTTTTCGATGCCATAACCAATTAATCTGTATCTTACCGTCACTTAACTGTATCCTATTTCAGAACCTTGTTGCAGTTGCGCGCCCGCCATTACCGTGACTTGAGTCGTGACTTGAGTCGTGACTTGAGTCGTGACTTGAGTCGTGAAATGAACCGCCACTTGATTCCCCGTAATCCCGACTCCGGTGGCAGCTAATATACGCGTGACGAAACAGCTTTGGATAAATAATACTGCGCTATTTTTCTTGAAACTTTATCTTGAAACTTTATCTTGAAACTTTGTCTTGAAACTTTGTCTACTGCTTAAAACCGTTCGAATGACAAAGTATTGCTTGCGCTAAAAACGGTTATTACAGTTATTAGGAATTTTTCTTTAACATGTATGCAGCAACACCGAATGCCACTGCGGTAACAATTAAATATGTAATGAAGATTTCACCGTTAGTTAACATACAACCCCTCCTCAATAACCCGCTATTAAATAATAAATTGCTAACAATAAATTGGGCGTTTTTATATCATGACACAAGGCATGTGACAACTGTGTGCAATACTATATCACTCATCCTGCCGCAGGCCAACAATCTGCCTTCATGGTTGCCGCGGGTACGCCTTATGGCGCAACATCATGCCGCAATTATCGAAAAATCGCCACATTACAAACGGCATCGCAATTGACATTAAGTAAATAACTTATTTAACTTTATCGCAGCGGCGTATCCTTACACATCTTTATATCCATGTAAACCTGCGGGATAATTTGATCTGTATCCATACCTACGCTCATACTCATATACGATATAACTAACTTTGTTTAAACCAACTACAGATTAAACATAGTATAAGAAATACTTTTTTATCTATACCTGATGGAATAACTCGAGTATTGACACTCATAAACTGACTATCATGATTCAACGCGGTTATCGAGCCTTGGTTTTATGGATTGCCTGGAGCGCAGTGGCAATTGTCTTCTATGCCAGCATCTATCAGGACACCGATGTCTGGAAGTTTGTCGAACAAGACTCATCAAGAATCACATGGGGAATTATCGCGTTATTTGCGGTGGGAATTGTTACCAGTTTTGCCCTCACCGTATTACTCACCCTGGAATCCATCAAGGTCGATTACCTCGAGTCCGTCGCAAAACAAACCGGCTGGCTGGGTGTGCAGGAAAGCGATAAACGGTTTTGCGTCGCTAATTTTTTTAATTCGCTGAAAACTGTAATGACCAACAACGGGGAGTTGAACATAGAAGCATTGGTCGAGGTTGAATTTGCGGTGTACCGCCGGACCGCACAGGCACTGGAGGTGATCGGCAATTTATTAATCACCCTCGGACTGGTTGGCACTGTCGTGGGCCTGACACTGACCCTGACCGGGCTCACCAGTTCGCTGGAGGCATTGGGTCATGATCAGGAACAACTGCTGCGTGGTTTGCGTGGCGCCATGGGCGGAATGGGCACCGCGTTCTACACCACGTTACTGGGATCGGTTTTAGGCGGCGTTCTGCTTCGGGTCTATGGCCACATCGACGAAAATGGCGTTGATAGCCTCGAAAACGCCTTGACGCGAATTTGCCTGGTTTATTGTTCCGCCGACTTCAAACCATCCACGGAACGTGATATCCGCGCCTTGAATCAGGAAGTCCAGATATTGACCCAAAAAGTCGAATATTTAAAAAGTGTACTCAACGAATCCAAATCTGCCGTTGCGGATTTCGCAACGGAGTTAACTGAATTACAGCAGCGGGAAACCCGGTCTCACTCCCTGGAAGATACCATTAAACTGCGCAAAGATTATTTGGAAACGCTGCGCCAGGAATTTCAGCTCAAACGCATGATTCGCGGCGCATGGTGGAAGGCTTTTATAAAAGGATTTCGCAAAACCTGAGCAGCGCAAGTTAACGTGTGCATAACCTAACTGGCAGCCCCGTGTAATGACTATGACAAGAAAACGCCGTTCGCTACCCCCGAATATTCACGAAAGCTTTTCCGACATCGCCTTATTGATGCTGGCCACATTCGTGTTTCTGCTGGTTATGATCATGATTACATCCAAGCTGGCTGAAGAAAATCAGCTTCCCCGGTTAAAGGCCAGCGTCTCCGATTTGGAGAAAAAACTGGAAAACGCCGAGTCCATTAACCGGCGTCTGTTGGGCGATCTGAACAGCATGGTCAATATGACCGTTGAATCTCAAATGGAACATTCCCTCGAAGCCGTCGGCTTGGGCAAGAACAGCAAAAACCGCAAGGACTTTGACCTGTTTGTGCATGGCTTGGAAAACATTCCCGGTGAAAGCCTGCACCTGATCGTTGACGGCACGGGTTCCATGCACGGCGCAACCACGTTTTTAATTCCGGTACTGCGCGTGATTGTTATTCGCTCCGGCAAACGCCTGGATGCAATCACTTGGTTTTCTGATGGCAACGCGGCAACGTACCAAGGCACCATGGGCAGCATGTTCGATAACCTGATGAGTGGCGCGCCGTTCATCGGATCCCAGGAAACCATCGGCAAGGCATTTCGTCACGCCGCCCGCGAAGCGCCCGTTCCGGGCGCTTATTTGCTGATTGGCGATGAACCCAGTGACGACACGATCCATCCTTCCGATATTCCCAGCCCGGTGTTTGCCATCCCTATTGGCAAGGAGAATCCTGATACCGCGTGGGCCTACCGCAAATTGGCGGAAGAAACCGGCGGCAAAATGCTGCAGCTGGAATTTCAGTAGAAATCGCCATCGCTGTTTCAGCCAACAATCACTTGCTGTAGAATTCACCCCTCGGCAGGCAAGGTAACCGCAGCCGATAGAATCCCTGCATGTTCACAGACATTCAGTTTTTTCATAACCTGACATCGTAACCTGACATCGACAGTATCCCGTAATGCGCTATCCAGTAATATTTGATCGTATCCCCAAGTCCGCCTGGTACCTATTGAGTATGTGCGTCTGGGGCGGCGCCGTTATCGGCTTCCAGTTGATCCGGTTTACCGCTTATAACCTGGATGAAGGCGCCGCCATGGCCTTGCTGCTGAATTGGTCCGTTTCCGACCAGGTGGTGAATCCAGTGACCACCTTTGGCGGACCGGATTTTCGCGCCTTGCTGTTCATACCCCTGGGACTGTACTGGCCTGGCAGCATGGTTGCGGCGAAAATTCTTAGCTTGATTTTTTGCTTTATCGCCGCGTTGTTCCTTTTTCGCTGGAGCAGTGAAACCGGCGATAAGGAATCGGCATTGGTCGCCACTGGCTTATTGCTGATAACACCGGTGCTTATTTATCTCGCCGATACGATCAACACCGGGTCTTTTCTGCTGGCCGTGTTTGGCGCCGGTATGTATCTCGACAAAAAATACCGCGCTTCGCCGCACAGTGTCAGCGGCCTGTACTTCACCCAGATGCTGGTGATCGCCGTGTCGGTCACATTACACCCGATGGGATTGGCCTATCCTCTGGCGCTCGCCTGGCAGTGGTACAAGAACCCCAAATCGGACCAGCAGAAAAAACAGGTGTGGACAGGCATCGGGATTACCGTGTTAATCATTCTAGTCATGCAAACCGGCTGGATCGCGATTGCCTGGGGCCGCAACCCGCTCACTGCATTGGATAACGCGGTTATGGGCTATAACTTGCGCGAAACCGACACCGCGCATTGGATCGCAGGCGCGGTTGCCGCGGCGCTCCTGGCGTTACTTATTTACCGCGACTTCACAACACTCACCCGCAACCTGTTGGGCAGTACGCTTTTGTTCAGTGTTTTTATTGGTTTGAGCGCAGCGGACCAGAACTGGGCCATGATCGCCATCGCCTTATTACTGTATCGGGGCATACCCGCCCTGATCGCCTTTAACAAATCCATCCGGGTACCGGGCTTTATCGGCCAACGCGGCCTGGTTTTTTTTGCCATCATGGCGGTATCCCTGTTGTTTATGCAGGCAGACAAAAGTTATGCGCTGCAAAAAATGAGCGGGGCGCTCACCCCGCGCGACCAGCTGATCCAACGCCTGGCGGAAGAAGCGGCGGATCCCGGCCAACCGTTCCTGGCGGCGAGCCAATGGCCTGCGCAAACCATGATTGTCTGCCGGCGGGACGTTTTCAAGCTGCCCCCGGCGCGCGCAAACAGCCAGGAGTTTCTAAAAAGCCTGGGCAGCATAACGCATATCGTGTTCGATCATCGCGATATCAACAATCACGCACTGGCGCGCAATATTGCCGACCTCGGCGGTTACACAGCAACGGTCGATATCCAAACCTCTGGCGTGATTGTAAAAATACGCGCATCCGCGGACGAACCGGCCGATAATGCCGGTAACGGGATTGATTCAAGCGGGAGAAATCCGCAGGACACTGGCAAGCAGCCTCCCTCTACAAATTAATTAGTTGATTAGTGGATAAAACGCGGTTCCGGGCAGCGGCAGCACCAGGGAAAAACCGGTTTTGCCCCTTAACCCGCATTTCTCACCAGGCGACCTCCTGTTACTTAAAAACAGGCTGGATAAACAAACGGCTATGCCATTTGAACGTTTTACACAGTGTGTCACTCTCCGGTTTATCGCGGTTCTGACTTGTCTTCGCGTCCGCAAGCTTGCTCTTCACTCAAGTGGTAGCTACGGCTACCACTTTCGCTCCAGAGCGGCGCCTGCGAACACGAATCCTGCGCCAGCTCCCGCGATCCTGGTGAGAAATGCGGGTTAACGGTATTATTCCACTTGCAAGCCCGCGCCTATTCAGTTCAAATATGCTCCATGGAAACCAGTGACCAATATAATATCGCGGTAGACGTTGAAACCTCCTATCTGGAGGAACAATCCGCGCCTGAGATGAATCGATTTGTATTTGCCTACACGATCACCATTCGCAATGAAGGCAGTTTGCCCGCCAAGCTATTAACCCGGCATTGGATTATCAATGACGCGAACGGCAATACCCAGGAAGTGCACGGCGAAGGCGTTGTCGGCGAACAACCTTACCTCAAGCCCGGCGAATCATTTCAATACACCAGCGGCACCGTCATTGAGACCCCGGTTGGCAGCATGGAAGGCAGTTATCAAATGCTGTCAGAAGACGGCACCCCGTTTGACGCCGACATCCCCGCGTTTACGCTATCCTTGCCTCACAAGCTGCATTAAGGTTGGTTGTTACGAATAATTGTTTGTAACAATTGTTATTTCTGTGGGTCTTCCGAAGAATCAGTGGGTAGCTTAACACCGGTATTCAACGCAAAGACGCCATGACGCAAAGGAAACCGGATTATTTTTAAAGAACTGTAGTGTACTGTTTTTTGAACTCCGGATAGGGCGGCCCACCGCGGTTGGCAACGGATAAGGTTGCACTAAGTAATAGTTTGAATTCTTTGCGACTTCGCGCCTTTGCGTTAACGTTTTTTCAGGGTTGGATTGCCCACAGATTTTTCTGACGAGGCTTATCGGTTACGACATTCGGTTACGGCATTCGGTTACTACACTCTCTGTTACGAAGTTGATGCTGCCGCGTGAGCTAGGCGGTCTGACATTGCCATGGGACTTAAACACAGTTACACATTAATTGCGCCGTTTTACGACCTGGTCGTGGAAAAAGCCACGCATGCCATCCGGAAAGCCAGCCTGCAACAGTTAACGCAGCTGTCCCGCCCGGGTGACAGCATCCTGATCACCGGTATCGGCACGGGACTGGATATACCCCACTTACCGTCAGACCGGCAGTATACGGGTATCGATCTGACACCCGGCATGCTAAAGAAAGCGCAGCTCCGCAAAGCCGATGTCAACATTAACCTGCAATTAGCGGATGCCATGAATCTCCCGTTCAGGGACGCATCTTTTGATTTGGTCGTGATGCACCTTATTCTGGCGGTGGTGCCCAATCCGCAACGTGCCTTGCAGGAAGCGCAGCGCGTCACCAAAACCCACGGCCATGTGCTTATTCTGGATAAGTTTCTGAAGCCCGGCCAATTGGCGTTACTGCGCCGGCTGGCCAATCCCATTATCCGGCACATCGCCACCCAGACCACGGTGGTGTTTGAACACCTCTTGGAAGAATGTCCGTCACTGGCTCAAATCGAGGATGTACCGGTGTTGGCGGGAGGATGGTTCAGAAGAATTGTACTGCAAAAAACCCAACACTAACGTTCAATATTTTCCAGCTGCTGACGCTTTTTTTCCTCCGCCTGCTGAATCACAGCATTGACATCCTGCGCCCGCTCCAGGGCCCGCTGCTGACCGGAAAGAAAATGCTCTTGGTTTTTCTCGTCATCGGCTTTGGAACACGCCAACAGCGTCACGCCTATTATTATCAGTAAAAATAGTTTCAGTGGTTTCATAAGTTTGGCCTCGCGCCGGAAGTCTAATTACAGCTGACTGGTATTTTATCGACTCTAACAGCGGAAACTGCAATGATTTTTGTGACGTACTTAAAATTTATAACTCGCGCCCAGGCTTGCCATGGAAATACTGAATGCGTCCGCATCGATAAGCTGCATAATCTCCAGATTGATATAGATATCCAGAGGCGCTTTATATGCCGCGCCCAGCCCGTAAGAAAGGCTCGATTGCGTGTCGTCCTGGAGAAAAATTGTATCTCCGTCCAATTGCGCAACGGCAATTCCCAGCAATCCATATACCGATACATAGTCCGAAAATTCATGGGTTGCCCGCGCATAGATACCCGCATAATAATTGATGCTCAGTGATACATTCTGGCCGTTCACGGTATTGGAATCATCGGTCACATCAAAACCAAAGTGACTTTCCACCGCCACCACGGGAATACGGTCGGGGAACAGAATCACCCCCACCTTCGCCCGCATATTGATCGGATTGTAGGTGACTCCTAATGCATCCATACTGGAAAAGTTCAGGTCCGCGCCCGCGTACGCCACCTTTTCTCTGGCTACTTCGGCTTGTGCTTGCTCTTGTTCCTGAGGCCCTTGCTCCCGCGACCTTTGTTCCTGAGAACTTGGCTCCTGAGTCCTTTGATCCTGAGGGATTGGTTCCTGAGGGATTGGTTCCTGAGGAGATGGTTCCTGAGCAAGAGCGTGATTGGCAAAAGCCAACAGCGCATGCAAAGCCAGCACTGCCCAAACCATCCTGGATTGACATCGCAAACTGTACACCACGCACCCCTTATCACGAATTATTGACAACGAATTGTTTAAGCAAAATCAGTTTAAAGATATTATCTGTTGCCACGGCAAGTTATGTCTACCGATACTTTATGCTACGCAACAACAAATTGCCAAACTCCATAATAGTTATCAAATCTCGCTGCAAGACACGCTGGCGTTACGAATATCCCATCCGGCGATATTCGTTAGGATATTGCAGTTGTTGATGCGGAAAAATAGTCTTTGTGGTTTTTTGATGTGTTGCGCGGGTTTTGTCACCCGTTTTTAGCGTCGGTAACCACCAACTTGCGCCCCGAAATTGACAACCGCTTCTTGCCCTCAAGACACTGCAATAACTCGTTACCCACAAATTCCAGCCGCCATCCGGATAAAACACCGATAGCGCATTCTCCCAGCACCAGACTTTCGAGTTCTTTGCGCGTTACCAGTACCGCCGCGGTCACCTCATTTTCAAACGCCCGCAACTTCACCACGCTCATCAGCAGATCCACTATCGACTCTTGTTCAGCGCTCAATGGCTGCGTGCGTTCCACGGCGGGCCACTGTGATTCCGGTATGGACTTCGCCTGTTCGATAACCGCCAGTATTGCATCGGCATTCTTCTTCATGAAATTATTCCAGCCGCGGATTTTCTCCAGCGCTTCCACGGAAGCGGGACAACGCCGCGCAATATCCACCAGCACCTCGTCCGGCAACACCCATTTCCGCGGCCGGTTCAATTCCTTCGCGCACTGTTCCCGCCACATGGATAAGCGCTGCAACACGGCTAATTGGCCACGCTTGAGAATGTTAGCGCCCTTCACACGTTTCCATAATTGTTGCGGTTCGGGGGCGTACAGGCGCGTATTCGTCAGACTGTCAAAATCCGTTTGCAGCCATTGCTCCCGGCCTTTTTCAGTCAACCGCTGGTGTTGCTGGCGATACAGCGGGATCAGGTAACGCACATCGTTTAACGCGTAATGAATTTGCGCCGGGTCCAGCGGCCGCTGGCTCCAGTCAGTGCGGGTATGTTCCTTGTCAACGGTTTCTGCCAACATGGTCTTGACCAGGTTGGCGTAGCCGACTTGATCCCCGTACCCCAACAAAGTGGCGGCAACCTGGGTGTCGAAAATTGGTTTGGGTAATTCGCCCTTGAGATCAAAAAAGATTTCCAGGTCCTGCCGGGCGGAATGGAGTATTTTGACCCGGCTGGGTTGATACAGTAATTCCAGCAGCGGGTCCAGGTTCGCAATACGCAGCGGATCGACACACGCCAGCAGCTGGTCCGTGGCGAGCTGGATCAGGCATAACTGCGCATAATAGGTTTTTTCCCGCAGAAATTCCGTGTCAATGCCAATAACGTCGCTTGACGCCAAGCGTGCGCAGAGATTTAACAATTCATCCTGCGAATCGACAAACAATTCTTCCATCGTTTTAAGGTCCCGGTGAACTTGCTTTTAGTGTGCACACTCATCCCTGCCCTCTATCACCCGCAACCGCTTATTTTCGGCGCAACTCCGGTTAGCCGGGAGGATGGAGTATATAATTAGTTGTAATTCATCGAATGAGATTACAAAATATTCGCATTTAATTAAGAATGTCCTAAAGTCATCGCTTGGACGGCGTGCTTTGTATGCCATAGCGCTCTCATCCATTGCGTCCATTGCGTAAACCGGCGATTGGCACAACGGGCAGGTGATATTATAGGTTTAGTTGTTTAGTATCCTGCCATGCGGTCAACGGATGAATTTTAGATTATACCTTCATTAATGCGCTATGTATTCCAAACTATAATCATAACGGCGTTTGTGATTAAAAAGCCATGTCGCTCATGTTAAAACTGTTTTTCGATATTTGCCTGTTGCGCGCCAACGCGGAAAACGTGCCGGCTTCGCGTGTGTTGTTGATCATGAGCGTTTTAGCCTATTTTGTCCTGTCGCTGGGCATTACGTTTATCGAAGGCAACTTGTCAAAAATCGTCGCCGTCATCCTGGTTGGCTTTATCCTGGTGATCGCGCTGGCCCAGGTGGGACTGTGGATTCGCAGCAGTATGAACCGCTCGGTGCAAACTATCACGGCGCTGGCCGGAACTGGCACCATTTTTTGCATATTGACCTGGCCACTGGTATTAATGGGCGAGCAATGGATTTTTGCGCGCTACTTACTGTTACTGATTTTTATTTGGGATATTGTTGTAGTGGGCCATATATTGCGCAACGCGCTGTCCTTGTCGTTCTGGGCCGGTATTGGTATTTCGATTTTTTATATCTTTACCTATTTCAGGATAGTACGCGTATTCTTTATCGCTCAGACGTGATCGATCTACAACTGACGTAACTACTCACCCCGTGTGCAGCATAGGTTAAAGCGGTGCTGGTGTTTCCTGCCGGGGGCGTCCGCGGCCAGGGATGGCCGCAGTCGAGCCTACAGGGACGTACTTGTGGCGTCCCCCGGCAGGAGACACCGGCGCCGCCCACGGGTGAGTAGTTACCAACTGACATTATCAATTACGGCTATTTAAACGGGGAATCTTACTGGCATGCACGTACACATATTAGGCATCTGCGGAACATTTATGGGCGGCATCGCGTTGCTGGCCCGTGAACTGGGATACACGGTGAGCGGATCAGACGCCAACGTTTATCCGCCCATGAGCACTCAGCTGGAAAACGCCGGCATTACCCTGAGCAACCTGGATGATACGGCGCAATTTACGCCCGTGCCCGATCTGGTAGTGATCGGTAATGCCTTATCCCGCGGCAAACCCGCGGTGGAATGGGTGCTGAATAATAATTTACCCTACGCCTCGGGACCGGAGTTTCTCGCCAGTCATTTGTTGAAAGACCGCTGGGTGCTGGCGGTGTCCGGCACCCACGGCAAAACCACCACCTCCAGCATGCTGGCCTGGATTCTGGAAGACGCCGGTTTAAAACCGGGCTTTTTGATCGGCGGCATACCGGAAAATTTCGGCATGTCCGCCCGCAGCGGCGATGCGCCGTTTTTTGTGGTGGAAGCCGACGAATACGACACCGCGTTTTTCGACAAGCGCTCCAAGTTCGTCCACTACCGCCCCCGCACCCTGATCATGAACAATCTCGAATACGATCATGCGGACATCTTTCCTGACCTTGACGCCATCAAGCGCCAGTTCCATCACTTGGTTCGAACCGTGCCCGGCAACGGCTTGATTATCGCACCCAAAGCGGACGGCAATCTGGCGGATGTGCTGCGCATGGGCTGCTGGACACCTGTTGAATTCCTGGGAGACGATAAAGACTGCCAATGGCAAATCAGGAATCTGTCCCAGGATGCGAGCCGCTTCGACGTGGTGATTGACGGTAAACCCGCTGGCACGGTGAACTGGAGTTTGCAGGGTTTGCACAACGTGCATAACGCCGTCATGGCCATCGCCGCCGCGCGCCACGCGGGCGTGCCGGTGAAGCATGCCATCGCGGCCATGAGCCGGTTTCGCAATGTCAAACGCCGCATGGAAGTTGTCGGCGCCGTCAATAACATCACCATCTATGATGATTTCGCCCACCATCCCACGGCGATTGAACTCACCTTGGGCGGCTTGCGCAACAAAGTGGGTGCTGCGCGTATCATTGCCATCCTGGAACCGCGCTCCAACACCATGCGCATGGGCGTGCATCAAGATACCCTGGCCGCATCGCTTGACCGCGCCGATGAAGTCATCTATTACCAACCGGCGGATATCGGCTGGAGCCTGGAAGCCATTGCCAAAAATACAAGGGCGCCGGCCTCGGTGATATCCAGCATCGGCGACATCATTGCCCACCTGGTTGCCAGCGTGAAACCCGGCGACCATCTGTTAATAATGAGCAACGGCGCATTCGGCGGCCTGCATCAAAAATTACTGGCCGCCTTGAAATCCCGCTACCCGGCGTGAGACCGGACGCACCTAGAAATCGCTATACTTTAAAATCGCTATACTTTACCCCATGGTTCACGAACTCAGCGCACGCAATCAATGTCCATAAAAAACCGGTCCCTCGAAATTAAACCCGCAACCGCGGTTCAGTCATCATGAACCGTCGACACATTACTTTGGCGATCACCGGCGCCTCCGGTGTGCACTATGGCCTGCGTTTGCTGGAGTGCCTGTTAAAGGCGGAGCAAACGGTTAATTTACTGATCTCCAGCGCGGCGCACGTGGTGATAAGCACAGAAACTGAACATAAATTTGGGCACCGCCCGGAAGAAATTCTTGCTTATTTCAGCCAGCTTTATGCGGCGAAACCCGGGCAACTTCACGTATTTGGTAAAGAACAATGGATGGCGCCCATCGCCAGCGGATCCGGCGCGGCGCGCGCCATGGTTGTTTGCCCCTGCTCATCAGCTACACTTTCTTCTATAGCCCATGGCTCCAGCGACAACCTGATCGAGCGGGCGGCCGACGTCATGCTCAAGGAGCAGCGCAAACTGATACTGGTGACCCGGGAAATGCCGGTTTCCGCCATTCACCTGGAGAACATGTTGAAACTCGCACGGCTGGGTGTGGCGATACTGCCGGCAAGCCCGGGCTTCTATCATCAACCAAAAACCATTAATGACCTGGTTGACTTTGTCGTAGCGCGCGTTATGGATCATCTGGATATCGAACATAACCTGGTGCCCCGGTGGGGTGAATCGACAGCACGATGACAACACTCTGCATACCTATTTTTCCGTTACACACGGTGCTGTTCCCGGATGGCGCCTTGCCGCTGCGTATTTTCGAACCGCGTTACCTGGATATGATCAGCGCCTGCATGAAGGCGGGCAGCGGATTTGGGATCTGCCTGATCAGAGAAGGTTCGGAAGTGGGCAAAGCGGCGGACACTTACGAGCTGGGCACACTGAGCGAGATCAGCTATTTCAATATGGATGCCAACGGCATGTTATGCATCACCGCTCATGGCAAACAACGCTTTCATATCCTGTCCAAGTCCGTGCAACCCAACCAGCTCACCATCGCGGACGTGGAATTGCTCCCCAATGAACCGGAACGCAAAATACCGAATGCCTATTTGCCCGCGGTGGAAATTTTGCGCAAGCTGCTGGATCAACTGGGTTATCCGTTCGCCAAGCTGGAAAAGCGTTATGACGATGCGGGGTGGGTAGGCAGCCGGCTGGCGGAGTTATTACCGTTGCGGCTGGAACACAAACAGTTCCTATTACAGATACACGATCCGGTGCAGCGGCTGGAGAGGCTGTGGCAGTTAATGGAAGAACTGGAATTGCAGTAAATCTTTGCCGCTTAAACAAGATGCTATTATTACAGCGTCAATGGCGGGCAAGGAATGCTTTCAGTTCTTCAGCCAATTCACGATATATTTCCCGCCCTCAAACCCGGTAAACAATTCACCGATCAAGGGATGATTGACCGCTTCGTTGCTCCAGTCCGCTTCCAGATTTTGTTCCGACACATAGGTATTGTGTTCGCCGTCATCGACCAGGATGTGATACCAGGGTTTATCCTTGGGTGGACGTGATTTCGCGACGCGTTCATACCAGTCATCAGAACCGGAATAAATAGGGTCCACGTCCACAACCACGCCGCGGTAATCCAGCAATTTATGGTGAATCACTTGCCCCACCGCATACCGGGCTTCGGTGATAAAGGGAAATAATTCGGGTTTATTACCATCGATCTTCAGAATCTCTGCCATTGTTGTCGCCACCTGCTAAAAATTGACGCACCGTGCAAACCATGCGTGTTAACTATAAATATTGAAGCGTTTCGACTTTTTTCAACCCGTGAATTTCACGACCAGGAATACGTGTTGCTGCACAGAAATCGTGCAATAACCGAGCCAATGGCATAAAAAACCGCGCCGCAGCGCGGTCAAGTCAACCCCGTGCGATTTTGGATTAGCCAAAACACTTTCAGTTAATCATCACGCAGTTAATCATCACGCGGCGACCCGCACTTCCAACAATCGGTAAATTGTCCTTCGATACTTTCGCCGCAATGCCGGCACACCCAGTGCTGCCCGGCGTTTTCGAGCCGCTTTAATTCCTCGTCCACAATGTGTTTGGCGCGCTCATAATCCCTTTCGTCATCGACACACAAGATGGGCCACACTTCAGTTGGCGGTAACTCGCCGGCGGCCCCCGAGAGATAAGTGTTTTTAACCAAGCACGCAATTCCGTAGGACTCGACAATGTTTCTATAGTGGTTGACCATAAACAGATGGGGCGAACTGTAGATATTTTTCATCGTTGACATTTCATCTCTATCGGTTTGCGAAAGCGCGCGCGGCGGACCGGGCAAGGTTTTGCTGTTTTAACTCCAGCAGTAATACATCACCTTTCCATGATTCAGTAACCCCGATGCCGGGATAATACTTCTGACGAACATGCCATTGCTGTTGGCGCGCGCCGATCTTATCCCGGAACAACACCAGTGCTGCGGAATAGTCAGACCGCCGCAGTGGCAGCTGCGCAAGACCGGATACTGTCAGCAGATCCATGCCATGAACCGCTCCCAGCCAAAGCTGCGGTTTATCCTGCCCGGCGTTTGCATTGGCCGCCCAGATGCGCAACACCAGCACATGATTTTGATTCACGCCGGGGGCCAGCAATCGCAAGACTTCCGGATGGTTGAACAATTCATTTGCGGCGACGGGCAGTTGAGCAAACTCAGGTTTCGGTAAAAAATAATTCAAGCTGCTCTTAAACGTGAACTCTTGCGCCGTTATCCATCCGCCATTGAGCAAGAAACTTTCTATATCCTGTAACGCGCCCCACCACTGAATTGTAATCGGATGTTTGCTGTTAAACTGGATGGGCGCATTGGAAAATGCGCTCCAATGATCATGCCACCATTGCGCATCAACCGCTTGTTGCCGGTTCGCCACCGGCTGGTAACGGATTTCATACTGGTACACAAAAAACACCATTGCGCCGGCCAACATCCCCATTAAACTGAGACTGACAATATTTTCCCTGGCCTTGCGCAAGCCAAAAAAATCCGCCAGGGTTTCTATCGTCGCCAGCAATGCATAGGAAACCAGCCACTTGACGATATAGCCCAGGATGACCGCCACTGCAATCAGAATGACGATCACCGCGATCAGCCTTAAAAATACCTCGTTGGCCAGCTGAATGGATTCACCAAAGGCCACGCCGGGCAATATCACCACCGGCGCCCACAGTATCGCCGACACGACATTGATGAAATAAAATTTTCCCTGCGGCATATGCATAATGCCCGCAACGGCGGGAATAATCGGGCGCAACGGTCCCACGAAACGCCCAAACAACACACTGACGCCGCCATGCCGCGCAAAAAACTTTTCGCCCCGGGGAATCAACTGTGGATAGCGTGACAATGGCCAGACATGGCGCAGTTGCTGATCGAAGTGACGGCCCAACCAATAACTCACCCAGTCGCCAACAATTGCGCCGGCCGCCGCCCAGAACAGGGCTTGCCAGAGATCAAGCGCGTTTAATCCCACAAGCGCGCCGATGCCCAGCATAAACACCACGCCGGGCACGACGATACCCACCAGCGCCAGCGACTCGCCCGCCGCAACCATGAACACCATCAATCCCGCCAACTCAGGATGCCGTGTTATCCAGTCCAGTACCGGTTGAATTGTTGACAGGTCCATTCGCTAAGAAGACGAGTGAATGAGTGCAACGGTGATTTTCTGTGACTGCCGCATAAAGGTGCGGTACAAAACCGGAATCACCAACAAGGTTAATACCGTGGAAAACGTCAATCCCCAGACAATAGCGGACGCCACCGGCCCCCACAGCAGGGATTTGCCACCGAGCCCTGCCGCCAGTGAAAACAGACCGGCGACCGTGGTCAGCGGCGTAATAAGAATGGGGATCACCCGGCGCCTGGCCGCATTGGCAATTTTCAAGACCGGCGTGATAGCCGCGATTCGACAGCGCATCGCTTAATCCTTTAGTAATCTCAACCGTACTGTGAATTCCCGGAGGGCGTGATCAAGCCAGTGTGGCCAATACTTTTTCCGCGGCATCCAGAGTCGCATTGATTTCCTTGGGCGTATGCGCTGCTGACACGAATCCCGCCTCGTAGGCGGACGGCGCCAGATAGACTCCCGCTTTCAACATGGCATGAAAGAAAGCCTGAAAGCGTTTGATATTGCATTCGGTGACTTGCTTGAAGGACGTGATTTTTTCCGCGTCACTGAAGAAAATGCCAAACATACCGCCGACCTGGTTGGTGGTGAGCGGTATACCGGCCGCCTGGGCGCGTTGTTTCAAACCATCACATAAGGTAGCGGCGGTTTGGCTCAGCCGGTCATGAAAACCCGGCGCTTGTATCAGTTGTAATGTCGCCAGTCCCGCGGCCATGGATACCGGGTTACCGGACAGGGTTCCCGCCTGGTAGACCGGACCCAGGGGCGCGATTTTTTCCATTATGGCTTTCTTGCCGCCAAACGCGCCCACCGGTAAACCGCCGCCGATCACTTTGCCGAGCGTGGTCAAATCCGGCGTCACGTTATAATGCTGCTGCGCGCCGCCCAGCGCGACGCGAAATCCCGTCATCACTTCATCGAATATCAACACCGCGCCGTAGTTGTCACAGACTTCACGCAGGCCTTCGAGAAATCCCGGCGCCGGGGGAATGCAATTCATATTGCCGGCGACCGGCTCCACGATCACGCAGGCGACCTGGTCACCCAGTTCCCGGAACGCCTCTTGCACCTGATCTATATCGTTGTAGTGTAGGGTGATGGTATGTTCCGCCAGCGACGCCGGCACTCCTGGTGAGGTGGGCACACCCAAGGTCAGGGCGCCGGAACCCGCTTTCACCAATAAGGAATCGGAGTGGCCATGATAACAACCTTCGAATTTCACCAGCTTGTCCCGGCCGGTGTAACCACGCGCCAACCGGATCGCGCTCATGGTCGCTTCGGTGCCGGAGTTCACCATCCGCACCATCTCAATGGATGGCACCAGCGCACACACCAGTTTGGCCATTTCGGTTTCGATGGCGGTGGGGGCGCCGTAGCCGATACCTTGCGCAACAGCCGCCTGCACGGCTTTGATGACGTGCGGATGTTGATGACCGACAATCATCGGCCCCCAGGATGCCACGTAATCGATGTAACGATTATCATCTTCATCGATCAGATACGCGCCTTCGCTGTGCTTGAAAAAAACGGGATCACCACCGACGCCGCGAAACGCGCGCACCGGGGAATTCACTCCGCCGGGAATATATTGTTGGGCTTGTATAAATAAGTCATGTGATCGCGTCATGATGAAATCCTTAACCTAAGGTGTTTTAAAGTCGCACTGTCCGTTTTTATTACTCTGGTTTTTTATTACTTTGGTGTAACTACTCACCCCGTGTGCAGCATAGGTTAAAGCGGTGCGGGTGTCTCCTGCCGGGGGCGTCTGCGGCCAGGGATGGCCGCAGTCGAGCCTACAGGGACGTACTTGTGGCGTCCCCCGGCAGGAGACACCGGCGCCGCCCACGGGTGAGTGTTTACACTTTGGTTTTGTTACTGTGATTTTTTATTTCCCGGATTCAAAGCCGCCGGTCAACTGGCGCGCCGCTGATTTGACATCGGCAGCGCCAAACACGGCGTTAACCACCGCGAGCATCGCGGCGCCCGCGGCGATCAGTAGTTTAGCATTGTCTGCGGTGATTCCCCCAATACACGCAATCGGCAGGGAAAGTTCGGATTTTGCCCGGGTGAGAAGTTCAAGGTCGGCTGGCACGGCGGCGGGCTTGGTGAGGGAGGAGAAAAAACGCCCAAAAGCGACATAATCCGCACCCCCCGCTTGTGCCGTGCGCGCCAGTTCAAGCTGGTTGTAACAGGAAACGCCGATGATCGCGGATTCGCCCAACACCGCGCGGGCGCGGCGTAGCGGCGCATCCCCCTGCCCTAAATGCACACCCTGCGCGCCCACGTCGGCCGCCAGTGTCACATCATCGTTTATCAAAAAGCACGCCGGGTAACGCTCGCACAACGCTTTGATGGCCAACGCCTGTTCCCGGCGCTGCGCTACCGGCAGCTGTTTTTCGCGGTATTGCACAATACGCGCGCCGCCTTCGAGGGCGCACTGGACTTTAGTAAGCAGTTCGGCGGTTGATAAAGGCTGGATGCTGGAACACGGGGTAATGACGTACAAACCATACAAGGTAAAGCGGGGTTTATTCGTCATCGTCTCCATGCGCCCAGAATAACCGGTTAGGGATCGATTGTCCCATCCCGATACGATAACCGTGATTTAAGGTTTCCCAAGTATATTCTTGTGCTTCATAAATCGCATTGGCGGGATCAAGCCCCTGGGCCAGCAGGCCGGCAATGGCGACGGCCAGCGTACAACCGGAGCCATGAAAACTATAAGGTAATCGTTCCCAATTGAAGGACTCGATCAGCTGGAAGTCGGAGTAGAGGTTATTAATGACGGTGGGGGTGTTTTCGTGGGTGCCGGTAATCAACACATATTCGCAGCCATTTTCCAGCAGCTCTTGCGCGCAGGCATCCAAGGTGTCCGCTTCCGGGGCAAACGCCCGGGCTTCCTGACTGTTGGGAGTCAGAATGGTGACATAGGGAAATAGCAGGTTGACCATGGCATCAAGGATTTCGTCGTCAGCCAGCATACCACCACCGCCCGCCGCGACCACCGGATCCAAAACTACGGGAATATCCGGATAATCCAGCAAGATGGTGTGAATGACCTCCACGATTTCGACACTGCCCAGCATACCGATCTTGATGCTTGCCACCGGCACGTCTTCCAGAATCGCCCTAGCCTGCTCGATAACCAAGGCGGCATTCATCGGCTCGTAACGCTTCACATCCACGGTATCCTGTACGGTCACCGCCGTAATCACGGGTGTGGCATGACAACCCATACTGGCCAAGGTCTCGATATCCGCTTGCACCCCAGCCCCGCCGCTGGGATCCGTACCCGCAAATACCATCACTACGGGTATTGTGTTGTTCTTAGTCATCGGTTTATCCCTTTTACGCCACTGGCGTTTTAGTGCTTGGTGTGTTTAACAACCGGCGGATTTCACGTACAGCGACGGTTTCAGCCTTTTCAAGTGCGCTTCGTGCCCAGTGTAGCATTTGTAACTGATTGAAATGTGGATAACTCCTAGAAATTAGCACGCGGGCGACCGCCGATAGGCACAACTCGCTGCGGGTTGGGTTTTTTATTCCCATTTTAAAAATTAGCGGCCATTCCATAGAACCGCTTTATATAAAATAATACACGCCGCGTAAAAAACAATAGCGATAATTCGCATTCCCCGCCACCTAAGCGCCTGATAAAAAAATAGCAATTTGTCGACTACACTTACTTTATTATGAACGACATAACAGACTTCGTGAGCAATCAACAGGCCATGGACTCTTTGAGCGGCATGGTGAGCATTGCTAACCGCTATTGCCAGCTGATTGATAGCCTGGAAACCAACCCGCCGGGCGAAGCCTGGATCCAGCAAATGGGGCAATTGTTACCGCAATTACATGCCGCCATCGTACTCCTGGACACACCCCAGCAATACAGTTACAGCCATCAGTTGGAAAATGATGACGTACGCTGCGAATTATTCATGCGTTTGAACCAATTTTTTCTCAGTGACCAGGCGATTTGGCCGGACTTTGACAAGTACGACACGAAGCTGCACATGTGTGAAAGCCTGGCTTACGATTTTACGGACATGTATTTCGATTTAAAACGCGGACTGGATCTGCTGGACCTCTATCCGAATCAACCTAACCACGCCGCCAGCAACTGGCGCTCCAGCTTTTTCTATCACTGGGGACGGCAACTGGTGGACGCGGAAGGCTGGTTATATGCGGTCGGCCTGCGCGACGGCAACGGCGGCATCAGCGAACTCTCGTCTTTTAAAACGGCTTAACGATCACGCAGAACACGATCACAAACAGCGGCAGTACCGGGATTTCGTTAATCATGCGGTAGAACTTGTGACTGCGGGTATTCTTGTTGTCACGAAACACTGTTACCAGATGGCCGCAATAAAAATGATAAACGATAAGCGCAACCACCATCAGCGCCTTAAGCCAGAACCAAGCCATACCCGAATACGCCGTCCAGGCGTAACCGAACACCAGTATCAAACCAAACAATAAGGTGCCATAAAACCCGATGTTGGTGATTATGTATAACTTGCGTTCCATCACCTTGAAACGTTCATCACCCGGCGCGTCCCCGCAGGCGGCATGGTAGACAAACAGGCGCGGCAAATAAAACAGCCCGGCAAACCACATCACCATGAAGATGATATGCAGTGACATTATCCAGGGCATCGAATGCATGCAACTCTCCTGTCCGGTTTAATAGAACCTGCGTTAATGGTAACGGTAATACGTCTCAATCATGCGCCGGGTAACAATACCATGTAATGCGCCG
>DATCIR010000051.1:0-11053 GCA_036507695.1 Gammaproteobacteria bacterium
AATCTTTATCTAGCACAAGGCTTGCTGCCTCACGTTTAAATTCTGGTGAATACGTTTTTCTCTTACTAGTCATTGTTTACACCTCTTCTTTCATGGGTTAGTTTATCCCATTTGGGTGTACAGATTCATTAAACCACTTCACCGGCGTGCTCCGCGCAACCAATGAGCGATATGCCCAGGATGAACAAGTGCCACGAAGTATAGCGCTGTGCGGAGCGGCCTCCCGGCGAATTAGTCGAACTTAGGAGTTCTCATTAAACGCCGGACACTGAACAATAAAAAAGGCCCGCGGTTTTTTAGCGGGCCTTTTTTATTGTTTGGCGCGCCCGGAGAGATTCGAACTCCCGACCGCCTGGTTCGTAGCCAGGTACTCTATCCAACTGAGCTACGGGCGCGTGATAACTGGTAAAGTATTCAAGCAGCGGGGCATTATCCCGGCGTTGCCTTTGGGTGTCAACAAACTCCCCATTTTTAATAAATGGCGGAGAGAGAGGCCGCTCCGGGCATCCATGCCCTCTCGCGGCACCTGCACTTCCTTGTGCAATGGGATTCTCACCCTGCCACTTATTGTTCCAATCCACTATACAGTGATTTTAAGAAAGCAGGCTACAAAGCCTGCTTTCTTAAAATGGCGGAGAGAGAGGGATTCGAACCCTCGATGGAGCTTTTGACCCCATACTCCCTTAGCAGGGGAGCGCCTTCGACCTGCTCGGCCATCTCTCCGTTATGTAAACTTATGTAAACTTATGTTCGCTCCACTGGCGTTTTTGACCCCACCCTGTCACCCGGCCTTAGCAGGGGAGCGTCTTTAAACTGCCTGACCAATTCCCGGGTGTGTAAAACTGTGTTCGCTCCACTGGAGCTTTTGACCCCACCCTTTCAAACCCGGCCTTAGCAGGGGAGCGTCTTTAAACTGCCTGATCAAATTCCCGGGTCTGTAAACTTGTGTTCGCTCCACTGGCGCTTTTGACCCCACCCTTTCAAACCCGGCCTTAGCAGGGGAGCGTCTTTAAACTGCCTGATTAAATTCCCGGGTCTGTAAACCTGTTTTCGTTCCCTGGAGCTTTTGACCCCACCCTTTTAATCCCAGCCTTAGCCGGGGAGCTGTCTTCGTTTGGGAGTCCCGGTGTGCTCAATAAACAACCGCCAGCGGCGGTTCTCATCAGACCGGCCATTCTGCCAAATCTGCCACGATTAGTGAATAAAAAATTCGGACTTCGAAGATAAATACCGCCGTAAAACGAAAAATCGCCATGTTAGAGATGGCGATTTGTCATGAGCTGGCGGAATGAAACGCGCGGGTTACGTAAACTAAGAACTTTGACCACCGTGCATTGTGGTTTTTTAGAGCGCCAACGCTAACGGCGCCTAACCACTTCGCTTATGACTGACCGATGGCTTCGTCTTGCGGCCCGTCATTTTCTTTTTCTTTTCGGATGCGCTCGTAAATCTCTTCGCGATGCACGGACACGTTTCTTGGCGCGTCGACTCCAATACGGACTTGATTGCCTTTAACGCCCAGCACGGTAACTGTGACATCGTCACCGATTATCAAGGATTCTCCGACACGTCTGGTTAGGATCAACATCTATATATCTCCTTATTTAGTCAGGCTCCTAGCAATATCTTATTAAGAGTACCGCTGGCAACTGTATTTCTTTGTATCGGCCATCAGGCCTGAAACTTCAACCCTGAAGCGCCGTAAAAACGCTGAAAATCGCAGCGATAAATAGATTTAATAGTGCTTCTACAAAGCTGAATTACCGGAATCTTGACGGGTAACCTATTGATTTGAACCCTCTTCAAGACCAAACGCGCTGTGCAACGCACGCACCCCCAGTTCGAGGTACTTTTCGTCAACGACCACCGAAATTTTGATTTCGGACGTCGATATCATGCGGATGTTGATCCCTTCCTTGGCTAACGCTTCAAACATTGTGCTGGCGATTCCAGCGTGGGATCGCATCCCTACTCCGACCAGCGAAATCTTAACGATTTTGTTATCACCGTTGACTTCCCGGGCGCCGAGTTCCTTGGCGACTGAATTTAATATTTCCAGTGCTTTTTTGTAGTCGTTGCGGTGTACCGTAAATGTAAAGTCCGTAGTGGCATCCGCGCCTACGTTCTGGATAATCATGTCGACTTCGATATTGGCCTTTCCAACCGGCCCCAGAATTCTATAGGCAATACCGGGTTCATCCGGGACCCCCAATATTGTAAGTTTAGCTTCATCTCGGTTAAAGGCTATGCCCGATATGAGCGCTTGTTCCATATTTTCTTCCTCGTAAGTAATCAGCGTTCCGGGACCCTCCTCAAAGGAGGACAATACCCGCAACGGTACGTTGTATTTACCGGCGAATTCCACGGACCGGATCTGCAGGACCTTGGAGCCCAGGCTGGCCATTTCCAGCATTTCCTCAAATGTAATTCGTGATAAACGCCGTGCCGCCGGCACCACGCGCGGATCGGTGGTATAGACCCCGTCGACATCGGTGTAAATCTGGCATTCGTTGGCTTTGAGAGCCGCGGCCATCGCCACCGCCGTGGTATCGGAACCACCCCGGCCCAGGGTTGTAATATTGCCATGTTCATCATGGCCCTGGAAACCGGCGACTACCACCACGGTCCCGTTGGCAAGGTCTTTCTCCACGCGGGCCTTGTCGATATCGAGAATGCGCGCCTTGTTGTGGGCGCTGTCCGTGAGGATATGGACTTGATGGCCGGTATAGGACCGGGCCGGACAGCCACGCTTAATCAGCGCCATGGATAATAATGCAATAGTGACCTGTTCGCCGGTGGAAAGCAGCACGTCAAGTTCCCGGCTGTCGGGATGGTCATTGATCGCTTTCGCCAGATCCAGCAAGCGATTGGTTTCTCCGCTCATCGCCGACACTACCACCACCACCTTGTGTCCTTGATTCCGGGCAGCCATCACTTTTTCAGCGACGTGCTCGATCCGTTCTATCGTACCAACCGAGGTACCGCCATATTTTTGTACGATAAGAGCCATGTTGTTCAAATTAAAAAGATAAAAATTAATCGGTGTGTTTGGAGTTTCGTAAATTGGGTTTTTTGGCTATTTTTGGACTTAAACCGGTAAACGCGTTCCACTCACTCGCCGGTTTTACCCATCCATTGTAGTTGATCTTTTAAGTCGCAAATTTTCATTTGCCAATTTTCATTTGCCAATTAAAGTACCGATGTTTACCCGCCAGCCCACAACGATAATATCGAATACAAAATAACCAGCAACGCGTGATTATACCCAAGCGCGTGCGAGAGCAAAACTAGCAAAGAAATAAATAGTGGGAGATTAATTGGCAGCACAGGAATTAAGCTTCCAATTGTTCACGCACCCAACGGGTTACCGAATCCAATGCATCGTCCAGCGCAGCGGGATTATTACCGCCCGCCATCGCCATATCCGCGCGGCCACCGCCTTTACCACCGACCTGCTCGGCAACCACATTAACCAGATTACCGGCTTTGATGCGATGGATTTGATCGTTAGTCACTCCCGCCACCAGATTGATTTTTTCGCCATTCACCGCCGCCAGCACAATTGCCGCGGAACCGAGCTTATTCTTGAGCTGGTCCATGGTATCGCGCAGCGATTTGGGATCCACACCGTCCAGGCGCGCCGCCAGTACTTTAATTCCACTGACGTCTTCCGCCTGGCTGAGCAGGTCGCTGCCCTGGCTACTGGCCAGTTTTGCCCGGAGTTGCTCAATGTCCTTTTCCAGCTGGCGGTTTTTGTCGAGCAATTGTTTGACTTTGTCATTGAGGTTTTCCCTGGAACCTTTTACCAGGGCCGCCAACTGCTGCACATTGGTTTCACTATTGCGCACCCATTGCAAGGCACCGGGCCCGGACACAGCCTCGATACGGCGCACCCCGGCGGCCACACCGGTTTCGGAGATGAGCTTGAAAAAACCAATATCACCGGTGCGGTTCACGTGGGTACCACCACATAATTCCACGGAAAAATCACCCATGCTGAGCACCCGCACCACATCGCCATATTTTTCGCCAAACAGCGCCATGGCGCCGGCCGCCAGCGCCTCATCCTGTTTCATCAGCCGGGTATCCACGGCATAGTTTGCCCGGATTTTTTCATTCACTAAATCTTCGATTTCGATCAGCTCATCCGAGGAGAGCGGCGCGAAATGGGAAAAGTCAAACCGCAGGCGGCCGGCATCGACCAGCGAGCCCTTCTGCGTAACATGTTCACCCAGCACTTTACGCAGCGCGGCATGCAACAAGTGCGTGGCGGAATGGTTGCAGGCAATCCGGCGCCGCTCGGAGTGGTTGATAATCGCTTTTACCTTATCCCCCACTTTCAACCGGCCCGCGCTTACTTCCCCGAGATGGGTATAAACATCCTGCTGTTTCTGGGTATCGCGTACCGCAAACACGGACTTGCCGGATTCCAGGACTCCCTCATCGCCGACCTGGCCACCCGATTCGGCGTAAAAAGGCGTGCGATCCAGCACCACGACGCCATGCTCACCGGCCGTCAGCTCGTCAACAGCGGTGCCTTCCTTAAAGAGGTGAAGCACTTTTCCCTTATCTTCAACATGATCATAGCCGGTGAACTCAGTGGCGCCTTGCACATCCAGCTTGCCGTGATAACTGGCTCCAAACTTGCCCGCCTTGCGCGCCCGCTCCCGCTGCGCGGCCATTTCCTTTTCAAAGCCGTCCATATCAAGCTTGAGTCCGCGTTCGCGCGCGATATCCGCCGTCAGATCAACCGGGAACCCGTAGGTATCATAAAGTTTAAATACGGTTTCACCCGGTATGGTCTTGCCCTTTAATCCACTAATGGCTTCCTCCAGGATTGCCATGCCCTGATCCAGGGTTTCCGCGAACCGTAGCTCTTCCTGTTGCAACACTTTTTCAACATTGGATTGTGCTTTGGCAAGTTCCGGATAAGCAGCCCCCATTTCTTTTACCAGGGGTACGACCAGTTTATAAAAAAACGCGTCACGCAGCCCCAGTTTGTTGCCATGCCGGATAGCGCGGCGGATGATGCGGCGCAGTACGTAGCCGCGGCCCTCGTTGGAAGGCACCACGCCATCGGTAATCAGAAACGCGCAGGAACGGATATGATCGGCGATGACGCGCAGTGATTTATTGCCGAGATCCCTTTCCCCGGCCAACGCGGCGATGAACCTGATCAGGCTGGCAAACAAATCAATTTCATAGTTGCTGTGTCCCCCTTGCATGACAGCGGCAAGCCGTTCCAGGCCCATGCCGGTATCCACCGAGGGTTTGGGCAATGAATTCAGGGTGCCGTCCGGCAACCGGTCGTATTGCATGAATACCAGGTTCCAGATTTCAATGTAGCGGTCGCCATCGGCTTGCGGTGTGCCGGGTGGACCGCCGGGAATGCCGGGGCCGTGATCGTAGAAGATTTCGCTGCAGGGGCCGCACGGACCGGTATCGCCCATGGACCAGAAGTTGTCGCTTTCATATTTTTTGCCACCCGGCTTGTCGCCGATATACGAAAAGCGTGCGGGATCGACTTTCACTTCCTTAATCCAGATATCCGCCGCCTCGCCGTCATCAATATAAACCGTGACCCAGAGTTTTTCCGGCGGCAGGCGCATCACCCGGGTGAGAAACTCCCAGGCATAGTGAATCGCGTCGCGTTTAAAGTAATCGCCGAAACTGAAATTACCCAGCATTTCAAAAAATGTATGATGGCGCGCGGTGTAACCGACGTTTTCCAGGTCATTGTGTTTACCACCCGCGCGCACGCAGCGTTGCGAACTGGCGGCGCGGACATAGGGACGCGTATCCTGCCCCAAAAAGACCTCCTTGAATTGCACCATGCCGGCGTTGGTAAATAGCAGGGTGGGATCGTTGGCGGGCACCAATGAACTGCTGGGCACGACGGCGTGTTCCCGCTGCTGGAAAAAGTTGAGGAATTTTTTACGTATTTCGGCGCACTGCATACTGATTCGGAAATCCACTCTCAATTAATTCGCACGTATAGTACTGGGTTGCGTGCTGGTTCGACAACTTAATAGGTCAATTCCGCGTCTTCACTTAACGCAAATTTAAGATGCTGCTGGTTGAATCCCCGGTATTGTAAAAAACGCTGTTGTTTCATGCGTTCGGCGGCGCCGCCCGGCAGCGCCCTGCCAAAGCGTTTTTCCCGCGCCCGGCGCGCCAGTTCAAACCATTGAGGGTCATCTTCAATAACCGTTGCTACGATGATACCCTCGCTGGCGCCCCGTTGTTGCAATTCGAGACGGATTCGTACCGGACCATAGCCTTTGTTGTAGCGCGAACGCAGGTAGCTTTCCGCGAACCGGGCGTCACTCAACACGCCTTCTTGCTGCAAGTCACGCGTGATTTGCTCCACTAACGCGGCGTTAAAGCCTTTTTGTTGTAATTTTTGTTTCAATTCCTGGCAACTGTGCTCCCGCCGGGTCAGTAAACGCATCGCCGCGAGACGTACATCCCGCGGCGATGCGTCCGGCAGTTGCGGATCATCGCTCATCGGCGGCGATTAGGCTGGTTCCAGCACCGATTCAGCTTGTTCAATGTCCTCTTTCAAAGGCAACAGTTTGGCGCGGATCTGTGCTTCGATGCCGGCGGAAATTGCCGGGTTGTCTTTCAGGAACTGGCGGGCGTTATCCTTACCCTGGCCGATACGATCGCCATTATAGCTGTACCAGGCGCCACTCTTCTCGATAACACCCTGATCGACGCCAAGCGTAACAATCTCGCCTTCCCGTGAAATACCTTCACCGTAAAGGATATCAAATTCCGCTTGCCTGAATGGCGGCGCCACCTTGTTCTTGACCACTTTGACACGGGTTTCATTGCCGATGACTTCCTCGCCTTTTTTGATCGAGCCCGTGCGGCGGATATCCAGGCGAACCGAGGCGTAAAATTTTAACGCGTTGCCACCGCTGGTGGTTTCGGGGTTGCCAAACATGACACCGATCTTAATGCGAATCTGGTTAATAAAAATCACCAGGGTATTGGAGCGTTTGATATTGGCGGTTAATTTTCGCAGCGCTTGCGACATTAGCCGCGCTTGCAGCCCGACATGAGTGTCGCCCATTTCCCCTTCGATTTCAGCCTTGGGTGTGAGCGCCGCCACTGAGTCCACCACCACGACATCCACCGCGCCGGAGCGGACCAGCATATCGGTAATTTCCAGCGCCTGTTCGCCGGTGTCCGGTTGGGACACCAACAGGTCGTCGATATTGACACCGAGTTTTTGCGCATAGATGGGATCCAGCGCATGCTCGGCATCAACAAACGCGGCGGTGCCGCCCGCTTTTTGTGCTTCGGCGATCACCTGCAAAGTCAAGGTGGTTTTGCCGGAGGATTCCGGCCCGTAAATTTCCACCACCCGCCCCCGGGGCAAACCCCCTATTCCCAAGGCGATATCCAGTCCCAACGACCCTGTGGAAATCACATCAATGTCACGCACCGCGCCTGCATCACCCATGCGCATGACAGAACCTTTGCCAAACTGCTTTTCGATCTGACTCAGAGCTGCGCTTAATGCCTTTCGTTTGTTGTCGTCCACTATTGCTGTCCTCTTGCTAACTGCTTTTGTCATTATGCAAGCGCCTGCTGCCACAGCGTTGCGCCCGTTACAGCCGATTATTTAGTCGGCAATTATTCCATAGATACGTGCTTGGGTTAAAGGCAAATAACGCCATTTACCCATTGCCGGAGCAGAAAGGCCGCAAACGGAAAAAATGGGGTGGAAAGAGGGATTTAAGATGAATGGCACTTAACTTAAGCAAACAAAACAAGTTAAATCCCGGTTCCAAAAGCGGATGTAAGACGCCATGAAAAAATCGTTGGCGGCACGACTGCATGGATGCCGGAGGTAGGGTAACGCAGGAGCAGTTACCGAGGGACGCCGCCATCGAGCGTACAAGGATGTATTTACAGCGTATTTTTACATACATCCGCCGCTTGGTGTGATCGCTGGTTTTAAGAGTGTTGGAATTCAAGGGGCTTAAGTAAGCGCCATTCGGGTTTAAGATAATAATTCCAGTAAGCCTTTTAAGGCGGCCACGACTGTTTGCCGCCGGATCTCGTAACGATTGCCTATATATTGTTCAACCTTGGTAACCGGCGCCCCGTTACGCAGACACCAGGCGTGCCACACCAATCCCACCGGTTTAGCGGCTGTGCCTCCCGTGGGACCCGCAATGCCACTCACCGCGACCACAATATCGGCGCGGCTATGCGCCAGCGCACCCAGGGCCATTTCCCGCACGGCCGGCTCGCTGACGGCGCCCTGGTGCAATAACGTGGTTGCCGATACGCCCAGCATGTCCTGCTTGGCTTCATTGGAGTAGGTTACAAAGCCACGGTCAAAGTAGTGCGAACTGCCGGCGATGTCGGTAATACATTGGGCAATCCAGCCGCCCGTGCAGGATTCCGCGGTGGCGAGCCAATAGTGTTTTTGCAACAGGCCTTGGCCTACCTGTTCTGAGAGGCGTTGTAGATCCATGGTGTCTCTAACATAACAGAAAACGTAACGGAAAAAACCGGCGGATCAAAGCGAGCAATGCGTTCAGGTCTGGTCAGCCATGCCGTGTTCGCGGTCTTTTTGCCCCACTTCAATGCGGTTGCGGCCCAGCCGCTTGGCGCGATACAGCGCGTGATCAGCCCGTTCAATAAAGTGGATGGGGATTTCAGGCGCCCGGTATTCGGTAACGCCGGCGGAAAAGGTGGGGGCCTGAATCAGCATATCACCCATCTTGCAATGGATTTTGGGAACCGCGCTTTTCACTTTGTCCAGTGCGCACAGTACACCTTCCAGGTCGGTATTGGGTAATAGCACCGCGAATTCCTCGCCGCCATAACGGGCAATCATGTCATGATGACGAAAAATCGAAAGAATTTTTTCCGCATACACACGCAGTACGTTATCGCCCGCGGCATGACCGTATTTATCATTGACCTGCTTGAAATTGTCGATATCAATCAACACCAATGACAGTGGAAGTCCATAACGCTTAACCCGGCTTACCTCATCATCCAGGCGCCGCATGAAAGCCCGGCGGTTAGGCAACGCGGTTAATTCATCGGTAAGACTCAACATACGCGCCCTATCCAACTCGTCACTGAGTTTCTGCTTGTCCGATTCAATAATTGAAAGATAGGTTTGCGCCGTATCGAATTTTTTTGCCAGCTGAGTATGACTCTCACTGAGTTTTTTCATCGACGCCAGGATTGCCTTGCGGCGGTCTTCAACGTTGTGGATCTTGGTAGCATCATCCAGCGCGTCTATTTCCAGTCCTAGATACACGCCAAACTCGGCGTTCTCCGCGACAATGGCGCGCATTTGCCGCACAAAATCACGATGCAAACGTTCCATTGCATTTTCATCGGATATTTTCAAACGAAAATTAATGTCTTCGCCCGTCAGCCCGGATCCTTCCGTCAGTGGTTCATGCGAATCGGGTTTCACACTCTGCTCCGCGTCGATGAGGGCTGAATACCTGAATTCAAATGAATTGTCAGTCCTAGGCCCATGGTCTTCCCGGTGCAGGTTATCGGCAAGTTCAGCTTCCATGGCAAATTCCTTCCGATATTCTTCCGGGAAGCGCAGCATTTTGAGTACCGCCTTGGGAGCCTTGAGCGGCCTGGATTCCTGGCCTCCAATGTGATTCTCAATGCTGAGGAATTCCGCCGCTTCCTGAAAATCCAGGCTGCTGTCATTGTTCCCCTCCGTTTCAGGATACGCGGCATGCTCGGCGGCAATTACCGGTTCTTCCCGCGCTTCCACCGCGCCAGACTCCGGCGCTTCAGCATCAGGTTTCTTGTCTGTCTGGAATTCTTTGGCTGCGGTCTCATGCCAATGATCATCCTGCCCCGCCCCCGCGACACGTTTTAATAACGGCATCAAGGTATTGTTCAGCTCTTCCGCGTCAAGATGGCAGGAATGTTTGAGGATATCGGCCGCTTGCTCGACGCTGGCTTTTAGCAGATTTATTTCTGTTTCCGACAGCGGGGGTGTCAAACAGGTTTGCACCAGCTTAAGGTGGGTTAGTGCAACTGAGTCGGGTGGTAATTGGGAGGCGAAAGCGCCGAGCAGCAGGTTAATCAACTCTGCATAAATCTCTACCGTTTTTATTTGCGTCGCTTCCCAATCCTCAAGCGTATGCTTGATGTGATTGTAAAATACCACGCCTTGGCGGGATTGATTTAATTCCGCGAGTAGCGCAAGTATTTTTCTTAACAACGGCGATGGCTTGGACCCTAACACGTATTTGTCCATCATTTCCACTTTGTGCCCCGGGTAAGCTGTTAATTGTCTTAGTTCTTGATTTCTTACCAATTCGCCCATCCTTGGCATTCATTCCTTTCAATGATGCGCCGGGCGCTCCTCCGAATATGCACTGCTTTACAAACTGCAAACTTCCGTCCTGCTCAAGTCCAGCAAACCGGCGCAATTCCGGTTCGCACTGTGTTTGGCCGGAACGACGCAACGAGGTCGATTTTCGAGTTTATCAACAACCCGCTAGCCTTAGCTTACTTTAACTTTGCCCTGGGCTGACGCTGCGGATTGCCGTGCACGATAAAGTGGCGATGAAAGCTTAAGTCCCGCCATACCCCATGCGGCTCGGTGAAAAACGGCACACGAAACCCCGGTTTTAACAATAACTCAATACGCCAGATCGTCTCGCCAATAAATAAAAAACTCACCGTGTTGGGTTCATGCAGTGCCAACGATGAAAACATCCCAGTGTTGTAAATTGTGCCGATTGATGCAGAATCCAGTAAATTAAATTCACTGTCAAATAGCCGTATACCTAAAAATTCCTCAAACGGACAATCGTCGGTCGTCAACAGCAGGTATTTGTCTTGCCACTGAACCGCCGCCGCCAGTAACGCACCCGATACCCTTTTTCCTGTCGGTGCGCCATTGATAAAAACCTCACTGACGGGAACGGCATCTTCAGGAAGACCTTCGATTAATTTTATGGTCAACTCATCGGCAAGGCGCAGGTTCATTTTGTAGTAATTTCCCTCACCAAAGGAAATCCACCCCAAAAGCCGCCAG
>DATCIR010000052.1:0-15653 GCA_036507695.1 Gammaproteobacteria bacterium
GGAAACAAGTTTGATCATTTAGCGCTTGAGGAAAAAAACAGAAGCAGGGTAAACGTGGTAACAGGTCATGATGGAACCACAAATAAAGCTGTAACAAATACCGGCCAATTAAACTTCAATCCCGGCAACATCGGCAAAAACGTTGCCCATGAAGGCGCGGACGAAAAGGAAAGCGCCAAGCGGCCAGAAACATTAAGCAACTCTCATAGTGCCGCTAAAATCAGTGCCGTTAAAACTTCGAACAACTCCCTGTCCTCCATTCCGTGGAGCCGGTATGCGGTACGGACGGCGGCACTATTTGGCGCGATTATTATCTGGCATCTATGCTCAACATTTTCAGTAAACTTCATTATCAGTTTTGAAAACATTCCCAAGCCGGTGGAGGTTGGCGGTCAATTATTTACACTACTGGGCACTGAGGTGTTCTATACCCATATTGTGGTCAGCCTGAAAAGGATTCTCATCGGATTTTTTCTGGCAGCGTTCTTAGGCGTGGCGGCAGGTGTACTGATGGGCCGTTCCAAAATCATCTCTGATATTTTAATGCCGTATATCGAAATACTGCGCCCCATACCGGCGGTAGCCTGGATACCTCTGGCCATTCTGATGCTGCCCACTGAAGAATCAAGCATTATCTATATCACATTTCTGGGAGCGTTTTTCCCGATCGTGCTCAACACCGTGCATGGCGTTGAACAAACCGAGGAAACGTTGGTCAGGGCGGCCAGGTCTTTGGGCGCGTCAAATATCTCAATTTTGCGGCATGTCATTTTACCGGGAGCATTACCCAGTATTATGGCTGGCCTGGCGATAGGCATGGGTGTTTCGTGGTTTTCACTGCTGGCCGGTGAAATTATCAGTGGCCAGTATGGTATCGGCTATTTTACCTGGAACTCCTACACTTTGGTTGAGTATCCCAATATCATCATCGGCATGTTGGTCATCGGCGGGCTTGGAACCTTATCCACCTGGCTGGTGAAGCAGGCATCCAAACCCGCCTTGCGCTGGCAGGAGCAACAGTAATGATGCATGACTACAGAACCATAATGATACAAGCCGTAAAACAGCGTTGGATATTGTGGTTGTTGTTGACTTTCGCGCTAATCTTTTTGTACTACGGCGGATTGCTGCTCGTTACGATCATCCGTTTTCACGAAGTCCCCAACTATCTGGAGGTCTACAATATTGCCTTGGTGTATCAGCAGATTTTCCAAGGAACGCCATCCCTAAATGATGCATTGCATATATTGCTGGACGAAGCCTGGGTGGAAACGGGCTACAAAAACCCGGAATACTATGGCATCGCAACCTGGAGTTATATGTTGATACCGCCAAAAATGTTCATCGTATTTGTAATGGCCGCGCTTGTCGCCACGTTTGTGGTGTTAAGTATCTATAGCCGAAAACATGCATGCCCGATAGGAAACCGCCGTCAATTATACGCGGCAGCGGGTGTTGGTTCAGGTTTAGTCGGGATGGGCAGCGCGACACTGACATGGGTGGTCTGTTGCTCGACGCCATCCTGGGTTGTGGGTCTCGCCATGCTGGGATTGAGTTCGTCATTGGCATTATGGCTGGAACCATTCGGAAAAATTATCAACTTGCTCGGCGTGGCGCTGGTGCTATCGATCATTTTTCTGCAGTTGAAGAGCATCGCCGGTTATACGGCGCAGCCGGGAAGGAATTGAGCATTTCCCGGCAATAGAACTTCAACTTTGGTTATAGGACTTTTTTGCCAGACTTTTATTTGTAAGCAACAGTTTTATTTGTAAACAGCGGATAGTCAACATGACAACAATAGACGAAGTCTTGGGCGTTGAACAAAAAACTGACGAGTTGCCGCCTTTGGGCACGCCTCATGTCAAGAAGCATCCCGCGGAAAAAGGGCTGGTGGAAATCGAAAATGTTACGGTGGAGTTTAGCGGTCAGATTCGCGCGGTGGAAGACGCATCGCTAACTGTTAAGCCCGGCGAATTCATTTGTTTGCTTGGTCCTTCTGGTTGCGGGAAATCGACGTTGATGAACTGCGTTGCAGGATTTGTCAAGCCATCGATGGGGTCCGTAAAAGTGGACGGCGAGGAGATTTTCAAGCCGGGACCGGACCGGGGAATGGTATTTCAACATCATTCGTTATTCCCGTGGAAGAGTGTCAAGGAAAATGTCGCTTTTGGGCCGTTGATGGCCAAAAAAGGCAAGTCGGAAGCGGAGAGCATTGCTAGGACGCTGATAAATATGGTGGGGCTGTCGGCTTATGAAAACCGTTTTCCCAATGTGCTGTCCGGCGGTATGAAACAGCGCGTGGGTATTGCGAGAGCGCTGGCGAACTACCCGAACGTGTTGTTAATGGATGAGCCTTTCGGCGCGTTGGATGCGCAAACACGCTCTATGATGCAGGAAAACCTGTTGCAGATCTGGGGCGAATTCGGCACGACAGTAATCTTCGTCACCCATGATATCGACGAGGCGGTATTTCTGGCAGACCGGGTCGTGGTAATGAGCGCAAGCCCCGGCCGTCTGATTGTTGACCTCCCGGTTGAGTTGCCACGGCCAAGAAAGGCTGAGATGGTGTTGGACAGCGTATATGTAGAAACAAAACGGATGTGTATGGAATATATCCGTAGTGAATCGTTGCGGGCGTTCGAAAAACAAAGCATGCACTAGCGTAGTTGCATGCGGAGAACCGTGGAAAATTGAAAATGGACCATGTTGCGCATAATCAGGATCAGCAAAAAGTTACCTTGCGTAAGGCGCTTTGGTTTGTCGGTTTTCTGTTACTTGCGCTACAGGTGTTAAATGTATCCGGAAATCCTTTCAAAGAAAGAAGCCACTATCCGGAATCATTACGCGGCGTTATTTATCCTGAACTTAAACCGTTGCAAGCATTCAACCTGGTCGATCATGAAAATAACGTTCTCGGCCTGGAGCAACTGAAAGGGCGGTGGACTTTTCTGGTTTTCGGCTACACGCAATGTCCTGATATATGTCCTGCGACTTTAAGTCAATTAACCAATCTTAGTCAGACAATTGGCGCCACGATGAATGCGGAACTATTGCCACGGTTTATTTTTGTCAGTGTGGATCCGGCACGTGATAGCGTAAGCATACTAAATGACTACATTAAATATTTCGACCGCGGATTCATTGCCGTCACTGGCGCTCTGCGCAACATTGAGGCGGTTGAAGAGCAATTCAGCGTGTTTCATCGAAACACTGCAACAGATTCGAACGGCAACTACAGGGTAACCCACTCCGCGGAAATCTTTGTAATCGATCCCTTGGCCCGTATTGCGGGCAGGTTTTCTCCACCGATTGCAACGCGACAGGTTGCGCAACAGTATCAGGATTTAACGGTTTACTTTTCGATGGGAAACTCGGGAATCTAACCGCATGACGAACAGGTTAGTACAGGCACGCCCGAACATAACATAACACGTCATAACAACTTATACCGCAACATAACCGGGAATCAAAACATGCTCAGCGAGAAAATGGTAATGGACAATCGATCATCACAACCATTGTATTTGCGGATCAAAGATGCTTTAAAGCAGCGAATTCTAGACGGCGACTATACCGCGCATGAACGCCTGCCATCGGAAAGTGAGTTAATGAAAATGTTCGGTGTCAGCCGGATCACCGTGCGCCAGTCATTGCGCGATTTACATTCCGATGGATTGGTGTTCAGTGTGCAAGGCAAGGGTACTTTTGTATCCAAGCCAAAAGCCGTGCAAGACGTGCAACGTCTGCAGGGTTTTGGCGAGGCAATGACACCGAAGGGATATGAAACCTCCACCCGGGTTTTGTTCCAGGATTATAGCCGTCCTTCACAAGAAGTGGCCGACGCGTTCTCCATCAGTCGCGCTCACCGCGTGTATGAGGTGAAACGCATCCGCTATCTTAATCGTGAACCCATTTCTTTTGATCATAGTTTTTTTCCAGCCGAGATAGGCGCCAAACTGGAGCATCACGACTTGGCGCAGGATATTTTCCCCATGCTGGAAAATCAGTTCGGCGAATCGCTGGGCTACGCCGATTTAAAAATCGGCGTCACTGCCGCGGACGAGCAACAAGCGCGCGCTCTAAACGTTGAGGTTAATTCGCCATGCCTGAGGATTAACAGAGCCGTGTTCAGCAGGCGAGGTAAGCCCATCGATTATGAATTTCTCACCTACCGCGGGGATGCCTTCCAATATCAGCTGAAAGTAGACAGATATTAAATTACACGGAGTTATCTATCATGACACATACAACAACTGACAGTACGATTCTTGAAACAGACATTTTGGTGATAGGAGGTGGAACCGCGGGCCCGATGGCTGCCGTTAAGGCCAAACAAAAAAATCCAAACTTGCGAGTCACAGTGCTGGAAAAAGCCAACGTCAAACGCAGCGGCGCCATCAGCATGGGAATGGATGGTTTAAATAACGCAGTTATCCCGGGGCATGCCACACCGGAACAATATGTGAAGGAAATTACCATTGCCAACGACGGTATAGTCAATCAAAAAACCGTTATGGCTTATGCACAGCGCAGTTTCGACATGATTAATCTGCTGGATGAATGGGGCGTGAAGTTCGAAAAGGATGAAACCGGCGACTATAACGTTAAAAAAGTGCACCACATGGGGACGTATGTGCTGCCCATGCCCGAAGGCCACCACATGAAGAAAATTCTTTACCGCCAGTTGCGCCGCCACCGGGTCCAGGTGGTGAACCGCTATATGGCTACCCGGTTATATACGGATAGAGACGGCCGGATTGCCGGAGCAAGCTTGTTAAATCCGCGTACCGCCGAGGTGGCGACCATTAAAGCCAAAGCTGTGATTTTATGCACGGGCGCTGCGGGCCGATTGGGGCTGCCGTCTTCCGGTTATTTGTTCGGGACGTACGAAAATCCAACCAATGCCGGCGATGGGTACAGTATGGCTTATCATGCCGGCGCCGAATTAAGCGGGATTGAATGCTATCAAATTAATCCATTGATCAAGGACTACAACGGACCGGCTTGCGCTTATGTTACCGGACCCATGGGCGGCTATACCGCGAACGCTCACGGAAACCGTTTTATAGAATGCGATTACTGGAGCGGGCAAATGATGCTGGAGTTTTATCGCGAACTTGAAGGGGGTAAAGGTCCGGTGTTCCTCAAGCTGGATCATCTGGCGGAAGAGACAGTGCGGGAGATCGAGACGATACTGCATAGCAATGAACGGCCCAGCCGTGGCCGTTTCCATCAGCGCCGCAATACCAACTACCGGGAGAAGATGGTGGAGATGCACATTTCCGAAATCGGTTTATGCAGCGGGCATTCGGCATCGGGTGTATGGATAGATGAAAAGGCGCGCACCACGGTGCCAGGCCTGTACGCGGCGGGTGATTTGGGCAGCGTGCCGCATAACTATATGTTAGGAGCATTTGTATATGGCGCGATTGCCGGTGAAGACGCAAGCGATTATTGCGCCGGCGCCGGCTTTGGTGAAATCAGCAGTGAAGATATCAGAACGGAGCAACGAAGAATCCTCGCGCCATTGCACAAGTCGGATGGTATTTCACCGTTTCAGATGGAATACAAAATCAGGCGCATGGTGAATGACTATTTACAACCGCCCAAAGTACCCAAGAAAATGGAAATCGGACTGGAGCGTTTTAAGGAAATCCGTGAGGATTTGCCCCTGTTATATGCGCAGGATCCCCATGAATTGATGCGCGCCAATGAATTGCAGTTTATTTTGGATTGCGCGGAAATGGCGGCTCACGCCTCGCTATACAGGAAAGAAAGCCGCTGGGGGCTTTATCATTACCGGGTGGATTATCCTGAAACCAACAATGATGAATGGTTTTGTCACGTGCAAACCATCAAAGGCGCCGAAGGTGATCCGGAATGTTTCAAGCGGGAAGTGGAGCCGTATATTGTTGAGTTGGATGATGAAGAAAAAGACGCTTACCGCAAATTGCGCGTGGCGTCCACAAACTGATAATTATTAAAAATTGACGGTATTAAGGAGCAGATATGCCTTTGGCTAAAGTATCCATGAGTGTCCCGGTTGTAGTGAACGCAGAAGCCTGTATTGCGGGAAAGGGTTGTACGGTGTGTGTTGATGTCTGTCCGCTTGATGTATTGGCAATTGACGAGGCCCTTGGCGCCGCTTACATGAAATACGACGAATGCTGGTATTGCCTGCCTTGCGAAGCGGATTGCCCGACCAATGCCATTACCGTCAACATCCCGTATTTGCTGCGCTGAGACAGGAGTATTAAATCATGAGTCTTTCATTTGAAGAGTCATTCGATATTGACGATATCGGTGAACGTGTAAAGAGCGCTGATTCTGAAATCCGCCGCATTGCCATTATGGAACTGGCCGAAGTGGCGGATCCACAGGCTGCAAGTCTCGCGATCAGCGCTTTACGTGATGTAGACGCGAACGTACGCAAACAAGCTTGCAAGACACTGGATGAATTTGAAGGATTGGGCGTCATTGACGCATTGATCAACGCTTTATCTGATTCAGTTGTAGAAGTTAGAGAAGCGGCTGCGGAGACGCTTGCGGAAAACAGGAATGAAGATGCCGCGCCCATGATCATAGAGCGGTTGAGGTCCGGGGATGACCCATTCATCAAGGCCTCATTATTGCGCGCCCTGCGGGCACTAAGGCACGCCGATGCGCAATCCATCGCTTTGGCCGCGCTCCAGGACAGCGACGCAAGAGTAAGACGCGAAGCTGTGGGCGTTTTGGCTTATCTCAAGTCAGATGAAGTGTTGCTGGCGTTGATGGATCTGGCCAGAAATGATCGCGATGAAGAGGTGCGCCGCACGGCAATGGGATCGCTGGTTTATTCCAGAAGTGACAAGGCCGTCGCGACGCTGATCACCGGATTGAAAGATGATAACTGGCGGGTGCGTGAAGAAGCGGCTATGGTGATCGGCAAAGCCTGTTTCAACGCCGCTCTTGAATCGCTAATCGACGCCATGGATGACGAGTACTGGCAGGTCAGGGTAAAGGCTGCCGCGAGCCTGGGGCAACTTAAAAAGCCTCAGGCTATTCCCGTGCTTGGTCAGGCGATTTCATATTCCATCAGCAATTTGCGCAAGGAAGCGGCCAGCGCACTGGGTCAGATTGCGCATCCGGATGCCCTGCCGTTTCTGGAAAAAGCCAAGGCGGACATTGATCCCGATGTGCGGAAAATTGCCATGTGGGCTATCCAGCAAATTCACAAATAAACGTTTAACAGCTCGTGCAATCCATAGGAGAATTCTGATGACTTACGTAGTGGCTGAAGCCTGCGTACGCTGTAAATATACCGACTGTGTGGAAGTGTGTCCGGTGGACGATTGCTTCCGCGAAGGCCCGAATTTTCTTGTTATCGATCCCAGAACGTGTATCGACTGTGGTTTGTGCGTTCCCGAATGTCCGGCTGAGGCGATATTTGCGCTGGACGACGTGCCCAATGGGCAGAAGCATTTTATACAACTGAATGCGGAGTTGTCCCAACTGTGGCCGGCTATCAATAGTGCGATTGATCCTTTGCCGGACGCTGAAGAGTGGATAGACGTACGGGGCAAGCTTCAATACCTGGCGCGGTAAAAATTGAAGGCAATGAATTAATGGATGTCAGTTATGTTTGAAGAATACGCGGCATTTTTGTTAAGCGCCATATTTGTCAACAATATTGTGCTGGTGAGATTTCTCGGATTGTGTCCTTTCATGGGAGTGTCCAGGAAACTCGAGCCCGCGATCGGCATGGGGTTGGCGACAACCTTTGTGCTGACGCTTTCATCTGTTAGCAGTTACCTGGCGAATCATTATTTTTTGGAACCGCTGGGACTGGAGTATCTCAGCACGATTACTTTTATCTTATTGATCGCCGTTATCGTCAAGTTTACCGAAATGTACGTACATAAGAGCAGCCCCTTGCTGTATAACGTGCTCGGCATCTATCTGCCTCTGATCACCACCAACTGCGCTGTATTGGGTATCGCTTTACTGAATGTGCAGGAAAACAATACATTTATGAAGTCCGCATTATATGGATTTGGCGGCGCTGTTGGTTTTGTCCTGGTATTGGTTTTGTTTGCCGCGGTGCGGGAACGCATCGAGGCCGGTGATGTGCCGGAATCTTTTAAAGGCGCGCCGATTGCGCTGGTTACGGCCGGGTTCATGGCGACCGCGTTTATGGGATTTTCTGGACTGGCATAATGGTATTGAGACATCCGAAGCACGAGTGGGTTGTATAAAACACTTAAGGCAAACTTAGATTTATATATGTTGAACCTGTTTCCAAAGTCCGTCAGGGGATTGCATATCCGGCCGTAGTAGTAGGAGGAGTGAAAGACAGCGTGAGTGGATTGATGAGCATGACCATATCAAGCAGGGGCATTGAAGCGTGTTAACTTCAATGCTTATTATCGCCACCGCGGCCCTGGTATTCGGCGTGTTGTTAGGATTCGCCGCTATAAAGTTTCATATTGAAGGTGATCCTGTCGTCGATAAAATTGACGCTATCTTACCGCAGACACAATGCGGGCAATGCGGTTACCCGGGTTGTAAACCTTATGCCAAAGCGGTTGCCTCGGGTGAAGCCGATATAAATCAGTGCGCGCCGGGCGGAGAGCAGGCTGTGATGGCGCTGGCCGGCCTGTTGGGCCGCGAGCCAAAGCCTTTGAGCGCGGAGCTGGGCTCCGGAAACAGTGATGAACCCATGGTGGCGTTGATAAATGAGGAGACGTGTATTGGATGCACCAAGTGTATTCAGGTATGTCCAGTGGATGCGATTGTCGGAGCGGCCAAGCACAAACACACCGTGATTGAAGCGTATTGCACCGGATGTAAATTATGTTTGCCGCCCGTCTGTCCTGTGGAGAATTGTATTGTAATGGAAACGGTACGGCCCACGGCAACACTGTGGAAATGGCCGGAACCGGCCCGATTTTCCGAACCAATGCGTGGCGCAGGTTCATGATGATAAAGCGCATCTTGAAAAAAACGCTATTGCAAAAACCATTTTTGAAAAAAGAATGCAAGCTGCATGGCGGTATAAAGCTGCAGGGGTTTAAGTCCTTGTCTAACGCCGCGGCGGTCCAAATCCTGTCAGTACCACCGCAATTGATTATTCCCCTCAAGCAACACATCGGGGAGGCGGCGAAACCCATCGTCAATGTTGGCGACCTGGTTTACAAAGGGCAAATCATCGCGGAGCCTAATGGTTACATCAGTTCCCCGGTTCACGCTTCCAGTTCGGGCGTGGTTGCGGCTATCGAAGCGCGGCCCATACCGCATGCGTCGCCTATCAAGGAAACCTGTATTGTCATCCATACCGACCGCAAAGATCAGTGGCATCCGTTCGTTCAATCCACCCCTGAACCACTGGCGTTACCGCCGGAGGATTTACGTCAGCGTATCAGGGATGCGGGGATAGCCGGCCTTGGCGGCGCCGTGTTTCCTTCCGCCGTAAAGCTAAAGCCCACCAGTGATATCACGACTTTAATTATCAACGGCGTTGAATGCGAACCGTATATTACCTGTGATGATGTGTTAATGCGGCATCATGCGGACGCTATTATACAAGGGGCATTATTGCTGGCCCGCATAGTCAGGCCTCAGAAGATTATTGTGGCCATAGAGGATAACAAACCGCAAGCCTTCCAAAGTGTTACTAATGCCATTAACAGGCTAAAAGCGGCAGGTGCCGCCGCGGCAAATACCATACACGCAGCACAAGTACCGGAAATATTTCCGGCTGGCGGAGAGAAGCAGCTGATTAAGGTGCTAACGGGAAAGGAAGTTCCTTCGGGGAGTTTGCCCTACGAACTCGGCATTATTTGCATTAACGTTGGAACCACTGCGGCGATTTATGATGCGCTCTATAAAGGCCAACCCCTGGTTTCCAGGATCATGACCGTCACCGGTGAGGGTCTTGATGCTCCCGGGAATTACCGCGTGTTGCTGGGTACCCCAATCCACTATGTATTAGCTAATGCCGGCGTAGCCCGGCAACACAATGCGGAAGTCATCATGGGTGGGCCTATGATGGGCGTCGCTATTGCGGATCACGCGGCGCCGGTTGTTAAAGCCACGAATTGCCTGTTGATTAAAAACACGCGGCAAATACGCCAGCCCCCCGCATCCATGCCGTGTATCCGCTGCGGCCGATGCGCCACGGTGTGTCCCATAACACTGCTGCCGCAACAACTGTATTGGCATGCGCGAAGCAAGGAGTTCGATAAACTGCCGGCCTACCACATTGACGATTGTATTGAGTGTGGCTGTTGCCAGGTGGTTTGTCCGGCCAAATTGCCCTTAGTGCATTATTTTCGCTTCGCCAAGTCCGAATTAAAGGCGCGGGAACGTGAACGTAAAAAAGCCGATGTCTCGAGATTGCGTAATGAAGCCCGGCAAGTGCGTTCGGAAAAAGCCAGAATTGAACAGGAGGAGCGTAAGGCCAGGCGTAAAGCGGCCCGCAAACAGGTGATAACGCCGGAAACTAATCCTGATCAATCGACGCCGGATTCGCTTAACGCCTCGTCATTGCAGGGAGTGGCTCCTGAACCGCAAACGCACGAAAATACTTCGATGGTTAAACATGAAGATCAAACAAAGACAATGGCGAGGTAAGGCATTATGCCATTGCAGCAATCCACCAATCGGCAATCCGGCAACATAGTCAGCGCGCCTTTTATTGAATCAGGGCAATCGATCTCCGGTGTAATGCGCCAGGTCATATATGCCTTGTTGCCCGCGTTAGTGGTTGCATTTTACTGTTTCGGTTGGGGAATCATCACCAATCTGATTATCGCGTGCGCGGGCGCATTGGCGTGGGAATCCCTGATGCTTTACCTTAGAAACCGGCCTGTAACAAGTTATATAATGGACACCAGCGCACTGGTGACAGCGATATTGCTGGGCATGGCACTACCACCCATGGCGCCATGGTGGCTGCTATTGACCGGCACTTTTTTCGCGATCGCCGTTGCGAAACAGTTATACGGCGGCCTGGGCTACAACGCGCTAAACCCGGCAATGGCGGGTTATGCCGTATTATTAATTTCCTTTCCCCGGGAGATGAGCGCATGGCTAACGCCGTTAGCGTTACCGGTTGCGGAGCTCGGTTTCTTTGAGACCATGGCGTGGGTGTTTTTTGAAGAACCGCCGAATGACGTGGCGCTTGATACATTGACCAGCGCCACTCCACTGGATTACTTGCGCACGGAAATCAGCCGCGGTGTATCTTTTAGCGAAGTCCGGTTGTCACCTGTGGTCGGTGTTATCGCCGGCAAGGGTGTGGAGTGGATAAATCTTGCGGTATTACTGGGCGGACTATGGCTTTGTTATAAGAGACTCATCACCTGGCATATCCCCGTATCTGTGTTAGTTGGTTTAGGCGTGCTGTCAGGAGCGTTTCATCTCTATGCGTCCGAAAGGTTTGCTGATCCGGTGTTTCACATGTTCAGTGGCGCCACCATGTTATGCGCTTTTTTTATAGCGACTGATCCCGTGACCGCGCCTGCCACACCTCTGGGAAAATTGATCTACGGACTCTTAATTGGATTGCTTATCTATATTATACGCACGTGGGGAGGGTACCCCGACGCCGTGGCTTTTGCCGTGCTGTTGATGAATTTCACGGCGCCACTACTGGATCAATATACCCAGCCGCGGATTTACGGCGCTGGAAAACGAAACGGCAGGGCGCGTAATGGCTAATCCTGCCCGTTCGATATTGCATGTTGGTTTTTTGCTGGCGTTCTCTGCACTGGCAGGAACTGGCGTGATGGCGATTACCCATTACCATACAAAAGACCGAATAGAAGAAAACAAACGTCAAGTGTTGATCCGCGGCCTTACCAGCGTTTTGCCGAACGTAAAGTATGACAACGATCTCATTGAGGACCGCATTACAGTTGGCGGTCCCGATAAACCGGGCGCCAATAAATCTCTATCCATATACCGCGCACGTTATCAAGGTGAGCCGGTCGCCGCCGTAGTCACTACGATTGCTCCCGATGGTTACAGCGGTCCAATCAGGATTCTTGTCGGCATTCAATATAACGGAGTGATTAGCGGTGTGCGGGTGGTGGAACACCGCGAAACTCCGGGTTTGGGAGATGCGATCGAGGCGGAACGGTCGGGCTGGGTGTTCAGTTTTGACGGGCGTTCCCGGCAGAATACCAGTCCGCCTCAATGGCAGGTAAAAAAAGACGGCGGTGTATTTGATCAATTTACCGGGGCAACCATAACACCCCGGGCGGTGGTGAAAGCGGTGCATAATAGTTTGCAATATTTTGAAATGCACCGGGAGGAATTGTTCGCTGTTATGGAAAACGCCGGAACAGCTGACAATCAACAAAAGAAGAGTGCAGCGGCCAGTGACGAAATGCACGCTGAGACTAAACAGCAGGTAAAGTGATGACATCGGTCAAAACCATCGTCTATGACGGTCTTTGGAAAAATAATCAGGCATTGGTCGCCTTACTGGGTCTGTGCCCATTAATGGCGGTGACGGCAACGGCAATCAACGGCTTGGCGCTTGGTATAGCCACTACGTTTGTCTTGATCCTCACTAATGCGGTGGTGGCTTTGATTCGTAACCATTTAAAATCAGAAGTCAGGATACCGATGTTTGTCTTGATCATAGCTTCTGTAGTGACCGTGATTGAATTGTTAATGAACGCGTATTTACACGAACTCTATCGTGTGTTGGGGATATTTGTGGCTCTTATTGTCACCAATTGCACTGTCATAGGACGCGCTGAAGCTTTTGCCAGTAAACGCAGTGTGCATCATTCAATACTGGACGGGCTATTTATTGGGTTGGGATTTACCATAGTACTATTGTTGCTGGGCGCATTCCGGGAAGCATTGGGTTATGGCACGATTTTCCGTCAAGCGGAATTGATGTTCGGTGAAGCCGCAAGCCACATGGTAATTACCCTTGCGGATGATTTCGATGGATTTTTGCTGGCCATATTGCCACCGGGCGCTTTTATGGGCCTGGCTGTTCTGATCGCTGCTAAAAAGGCTATCGATACGAGAATTCATCATAGGCAAAGAACCATCAAAGTTCCCAATGTTCAACGCGTCACTGATAGTAACGCACCGGACATGCTTTAAATAAACATCGCGTACAGGTTTTCGGCCGCATTGAACTGGTTATACCCAAGACCGCTTGCATACTGGAATTTCTTGCCGGCGCGCACCACTGAAGCGCGCGGCCGGCAGCGATTGAAAACAACGTGGCAAAAAAAACCCCTGGTCGAGGGGCACAGATCTTCTGGTTAGATGAAGCAGGCCTGCGTTCAGATGATCCGCTACAGCGGACCTGGGGGCGCAAAGGTCAAACGCCCATTGTTAAAACCAGCGGCCAGCGGCAATCCATCAATGCGATATCCGCGCTGTCCAACAAAGGGGGCTTTTGGTACCACCTTTACACGGGACGATTTAACGCAGACAAATTTATCGAATGCCTGGGTGACTTCATGAAGCACCGGAAAAAGCCCGTGTTCGCCATTATGGATGGCCATCCTGTTCATCAATCCAAGAAGGTGAAAGCGTACGTCGCTTCACTCAAAGGCAAGCTGAGCATTTACCTGTTGCCGCCCTATGCACCCGATATGAATCCCGGCGAATTGGTTTGGAATCCGATGCGTCATATGGGAACATCGAAAAAAACCTCTGAAGGAAGGCGAGTCGCTTAAACAGCGTGCAGCCAACGACCTGCAAAAAATCAAAAACAACAAGCCGTTGATCAAATCATTCTTTCGAGAATCTTCGGTATCCTCTGCAGGTGCTTAGTTAGTAAGTTGTCCACAGTGTGGTCAAACCGCACCGCGCTACGACAAGCGCCCACGCGCCTGGCGCCATTTGGATACCCGTCAATTTAAGATTATGTGCATGCCGAAGTGCCGCGTGTTCAGTGTAAGGAACACGGATGTCAAACCATTGAAGTACCCTGGGCGCAAGGAAACTCCCGTTACAGCCTGTTGTTTGAAGCGATGGTGATCATGCTATTGAAAGAGACCTCGATCGCATCGCTCAGCTGCATGCTTAATATGAGTTGGAATAGCGTGGATGGTATGATGCAACGCGCGGTGAGCCGGGGATTATCCCGGCGAGAACCGCCATCGCTCAGGGATTTAGGCATTGATGAAGTCTCCTGTCAAAAGCGCCATGCGTACGTGACGGTAGTGAGCAATGAACAGGGAGAGGTCATCCATGTGGGCAATGATCGCAGCGGTGAGAGTTTGGCACGCTTTTATAAAACATTAACAGACGATCAAAAGGCCGATATTTGCGGTTTTTCCATGGACATGTGGCCTGCCTACATCCGCGCCACCCTTGATCATGCTCCCAATGCGCAACAGAAGATCGCCTTTGACAAATTTCACGTCAATCAACATCTCAATGAGGCGGTCAATGCGGTCCGCAAGCAAGAACATCGCGCCTTGATGAAGGCTGGCGATGAAACCTTAAAAGGGGCCAAGCATAATTGGCTGTGCAACTATGCGGATCTTGAACGCTCGTTACAACGCGAGCTTGAACAGATGCGCTATGTTGCAAAGAAAACTGGCCGGGCATGGTCCATCAAAGAATACACCAAAGGCTTATGGCCGTATGTCAGGCACGGCTGGGCGGAGAAAGCCTGGCAGAGATGGTATCAGTGAGCCATTAGAAGTCGCTTAGCGCCCATTAAAAAAGTCGCCCGCCGCGTCAAGAAGCATCTAAGTGGATTCGTTAACGCGATCGTACTGGGTGTCAGTAACGCACGCGCTGAAAGCATCAACAGTGAAATCGAAATGATTAAAGTCAGAGCCAGAGGATTTCGCAATCGCGAAAGATTTAAAACGGCGATTTTCTTTTATTGTGGTGGATTGTCTTTGTTACCGGAAAAAGGTTAATTCTTCACCCACTATAATTGGTGAAGACCCAAAAAAGTTTGCCATGTTTCGACACAAATATTGCAGTTGGAGGTTTGTTGTAATCGTAACTATAATCTGAGAACTAGAACCAGCATATTTTGAGCGTTCAATTGTCTGTTTGCGGCCCGAAGCGGAACAGAATAATCACAAGTTGTCAGAGATCACGGTTACTTTTTCATGGGGAGTGACTATTATATAACACAACTATATAACACAACTAGGAAGCAATTCTCCGGGATAACGATTCGGAAATACCCGGAAGAAGAGTTTCCTATGAAGTGCTTGTGTGATAGTGATTTGTCTGACATAACCGAACATCCAGGGGCGAATGACGAATCAATGACGCTATACTAAATGATGAAGCCAACTCGAATAACGATTATTTTCTTGTGCCTCGCGGTTTGGTCGAGTTCGCTGTACGCGGATGTGGCTGGGAAAAATCAAATCAATGCCGCTTACCTTTATCACATCATTAATTTCGTGCAATGGCCGGATACCGGCAGTACCGATAACACCGCACCCAGGCGGATCAATATCTGTGTGGTGGGTGATACGGGGTTTGCTTCCTCGCTCGCGCCTTTGACCAAAAGAACCGTTGCCCGGCACCACATCGAAGTTACTGTAAATCCGCCCTTGGCAATTATGCATAACTGCAGGGTTTTATATTTCGCGAATACCACCGCCGAACAAACCAAACACTGGCTTATCGCCGCGTGCCGTTATGCCATTCTCACCCTTGGT
>DATCIR010000053.1:0-2967 GCA_036507695.1 Gammaproteobacteria bacterium
GATCAACTGGTCTCGCAGCTGGATAAACCTGTTAGCCATGCCGTGCCCTCCGGCGCCGTGCAGCATGTGGACGAATCGGACTTTGTGTCCGGGTTCAGCCGGCAAGGTTATGAAGACGCCGTGCGCCGCGCCAGGGAATACATCATCGACGGCGACATCATGCAAGTGGTGTTGTCGCAGCGCCTGTCCATTCCGTTTGCGGGGCGGCCGCTGGATTTATACCGCGCATTACGCACCCTGAATCCGTCGCCCTACATGTATTACCTCAACCTGGACGGGTTTCACATTGTGGGTTCCTCGCCGGAAATCCTGGTGCGCGCCGAAGAAGGTGAAGTCACCGTGCGGCCGATTGCCGGCACCCGCCCGCGCGGCAAAACCACGGCCGAAGACCTGGCCCTGGAAAAAGACCTGCTGGCCGATCCCAAGGAAATCGCGGAACACCTGATGTTGATTGATTTGGGGCGTAACGACGTGGGGCGTATCGCGCAAACCGGCAGCGTGCAGTTAACGGAAAAAATGCTGATCGAACGCTATTCGCATGTCATGCACATCGTCTCCAACGTGGTGGGTAAAATAAAGCCCGAGTTTTCCGCCATTGACGTGCTGCGCGCGACCTTTCCTGCGGGTACGGTCAGTGGCGCGCCGAAAATCCGCGCCTTGGAAATCATCGACGAACTGGAACCCATCAAGCGCGGGATTTATTCCGGCGCGGTGGGCTATATTTCCTTTACCGGCAACATGGATACCGCCATTGCTATCCGCACCGCCGTCATCAAGGATAAAACCCTGCATATCCAGGCCGGCGCCGGCATTGTGTATGACTCGATACCCGAGAATGAATGGAACGAAACCATGAACAAGGGACGCGCCATTTTCAAGGCGGTGCAAATGGTCGAAGGCCAATTGTTATAGGTGGAGGATGAGCTTATGTTGTTGATGATCGATAATTACGACTCCTTTACCTACAACCTGGTGCAATACTTCGGTGAGCTGCGGGCGGATGTGCAGGTGTACCGCAATGATAAAATTACCGTGGCGGAGATTGAGAAGCTCAAACCCAGCCATCTGGTCATATCACCCGGACCGTGCACACCCAATGAAGCCGGGATTTCCCTGCAAGCGATCAAATACTTCGCGGGCAAGATCCCGGTCCTCGGGGTTTGTTTGGGGCATCAGGCGATCGGCCAGGCGTTCGGCGGCAAAATCGTGCACGCCAATGCCATCATGCACGGCAAGACCTCGATGATACATCACAAGGGTGAAGGCGTATTTAAAGGCATAGCAAGTCCGCTGGAAGCAACGCGCTATCATTCCTTGGTTATCGAAAAGCAATCGATTCCGGATTGCCTGGCGATCACCGCCTGGACCGAAAACGGCAAGGGCCAGTTGGATGAAATCATGGGCGTGCGCCACAAGACGCTTGAAGTGGAAGGGGTGCAGTTTCATCCGGAGTCCATCTTGACCCAGCATGGCCATGCTATGCTGAAAAACTTTTTGTTACGTTAACCATTAATTTGTAGGGTGTGCACTGCACACCACAAAATACAAAACAAGGAACGACCATGGACATGCAAGCCGCCATTACCGCCGTTATTGATAAACGCGACCTGACGCAGGCGGAAATGGAGTCCGTCATGCGTATCATCATGACCGGTGAAGCCACGCAATCGCAAATCGGCGGCTTTCTGGTGGGCTTGCGCATGAAGGGCGAAACCGTGGATGAAATCACCGCCGCCGCCAAAGTCATGCGTGAACTGGCGGCGCGGGTTAACGTATCCGGTCCGCACTTGCTGGATACCTGCGGGACCGGCGGCGACGGTGTCCGGACCTTTAATATCTCCACCGCGGTGGCATTCGTGGCGGCCGCGGCGGGCGCCAAGGTGGCCAAACATGGCAACCGTTCCATATCCAGCAAATCCGGCAGCGCCGATGTGCTGGAAGCGGCGGGTGTCAACCTGGACTTGACGCCGGATCAGGTCGCGCAATGTATTCAACAAGTCGGCGTTGGTTTTATGTTTGCGCCCAAACACCACAGCGCCATGAAACACGCGATCGGCCCGCGCCGGGAAATGGGCGTGCGCACCATTTTTAATGTGCTCGGCCCGTTGACCAATCCCGCCGGCGCGCCTAATCAGTTGTTAGGCGTGTTCAGCCATCAATTGGTGACCCCGCTGGCCCAGGTGTTAGGGCGGCTCGGCAGCCGGCACGTTATGGTCGTGCATTCCGGCGATGGCTTGGACGAAATCAGCATCGGCGCGCCCACGCGCGTTGCGGAATTAAAAGACGGCGCGGTAAAAACCTACAACATGACGCCCGCGGAGTTTGGGATTGCGCAATGCGACGTAGCCGCGCTGGCGGTGGAAAATGCGCAGCAATCCCTGGGCATAATCCAAAAAGTATTCGCCAACGAAGCCGGTCCCGCGCGCGACATCGTGCTGCTCAATGCGGGCGCCGCGATTTATACCGCGGGCCTGGCCGATTCCATCGCGGCTGGTATCGAAGCGGCGAAAAAAGCGCTGGCCGGTGGCGCGGCGGCGAAAAAGCTGCAAGCCCTGGTTGACTTCAGCAAGCAGTTTTCGGCGTAGGTTTCATGGCTGATACACCCGACATTCTCAAAAAAATTCTAAGCCGCAAGCGCGAAGAAATCGTGGAGCGCCGCGCCGGGATCAGCCTGGAAGAACTCAAGTCACGCTGCGCCTCGGCGTCTCCCGTGCGGGGCTTTGTGAAGGCGATTCAAACCACCATCCAGCGCGGCAAGCCCGCGGTGATCGCGGAAATCAAAAAAGCCTCCCCCAGCAGGGGTGTGATCCGCGAAAACTTTGAGCCGGTGGCAATCGCGCAATCCTATGCCAAAGGCGGCGCCACTTGTTTATCGGTATTAACCGACGTGGATTTTTTTCAGGGCGCGGATGTTTATCTGCAACGCGCGCGCGCGGCGTGTGACTTGCCGGTGATTCGCAAGGATTT
>DATCIR010000054.1:0-6521 GCA_036507695.1 Gammaproteobacteria bacterium
AGAATGAGAGTTTATAAATAGCTTATTTGTTAGCCCTTATTTACATTCAATGAAATTCGTCATTGCGGCGGATGCCGGAATCCAGGGCATTTATTTCTGGATACCGGTTTACACCGGTATGACAAGGCCTGTGAAAATGCCGAGTAAACCCGGGTCAGAGAGCAATTGTTTCTAATATACTAATAGCCAATCAGATAAATGCTCTCTTCCTCTTCTACTCTCAGTCTTCCTGGCTGACCTAGACGAGTCTGTCATTTTGTGATTTGTTCCATAAAAGCAGGGTTCGCGGTTATTGCCGCGCTGAATAAGGACTGGTCTCCCCTCTATACCACCTTTTAAAACCCTACCGGCGCGCGGCGCGGCGCAACTGAGTATAGCGTTTGCGTATCGATTGTTGGCCGAGGTATAGAGGAACGATGGACTCCACTGACTTGGGGTTGATGCCGAATATTTGCGGAAAGCCTTCATCGCAAACACTATCAACCGTGGCGGAAAGATAGTTATCCAGGGTGAAGGGTTTGCCGGGCAGCACGCCCATGACCATCGCCTGCATGCGGGATAAGCCGCTACCCAGCGGCAGGATCGGTTTGCGGATACCGCACACGGCGGCGGTATATTTGACCAGCTCGTGCAAGGTATAGATGTTGGGTCCGCATAAGGGGTAACGTTGCGCGAAGGTGCGCCGGTCATCAAGCGCGTGCACAAAGGCGTGCGCCACATCTTCCACATAAACCGGAGCGAACTTTGCGTTAGCGCACGCCAGGGGAAAGGGCGCGAAGCGCGGCGGTATGCGCAACAGCTTGGCGAAGCGGTTGAAGAAACTGTCCTCCGGTCCAAAAATGACCGAGGGCTGGAAACTGGTTATATGCACATCGTGCATCACGGTGTGCAGGTATTTTTCCGCCTCTCCTTTGCTGCGCAGGTAGTTACTGGGCGCGTTGATATCGGCTTTTAGCGCGCTCATATGCAGCAGGCGTGGCACTTGGTTTTTAATGCAGGCTTCGCCGACTTTGCGCGTCAGTTCGACATGTACTTTCTGAAAAGTGCTTTTGCCGGTTTCATTCAGTATGCCAACCAGGTTGATGACCGCGTCCTGCCCGGTGAATTGCTGTTTCAGTACCGGCGGATCATGGATATCGGCCGACACGATTTTCACCGTGGGCAACACCAGTAAATCACGATGCCGTTCCCGGTGCCGGGAGATAATTTTAATGCGGTGCCCCTGTCTCGCCAGTTGTTCAACGATATGCCGCCCCACAAAACCGGTGCCGCCCAATACACAAATGTTTTTCACTTGAGACACGTAAGCATTCTCCAACGTTGACCCGCACGCTGATCAATCAGCTACCGGGCGAGATTCTCCGTAACAATTGCCATAGCGTCAAGTGCGTGAACCGCACAGCACGAACTGTCATGATACGGTTAATTTCTGAACATGAATATCATAATCTGTAATAAATTAATGGACATCAATGGGATTCTTCTGAAAACGCTCTGTGTCATCGTTATACTTTAATTCCGTGTGCGAAAAAGGTGATGAGGAAAATGCTTATGCCCTATCAGTCGATTAACCCGGCGACCGGTGAAACCCTGGCAAGCGTAGAAACCTGGGACAATTCCACCCTGGAGCGTACATTAGTCGCGGTGGACGAAGCCAATCGCGTCTGGGCATCCACGGCCTTGTTGAAACGCTGTGAACTGCTGCGCCGGGCCGCGCAACAGTTACGTGAGGATAAAGAAAAGCTGGCGGCAACCGTCACGCGCGAAATGGGTAAGCTGATTGCCGAGGCCGAAGCGGAAGTGCAGAAATGCGCGCTCGGCTGTGAGTATTATGCGGAGCAGGGCGCGGCGTTCCTGCAGGATGAAATAATCAAAACCGATGCCGGTAATAGTTACGTGTGTTACCAGCCCATCGGCACCGTGCTGGCGGTGATGCCCTGGAATTTCCCCTTATGGCAGGTATTCCGGTTCGCGGCGCCGGCCTTGGTGGCCGGCAATACCGGTGTGTTAAAACACGCATCCAATGTGCCGCAATGCGCGCTGGCTATTGAAGCGGTGTTGAACAACGCGGGATTCCCCGCGAACGTATTTCGCACCTTGTTGATCAGCGCGGCGCAGGTGCCATCGGTTATCGAGAATCCCATCATCAAGGCCGTGACCTTGACCGGCAGTGAACCGGCGGGGCGGCAAGTGGCCGCGCACGCCGGCGCCAATCTCAAGAAGAGTGTGCTGGAACTGGGCGGTTCGGATCCGTTTGTGGTGCTGGAAGACGCGGACCTGGAGCATACGGTCAAGAACGCCGTGACGTCCCGGTTTCTCAACGCCGGGCAAAGTTGCATTGCCGCCAAGCGCTTTATCGTCGTGCAAGGTATCGCGGAGGAATTTCTGCGGCGTTTGCGCACGGCGGTTGCGGCGCTTAAAGCCGGTGATCCCATGGACCGGGCCACCACCTTGGCGCCCCTGGCGCGCCGGGATTTGCGCGGCGAATTGCACCGGCAAGTCACGGATAGCATTGCCGCAGGCGCGCGCGTTGTCACCGGCTGCGCGCCGGTGGCGGGACCGGGTGCGTTTTATCAGGCATCCATTCTCGCGGACATCAAACCGGGGATGCGCGCTTATGACGAGGAGCTGTTCGGGCCGGTTGCGTTAGTGATCATTGCAACGGACGAAGCGCATGCCCTGCGCATTGCCAACGATACCCGGTTTGGCCTGGGCGGCAGCGTCTGGACCCGGGATCCACAACGCGGCGAAGCGTTTGCGCGACAACTACAAGCCGGGTCAGTATTCGTCAATGGTTTTGTGAAGAGTGATCCGCGCTTGCCTTTCGGCGGCATCAAGGCCTCCGGTTACGGGCGCGAATTATCGCACCATGGCCTGCATGAATTCGTCAATATCAAAACCGTCTGGATACGTTAGCCCGCATTTCTCACCAGGCGGCCCTAATTATGAAGATTAGATGTGAAAACAAACGGCTATGCCCGATACGTCAATCACACATTGTTCAGCTCTCTGGCCTATCGCGGTTCAGACTGGTCTTCGCGTCCGTAGGCTTGCTCTTCACTTTTGTACAGGAAGTACTTATGGCGCGAAGCCCAGGGATGGGCGAGAGCGCCCAAGCCATAGCTACGGCTATGACTTTCGCTCCAGAGCGGCGCCTACGAACACGAATCCTGCGCGATGTACAGGATGTACGAGTGCCGCGGAGCCCATGGATGGGCGAGAGCGGCCTGCTCCCGCGATCCTGGTGAGAAATGCGGGCTAGGGCGTGGAGTTTTTGCTGATTTTACTCCTGTACTTGCTGACCGGCGCGGTGGCAGGATTGTGTGCCGGGCTGTTCGGTGTCGGCGGCGGACTCATCGTGGTTCCCGCGTTGGCCTATGTGTTCGGTTATCTCAACGTCAGCAGTGCTTCTATTATGCAACTCGCGGTGGGTACGTCGCTGGCGGTGATTATTGTTACCTCGCTGTCTTCGGTAGTGGCGCATCATAAACACGGCGCCGTGGAGTGGCTGTTGTTCGCCAGGATGGCGCCGTTTATTGTTGCGGGCAGTTTGCTGGGCGCTTATTTCGCGACCCGCGTGCCCAGCGATTCCTTGAAACTCATTTTTGGCGTGGTGGAAATTATTATCGCCGTGCAACTGTTTTATGAGTTTCGGCCGCAGCCGGCGCGCGCCTTGCCGGGTGTGGCCGGCTTGGGCGCGGTAAGTGCGGGCATCGGATTTATTTCCGCCGTGGCCGGGATCGGCGGCGGCACCCTGACTGTGCCGTTTCTCACCTGGTGCAATATCGCCATCCACCGGGCGATTGCGACCTCGGCCGCCTGCGGCCTGCCGATCGCCGTTGCCGGCAGTGTGGGATTTATGTTATTGGCGCCAGCGACGGCGGATCTGCCGGAACAGGCGATCGGGTTTGTTTATTGGCCGGCCCTGCTGGGAATCGCCTTCGCCAGCATGCTGGCGGCGCCGTGGGGCGCGCGCCTGGCGCATCGCATGTCTACAGATAAACTCAGGCGCAGGTTCGCGCTGTTTTTGTTGTTCATTGGCTTGCTGATGTTGATAAAGTAAATTTGCGTAATTAGCGCCGCTGAAAAAGGCGCGTTTGACCGTTGTCTGGTCTCGCCAGGTAAGACCCTATGAATCGGAGAGTGGCGTTTTTTCAACGCAAAGGCGCAGAGACGCCAAGAGTTTCCATAAGCCGTCTATGCAAAAGGTCATATGAACATCCGCTGGCTGGAACCTTGACAGCAACTTTGGATGGCAAACAATAGCTCAAGCAACATTGTCCAAGCAAGGCCGGAAATATTCACTCTGCATAACACAGAAATCGGTGCTCCCGAAAACGCTGGATACTGGATAGATGCCCGGTTGAAATTAAATCTTTGCGCCTTTGCGTTAGGTCAGGCGGGAGGATACTCACGAATACCGCGTCAACCGCCCGTCATCGACATGAAACGCACCACCTGATGAGGCTTTTCGTTGAACTCATGACGTTCGGGTTTGAGCGCGATGCCGTCTATAATTACTTGTTTTAATTGCGCGTCACTCATGCCTTGTCTTAATAATGGCCGGAGTTCGACTTTGTCCGACTGCCCCAGGCACAGGTAGAGCGTGCCGTCCGCCGCGAGCCGCACGCGGTTGCAGGTTTCGCAAAAATGTTGCGACAGCGGCGTGATAAAGCCGATGCGCAGTTCCGTGCCCGCCACCTGAACATACCGCGCCGGACCGCCACCGGGCATCACGCCGGGAATCAATTCATATTTTTCCGCCAGCCGTTGTTTGATTTTCTGCAAGTCAACGAAATGGTTTACCGCTTCCTGGCCGGTGGCGCCCATGGGCATGGTTTCGATAAAGCGCAGGGTAAAGCCATGCTCGATGCAAAACGCCACCAGGTCTTCGGCTTCATCGTCATTGATGCCTTGCATTAACACGGTGTTGATTTTGATGGGCGTGAATCCCGCCGCCTTGGCGGCCATCAAACCATCCAGGACTTTTTCCAGTTTGCCGCCGTTGGTAATGGCTTTGAAGCGCGCCGGGTTCAGGCTGTCCAGGCTGATATTCAGCCGGGTGATATTGGCTTGTTTCAGTGCCCGTGCGTAGCGTTTAAGTTGCACGGCGTTGGTGCTGAGGGATAAATCCGTGATGCCCGGTAATTCCGATAGCCGTTGCGCCAGCTCGGGAATGTTTTTTCGCACCAGGGGTTCACCACCGGTGATCCGGATACGGCTCACACCCAATTCCGCAAACGCTTTGATCACGCGCTCGATCTCGTGAAAGGTTAACCACTCGGTAGGTTCTTCAAAATCATTGAAGCCTTTTGGCAGGCAATAAAAGCAGCGCAAGTCGCAACGGTCGGTGACCGATAAGCGCACGTATTCGATGCTTCTGCCAAATGGGTCGATGAGTGCCATGGTTAAATTACGCTAGTGATGTACCCGCTATTCTAAACCATCAGATCGTCTGGTAATAAAGGTTTTGTGGATGTTTCGCCTGCGCAAAGAAAAACCAGCGCTCCGCGATTAAACCGAGGTATTGAATAACAAAAGCCATTACAAACAACAGGGTGGCGGTTTGGTTGAAAAGCGCGGCGGTCAATAATGCAATCGGCACCGGAAACACCAGGATCATGAAAATCCATTTGATGGACTTTAAGAACGCGGCTTTCTGGTGGTGGAAAAATTCCCGCGTGTTATACGAGCCGCCCATGGCGCCCTGGGCTTTTTGCTGGATATGGGTATGCCGCACCCCGATCGCCGTTTTTAAAGTGGACTTGTATTTAATGTGGTGGTTGCGGATCAGGGATGCCGAGCGGGTGAGGAACGCGGCCAGTGTGAGGATAATGGCCCACACGGTCATATGGCCCAGCAAATGCGATTGCTGTTGCTGCGCGTAAAGCGCCGCCAGGGTGCAGCCGGAAGCCATGCCAAACAGCGTGTAGTTAATGGGGGTGAGCGGCGTATGCCATTCCTGCAAAAACTTAAGACAGGCGTAAATCATGCCGGTGCAGACGAACAACGCGATGCAGGCTATCACACCCAGGGCGCCAATCACCACCGTCAGCCCGGTTTCCGGCAGCGCCGCGGCGCCAAATACACTGGGATTGATGCCGAAGTAATGCAGCACGCCATACAAAAACACAAAAAACATAAAGGCCGGCAGCACGATGACTTCGCGCGACAACCAGGAGGTGCGCCACTGGGTTGCGGCGCGCCAGGCGCGTTCCGGCCGGCCGAGGTGAAAAAACGACGCAATTAAGCCGCCGATCAAAAACACCAGCGCGATCAAACTGCCGGTGGCGTAAAACTGTCCCGACTCGAGCGGGATGTGTTCCAGCAGGGTGTAACTCTGGCCAAAGAACAGGGCGAGAAACAGGCCCTGGCCGACGCCGATTAATGTTGTCAAAAAAATCACCGAATACGGGGGATTCATTACTTACAGGCTCCTGTTAATGCTTGCGAATGATAACTACTCATCTCGTGTGTAGCATAGGTTAAAGCGGTGCTGGTGTCTCCTACCGGGGGCGTCT
>DATCIR010000055.1:0-6481 GCA_036507695.1 Gammaproteobacteria bacterium
ATGAAAGCATTAGAAGCAAATCGAGGAGTAACCATTGGCTGAAGAAATCCAGGTTCCCGCGTTCCGGGAATACCCGATCATTCCCACCATCGTGGAAGGCTCCATGGCCCACAGCAAGCCCTATGTGGCCAAGCCGGAGCATCAGTCAGGCGTAGGATTTCCGGGCGCACTGGTGGATGACTGGCAAAACGTTGGCGTAAAAAAACTGGGCGAACTCGTAAGCCAATCGCGCGCCTTGCAAGTGTTCCTGGATACCTGCGTCAAATGCGGCGCCTGCACGGACAAATGCCACTATTACCTGGGCACCCAGGATCCGAATAACATGCCGGTCGCGCGCCAGGATTTGTTGCGCGCCGTTTACCGCCGCTATTACACCTTCGCGGGCAAGTATTTCCCGAAACTGGTTGGCGCGAAAGATTTTACCGAAGAAGTCCGCGATCAATGGTACACCTATTTCCATCAATGCTCGCAGTGCCGGCGCTGTTCGGTGTTCTGCCCGTACGGCATCGATACCGCGGAAATCTCCATGGCCGGCCGTGAAATCCTGGATACCATCGGCGTCGGACAAAAATACAGTAACGAGATCATCGGCAAATTACACAAAATCGGCAACAACCTGGGCCTGCCGGAGCCCGCGTTGGCGGATACCCTGGAAGGCCTGGAAGAAGATATTGAAGAAGATACCGGCGTGCCGGTGAAGGTGCCGCTCGATGTGGAAGGCGCCGAAGTCCTGCTGATCACGCCGTCCGCGGATTTTTTCGCGGAACCGCATATCGATGGACTGATCGGCTACGCCAAGGTATTTCACCAGGCCGGCATCAGCTGGACCTTGAGTTCCTACGCGTCGGAAGCCGCCAATTTCTCCATGTTTATCGGCAGTCACGACAACCTGAAAAAAGTCGCCATGCGCATCCGGCAGGCGGCGCTCGACCTGGGAGTCAAACGCATTGTGGTGGGCGAGTGCGGCCATGCCTGGCGCGTGGCTTACAGTTTCTGGAATACCCTGATCGGGCCGTTTGATTTTCTGGATCCCAAATACCCGGCGCCACAGCACATCTGTGAAATGACCTATGATTTGATTCAACGCGGCGCCATCAAATTAAACAAGGAAGCCAACGATCACCGCCGTATCACGTTTCATGATTCCTGCAACGTGGCGCGCGCTTCGCGCATGGGCAACATACCCGGCGGTCAATTTATTATTCCACGCGAGATTATCAAGGCCAGCGCCAATCACTTTTATGACATGGACCCGGACACCATCCACCAGAACACCTATTGTTGCGGTGGCGGCGGCGGCCTGTTGACGGACGATTTAATGGAACTACGGGTCAAAGGCGCGCTGCCCCGCATGGAAGCGCTGGCCAAAGTGGTGAACGAGTACGACGTCAACACCCTGGTGGCTATTTGCGCCATTTGTAAAACCCAGTTCGCCAAAGTATTGCCGTATTACAAGTTCCAGATGGACATGATTACCAGCCTGCATCAAATCGTAGGCGATGCAATCGAACTGAAAACCAATCACTAACGGAAAAGAACAGAACCGAACAGAGAGTGAATTAAATTAACTATTGTTTGTTTCAAACACTTAAATCTAACAGTCACCAGATTAAGATTGAAAAAACAGCCGCGCTGCAACAGGAGAAAGCATTATGGCGACGCCAACAAGTAAAGCAAAACCGGGGCATACGTTCAGAAAATTCAAAGACAACGATGCTGATCACGTGCCATGGAAAGAACAGATTTTCCAGGCTGACCGTAGCCACAAATGTCCGACCTATGTGCATCAAACCCCGCCTTGCCAGGGCAGCTGTCCTTCGGGTGAAGATATCCGCGGCTGGCTGAACATCGTGCGCGGTATTGAAAAACCGGCCGCCGGCGCCTCCTGGCAGGAATATGCGTTCCGCCGTTCCACCGAAGCCAATCCGTTCCCGGCGATCATGGGACGTGTCTGCCCTGCGCCCTGCGAAGATGGCTGCAACCGCAACCAGGTGGAAGACCGCGTGGGTATCAACGCGGTTGAACAATTCATCGGTGACAATGCGTTAAAAGAAGGTTATGCGTTCGCGGCCGGTAAAGAAACCGGCAAGAGTGTTGGCATCATCGGCGGCGGCCCCTGTGGTTTAGCAGCTGCGTATCAACTACGCCGCATGGGCCATGCCTGCACGGTATATGATGACCACGACGAGCTGGGCGGCATGATGTTCTATGGTATTCCCGGCTATCGTACCCCCCGCAACGTATTGGGCGGCGAAATCGATCGCATCATTAAGATGGGCGTGGAAGTGAAAACCAAAACCCGCGTCGGCACCGACATCAGCCTGGAAGAACTTGAGAAAAAGCATGACGCCATCCTGTTTGCCATCGGCGCGCAAACCGGCCGCGGCCTGCCGGTTCCCGGCGGCAACGCGCAAAACTGTATTTCCGGCGTGGCGTTCCTGAGCGCGTTTAACCAGGGCCGCTTGAAAGCCGTGACCGGCAAAGTCGTGGTCGTGGGTGGCGGCGATACCTCCATCGACGTGGTGTCCGTCGCACGCCGCTTGGGCAACATCACCAATATCGCCGAAAAAGACCGTACGGAAAACGTCGTGCTGGGCTATACCGCCCACGACGTGGTGGATATCGCGGTCAAAGAAGGCGCGGATGTCATGCTGATTTCGCGTCAACCCATTGAAGGCATGAACGCGGCCCAGCATGAAATCGACGATGCCCTGCGCGAGGGAGTAAAAATCCAGGGTTCACTCAATCCGGTGGAAGTCATCCTGGGCGAAAACGGCCGCGCCAAAGCCTTGCGCGTGGCGAAAATGAGTTATGCCAGCGGCAAGGCCGAAGTCATCCCCGGCTCCGAGTTTGATATCGAAGCCGACCTGATTGTTTCCGCTATCGGCCAGACCGGCGACTTCACCGGCATGGAAAGCTTTGCCAACCAGCGTGGTTTGATCGACGCGGACAAACATTTCCAGGTGCCCAACAAACCCGGCTATTTTGCCGCGGGTGATATCATTCGCCCGCACCTGTTAACCACGGTCATCGGCCAGGCATCCATTGCCGCGGACACCATTGAACATTATTTCCGGAACGAGGAAATGCGCAAGCGTCCCAAGGTGGACGTGCATCACTTCAACCTGCTCGGCAAACTGCGTGAATCCGGGCTGGAGCCGGAGCACTTCGATCCGGAAGGCGATCCGCAAACCCGCGGTATCGACCGCGGCCGCCGCGGCACCAACGACGATGATTTTGCGATTCACAATTATGAAGACCGTTCGGCGCACCAGATCATTCCCGCGGACAAATTGTTCCTCGGCCACTTCGGCTATGAACCACGCCATAAACGCCAGGAGTCGGTGCCGAGCGCCGAAGAAGTACTGGGCCATTTTGAAGAGCGGGTCGCCGGTCTTTCCGAGCAGGAAACCATCGCCGAAGCCAAACGCTGCATGAGTTGCGGCATGTGCTTCGAGTGCGACAATTGCGTCATTTTCTGCCCGCAGGACGCGGTCTTCAAAGTGAAAAAAGACAAGCAGACCATGGGCCGCTATGTGGATACCGACTATGACCGTTGCATTGGCTGTCACATTTGCGCGGATGTGTGCCCCACCGGTTACATCCAGATGGGGCTGGGCGAATAGGCCTGTATCGGCACACCCGGGCGGGCGGCGCTATCCGCTGGCCCGGGACTTTCGGCCACACAGACGTTCGTTCATGAATTTTGTTGTGGTGGTAAAAAATAAAAATAGTTACACATAGGCAACAAGCAGCAATCTGACCAGGAAAAGCACGTGTTTTCTAAACCTATACAATTTATTGCTCAACGCCCCACACTGTTCGCAGTGATGATTATTGCTGCCTGTGTGGTTTCAGTGTCCGCGCTGGCCGCCGTACCCAAACCGGAAATTCCCAAAGGCAAAGGCGACCGCTGCGTGGAGGACACCGGCTTCATGCGTAAAAACCACATGGAATTGCTACTCCATCAACGCGATGAAACCGTGCACCGCGGCATCCGCACCAAGAAACATTCATTAAAGGAATGCATCGACTGTCATGCCGTGAATGACAATCAAGGGCAGCCGGTCAGTCATGAGGATTCCAAGCATTTCTGTGTCGTGTGCCATGAATATGCGTCCGTAAAAATTGATTGCTTCGAGTGCCATGCTTCGAAACCCCGGGTGAAAAAAGCAGGACAACGCTTATGAGTCAACAGGAAAACAAAATCGACGAGTACCGCCGCCGCTTTCTCGGCAAAGGCGCCGCGTTGGTGGGCGCCGCGGCTCTTGCGCCAGGCGTGATCCTGCATACCATCGCCCACGCCAAACCGGCGGATGAAGCGGTTACCAGCAAAGTCCGCTGGGGATTTCTGATCGACGCCAATAAATGCGCGGAGAACTGCGATGCCTGTGTGCGGGCCTGCGATGAGGAAAACGGTATAACGAAATTCGGCCGTCCGCAAACCGACGCCCAATGGATTCGTAAGATCACTTTACGCAACAAACAAACCAATCACTCCATCACCTTGCCGATGATGTGCCAGCACTGCGCGCACCCGCCCTGCGTGGATGTTTGCCCGACCGGCGCGTCATTCAAACGCGCGGACGGTATCGTGCTGGTGGACAAGCATATCTGCATTGGCTGCCGTTACTGCATGATGGCCTGTCCCTATAAGGCGCGCTCCTTCATTCACGAAACGGTAACCGGCCAGGCTCCCGATGTGCCGCGCGGTAAAGGCACGGTGGAAAGCTGTACTCTGTGCGTGCATCGCGTGGATCGCGGTGAAACGCCCGCCTGCGCGGAAGCCTGCGCCAAAACCCAGGAAGGCCCGGCCATCCTGTTCGGCGACCTCAATGATCCCAACAGCAAAATCGCCAAGCGCCTGGCCAGCGAACCCAGCAGCGCGGTGCGCGCCGATTTCCGGCTGGACCCCGGTGTACGCTATCAGGGTATATAAACAAGGTTTCTAAGTAAGGTTTACATTCAGGAACAACACCAATGAAAGAACTGCTCCATTACCGCGAGATTCCCGGCAATAGTCCCGGCTATTATGCCGTATTGGCCATGCTCGGCCTGCTGATTGCGCTGGGCCTGGGCGCCGCTTACTACATGGAACACCAGGGCCACCATGTCACCGGTATGAATAACCAGATTGTGTGGGGCATGCCGCACGTATTCGCGGTGTTCCTGATTGTCGCCGCCTCCGGCGCGTTAAACGTGGCGTCCATTTCCTCCGTGTTCAACAAAAAACTCTACAAGCCGCTGGCGCCGCTGTCCGGCCTGGTCGCCGTTGCCCTGCTGATCGGTGGCCTTTGTATCTTGGTGCTGGATCTTGGCCGGCCCGACCGGTTGATCGTGGCGATGACCTATTACAACTTTAAATCCATTTTTGCCTGGAACATCTTCCTCTACACCGGCTTTATCGCGATTGTTGCCGTTTATCTGTGGATGATGCTGGAGCGCCGGTTTAACAAACTCAGTAAACCGGCCGGTTTTTTCGCCTTTGTCTGGCGCTTGATACTGACCACTGGTACCGGTTCTATTTTCGGCTTTCTGGTGGCGCGCCAGGCGTATGATGCCGCGATCCTGGCGCCGGTGTTTATCCTGATGTCGTTCTCGTTCGGCCTGGCCGTTTTTAACATTCTGCTGATTGGCATTTACAGCGGCACCCGGCGGCCATTGGGCGATGCCGTCGTTGAACGCCTGCGGAAACTGCAGGGCGTATTCATCGCCACGGTCTTGTTCTTCGTGACCATTTTCCATTTAACCAGCTTGTATGCCACCGAACGCCACGGCGTGATGAAATTTATCCTGGACGGCGACAATGTCTACTCCGGCTTATTCTGGCTGGGCTTTGTGTTGATCGGCAGCCTGATTCCGTTACTGATCTGCCTCCTGAACGGCTTCAAGAATTCGGCCCGCTGGCTGGTGACCGCGTCCCTCATGGTGATTGCGGGAGGAATGGCGCACATGTATGTCATCATTATCGGCGGGCAAGCCTACCCGCTGGACATGTTCCCAGGGTACGAGTTCAGCAGCAGCTTCTTTGATGGCGTGGTGGGTACCTATACGCCCAGCATCTACGAAATTGGCCTGGGTATTGGCGGCGCGGCGTTTGCAATTGCCATTGTATTGGCCGGCATAAAAATCCTGCGTTTCCTGCCGTTGAGCCTGGCAAACTCCCTGGTTGACCCGCACTATAGTGCTGAAGCAAAGGAAGCTGACAAGCCCGTGGCAGGCAAACAAGCCCGCGCCTGACTTGTCTCACAAGCGCTCTGCGTAGACGAAAAGGCGGCGCGCGCTGCGCCGCAACAGCAGTAACAGCAGTAACAGCAGTAACTGTAATCGGTTGAGGTTTTCCTATGTTTTACCAAGAGCATCCGTTCGCGCAATTTATCCGCATCCTGGGCAAAGGCCGCAAGGGTTCCCGCGGCTTAACGCTGGACGAAGCGAAAACCGCCTTCGGCATGATCGTCAACAATGAAGTCACGCCGGAACA
>DATCIR010000056.1:0-7588 GCA_036507695.1 Gammaproteobacteria bacterium
TGGATCGAAGGTTCGGTGGGTTTGCCCGACCACGACACCAATGCGGAAACCCTGGCCAAGCATGTTGCCTCCAAAACCACGCCCGTGCTTTTTTATTGCAACGGTGTCAAGTGTGGCCGCAGCGTGAACTCCAGCAAGCAAGCCGTCGAACTGGGTTACAAAAACATTTACTGGTTCCGCGGCGGCTGGGAAGAATGGACCCAGAAGGGACTGCCTGTAACCCGTTAATTCACGGTTCGGAATTCAACGCCGGGCAGAGTTGATTTTTTTATAATTTTAAAAAGTGAATCAAGGATATGACGTTTAATAATTTTTCCATAAAACAGTTAATCACTTTTTTATTGCTGTCACTGGGTGTGATTGTCATCCTGCTTTCCTTCATGGCAACACTGCAGCTGCGGGACACTGCGCTGGAGTCGCAGGCCCGCGGCCTGTCACAGATTATTGAAGTCAGCGTGCGCAAATCCACGGAAGATCTGGATAAGCTGGTCAATGATCTGGGTATTTTCACCAAAAAGACCCAGGATTTTACTACGGTGGCAGAGCAATTAGTCAATAGTCCGGCGGACCGCGCGCTGGTGGACAATCTGGCCAAATTGCTGGATGAACAATTTCATCAACGGTATGTCACCAGCAGTATCGTGGATCTGCGCAAGATCCGTGTTTATAATATGGATTTCAAATTGTTGGCGCAAAGCAATGATGGTGAGCGCTTGTTGTCTTCCCGGCTTCCGGATTCATTGGCGGCGCAGGCGCGGGCGAGAGATGGCGCGGACCGGCTGAAAACGCTGACCGGCCTCTGGTTGCATGACGGCAAGGTCATGTATTCCGCGCTATTGCCCCTGGGCGGCTTGCGGCAGACTGGCTACATAGAGATTGTGGTAAGGCCGGTGCACAACTTAAAGACTATCGAACAGACCGTGCTGTTGCCTATAACCATACAATCAGCCGCGGGTGACGTGCTTTACCGGAGTGACAATTGGGAGTCCGCGGTGGGCGCGACCAGTTTACCGATCAGCTACGAATTAACAACCGAACAGGGGGAAGCCGCGTTACGGTTTACCGCGCTTAAGGACATGCAGGCGTTTCACCAGCGGATGAATGAAACTCAACTCACCAGCATCGGCAGTTTCGTGGCAGTCCTGGTGATTTTTCTCTTCAGCGCTTTGTGGGTGTTGAGCAGGCATCTGTTTAATCCGGTTACACGGCTGGTTGCGGCCATTGAAAGCTGCGCCGGCGGCGACCTTACCATTGCCATAGAAAATAACGGCCTAAAGGAATTGCATACCCTGAGCAAGGCGTTAAGCGTGCTGATTGAGAGTCTGCGTAACCAGGTGAGTGTTATCAGTAAAGATGCGGAGAATCTCGCGGTATCGTCGTTACACCTGTCATCCACCATTGAATCCACCCAGGAAGCCCTGCAATTTCAACGGCAGGAGACGGATCTGGTGGCGACATCGGTCAATGAAATGTCGGCATCCGCGGTGGAAGTATCGAAAAACGCTGAACGGGTGGCCGTTGCCGCCAGCGACGCCAAACGCGAAGCGTTAAACGGCCAGCAAGTGGTCGGGCAAACTGTTGACTCTATCAGCAAGCTGGCAAACGAAGTGCAGTTGGCGTCCGAAGTCATGAATAACCTGCAGGGCCAGTCCGAAAACATCGGCACCGTGCTGGATGTCATCCGGGGCATTGCGGAACAAACCAATTTACTGGCATTGAACGCCGCCATCGAAGCCGCGCGCGCCGGTGAGCAGGGACGGGGATTTGCCGTGGTGGCGGATGAAGTACGGACACTGGCGGGCCGTACCCAGCAATCAACCCAGGAAATCCAAAAGATGATTGAAAGCCTGCAGTCCGGCACCAACAAGGCGGTGTCAGTGATGGACCGCAGCCGGGAGATGACCCGGGAAAGTGTGGAGTTTGCCAACGAGGCGGGCAATTATCTGGAAACTATTACGAAGTCGGTCGGGGATATTTCCGATATGACTACCCAGATCGCCACGGCTTCCGAACAACAAAGCGCGGTGGTGGAGTCAGTGAATCAAAGCGTGGTGTCTATTACGGATCTTGCCAATCGAACCAGTGACGGCGCGGAGCGCTTAACCAATAGCGGCCGGGATCTGACCGAGATGGCAAACAGCCTGAAAAATCTGGTGAAGCATTTTAAAGTCCGCTAACCGTGAAAAAGATTAGGCGAAAAAAAACCGGTGTTGCACCGGTTTTTTTGTTTTTGTAAATATCGGTTGTAACTATCGCTAGTAACTATCGCTAGTAACTATCGACTGCTGGGCGGGCGTGCTTCAAAGTGCGCGAATTCGTGTGTTCAAACGGCTCTTGTGACGCGCGGCTTTATTTGCCGTGATGATGTTTTTAGTCGCCATTTGGTCAATCACCGGCACAGCCGCCTTATAAGCTTCGCTGGCCTTGTCTTTCTGGCCGGCTTCAATGGCATGAACGACTTTTTTGATGGTCGTGCGCATCATGGAGCGCTGGCTGGCGTTTTGCTGGCGGCGTTTTTCCCCCTGACGGGCGCGTTTTTTTGCTTGAGCTGTGTTGGCCAAAATTAATACTCCTCAATTCATTACTGTGTGGGTCACATTGGGGCGCATAATATGCGAGTTTTTTGCCCATTTGTCAAATATTTGCGGCGGTTACAGAAAACGCTGTAAGTCCTTGAAAGATACCGCTAAGATGCACGGTCAGTAGCAATGCGGAGTGAACGCCGCATGCCGTTCCGTTTTTAGTTCATTTTGATAAACAATGAGTTACCGATCTACCCAAGTTCAGTTGCCCATTTTACCGCAGCGAGGCGCGCCCTGATGGCTGGCAAATTGCTCAAATCCACGTTTGTCGTGTCCTTTATGACGCTGTTGTCGCGCATTTCCGGCCTGGTCCGGGACGTGGTATTTGCCCGCTATTTCGGCGCCGATGCGTTAACCGATGCGTTTTTTGTGGCGTTTAAAATACCCAATTTGCTGCGCCGCCAGTTTGCCGAGGGCGCCTTTTCCCAGGCCTTCGTCCCGGTATTCACGGAATACAAGACCACCCGGGAGCACGAGGAGGTTAAAGCGCTGGCGGCGGAGGTGGCAGGAACCCTGGGCGTCGTTTTGTTTATCGTCACCGTCATCGGCGTCATTGCTGCGCCCATCCTGGTGGTGATTTTCGCCCCGGGCTGGATTTCCGGCGATGAACGCTTTCCGTTGACCGTGGAAATGCTGCGTTTTACCTTTCCTTATATCCTGTTTATTTCGCTCACCGCCCTGGCGGGCGGCATCCTGAATTCCTATGGAAAATTCGCGGTGCCCGCGTTTACCCCGGTGTTACTGAATGTTTGTTTAATCATTGCGGCGGTTATCGCCGCGAACTATTTCGACAATAACATTATCGTGCTGGCCTGGGGCGTATTTGCCGCTGGTGCGGCCCAGCTGCTGTTTCAGCTGCCGTTTGTGATGAAACTGCGCCTGGTGTCCTGGCCCCGCTGGGCTTGGCGCAAGCCGGGTGTGCATAAAATCAAGACGCTGATGCTGCCGGCCATTTTCAGCTCCTCGCTGCAGCAAATTAACTTGCTCATCGATTATTGGGTCGCCTCGTTTCTGGTTACCGGCAGCATTTCCTGGTTGTATTATGCCGACCGGCTGGTGGAGTTTCCCCTGGGTGTGTTCGGCATTGCGATTGCGACCGTGATACTGCCCAGCCTGTCCGCCAAATACGCCGGGGCCGATCCGGATCGCTTCCGGCATACCCTGGACTGGGGTATGCGCCTGTCCTTATTAATCGGCGCGCCGGCGACGGTCGGATTGGTCATGCTGGCGGGCCCGTTGATGAGCGCCATTTTTCAGTACGGCGATTTTGATCTGGAAGACGTGCGCATGGCGCAACTGGCCTTGGTTGCTTATGCCATTGGTTTGTTGGGATTTATTTATGTGAAAGTGCTGTCACCCGGTTATTTCGCGCGTCAGGACACTAAAACACCCATGAAAATCGCCATCAAATCCATGGTGTTTAAAATCGCGCTGACCCTGGTGCTGGTCCTTTCCATGTTGCAGTTGTCGTATGACGCGCCGCACGTGGGCCTTGCGTTAGCGACGGCAATTTCCGCGTTATTGCAATCCTGGCTGTTGTACTGGGGATTAGTGAGAGATGGTATTTATAAACCCGATCCCGGCTGGTTGTCATATTTGGTGAAAGTCGGCCTGGCCTGCGCGGCTATGGCGTTGGTCCTGTATTATGGGGTGGAGAATATCCAGCACTGGGCCGGCTGGGGTGTCTACCAGCGTGTTTTCACCGTTTTACTCTGGGTAGGAATCGGCGCTGCTGTCTATTTGTTGGTGCTGGTGGTCACGGGTGTAAAGATCAAGGAATTAATCAGGCACAGTTAATATAACCCCACGTAGATGACATGGAACTGATTCGCGGACTGCAAAATTTAAAACCCTGCCATCATGGTTGCGTGGCTACCATCGGCAATTTTGATGGTGTGCATCTTGGCCATCAGGCGGTCATCCGGCAAGTCGTGGAAAAAGCCAGGCAGCTGAATTTGCCCGTGGTGGTAATCACCTTCGAGCCGCAGCCCCAGGAATATTTCCGGCCCACTGAAGTCCCGTCACGGCTGACCCGGTTGCGCGAAAAACTGGATGTTTTGAAAGACCTGAATGTGGACCGGGTGTTGTGCTTGCGTTTCGACAAACATTTGGCTGGTTTGACGGCCGGCCAGTTTGTGCAACAAATCCTGGCGGATGGCCTGGGTGTCAAGCACCTCATCGTGGGCGATGATTTTAAATTCGGTAAAAACCGCAGCGGTGATTTTGCCTATTTGCAGTCCGCCGCGCCGCGATGGGGGTTTGCCGTAAGCGACACCGTGAGTTTGAATTTTGCGGGCTCGCGCGTCAGCAGTACGCGCATTCGCAGCGCGCTGGAATCGGGAGACCTGCTACTGGCAAAACAAATGCTGGGACGGCACTACAGTTTGTGCGGACGGGTCGCGCATGGCGATAAGCGCGGACGCACCATCGGATTTCCCACCGCGAATATTTATCTGCACCGCCAATCCTGCGCGTTGTACGGGGTTTATTCCGTGCAACTACACAGCAAGCATCCGCAAATCGGCGGCCGCGTGGTGAATGGCGTCGCCAACGTGGGGCGGCGTCCCACGGTTGGGGGCGCCCGTAGTTTGCTGGAAGTGCATTTATTTGACTTTGATGGCGATATTTATGGCGCCCATGTCCAGGTCGATTTTTTACGGAAAATACGCGATGAGCAACGCTTTGAATCCTTTGCAGCGTTAAAAGCGCAAATTGCCCGGGATGTGGCGCAGGCCAAGACGTTTTTTGCTAGATGAATGGTTGTTAGAACAGGTAAAATAACCGGCCTGTTCGGCAAATTGCAACTCACTGAGTACTTAAATAAAGACAGCAGACATTCGTGGCCGACTATAAAGACACCCTCAATTTACCCAACACCGAATTTCCCATGCGCGGCAATCTGGCCCAGCGCGAACCGGAAATGCTGGCGCGTTGGGATGGCATGCAGCTTTACCAGAAAATGCGCGACGCCGCCCGGGGTAAACCCGTGTTCATTTTGCACGATGGTCCTCCCTACGCCAACGGCGACATCCATATCGGTCATGCCGTCAACAAAGTGTTAAAAGACATCATTGTGAAATCCAAAGTCCTGAGTGGATATAACGCACCGTATGTACCGGGCTGGGATTGCCATGGCCTGCCCATCGAACTGCAGGTGGAGAAAAAGCAGGGCAAGGCGGGCGTGAAGATTTCCGCCGCGCAATTCCGCAAGGCCTGCCGGGACTATGCGAGTCAGCAAGTGGACGGACAACGTAAGGATTTTATCCGCCTCGGTGTTTTGGGTGACTGGGACCAGCCTTACCTCACCATGGATTTCAAGACGGAAGCCGACATTATTCGCGCGCTTGGCAAAATCATCCAGCAGGGCCATGTGCACAAGGGCAGTAAACCGGTGCATTGGTGCGCCGATTGCGGTTCGGCGCTCGCGGAAGCGGAAGTGGAATACGAAGACAAAACCTCGCCGGCGATCGATGTGCGCTTCAAAGTGTTGGATGAAGCCGCGCTGCTTGCACGTTGCCACTATGCCGACGGCTTGGAGCATGCCGGTAAAGGCGCTATCTCGGTGGTGATCTGGACCACCACGCCCTGGACCTTGCCGGCCAACCAGGCGGTGGCGCTGAATGCGGAACTGGAATATGTGTTGATTGAAGTGACAGGGCCGTATGGCGTGGAACGCCTGCTGCTGGCGGACGCATTGTTAAAAGACGCCATGGGCCGTTATGAATTCCGGCAACATCATGTCGTCGCGTACTGCAAAGGCGCGGATCTCGAAGGCATTAAATTGCAGCATCCGTTTTACGCGCGCGAAGTGCCGGTGATCCTGGGGGAACATGTGACGACAGAATCCGGTACCGGCGCCGTGCACACCGCGCCCGGCCATGGCCAGGAAGACTACGTGGTCGGCATGCGTTATCAATTGCCGGTGGAAAACCCGGTCGGCGCGAACGGTTGTTTTCTCGAAGGCACCGAGTTGTTCGCCGGTGAACATGTTTTTAAGGCCAATGACCACGTCATCGAAGTGCTCAAGGCCAAGGGCGCGCTGGTGCACCATGAGTCTTTGCGCCACAGTTATCCGCATTGCTGGCGGCATAAAACGCCGATTATTTTCCGTGCGACACCGCAATGGTTTATCAGCATGGAGCAAAACGGCTTGCGCGAGATAGCGCTGCAGGCGATCAAGGACACACAGTGGATGCCGGATTGGGGGCGGGCGCGCATCGAGGGTATGGTGCAAAACCGGCCTGACTGGTGTATCTCGCGGCAACGCACCTGGGGTGTGCCCATTACCTTGTTTGTTAACAAGCAGAGTGGTGAGCTGCATCCCGAAACAGCACGCTTGATCGAAGCCGTGGCGCAGCGGGTGGAAGCATCCGGCATCGACGCGTGGTTCAACTTGCAGCCGCGGGAGCTGTTGGGCGCGAACGCGGAAAATTACGACAAGGTCACCGATACGCTGGACGTGTGGTTTGATTCGGGGGTGACGCATTTCTCGGTGCTGGATAATCATGCGCAACTGCACACGCCCGCCGACCTGTACCTGGAAGGGTCGGACCAGCATCGTGGCTGGTTTCAATCATCCTTATTGACTTCTGTGGCCATCCGCGGCGCCGCACCGTATAAAGCGGTGTTGACCCATGGTTTTACCGTGGACGCCAAGGGCCAGAAAATGTCGAAATCCAAGGGCAACGTCGTGGCGCCGCAAAAAGTCGTGAACCAGCTGGGCGCCGATATTTTGCGGCTGTGGGTGGCGGCGACCGATTACCGGGCGGAAATGAGCGTGTCCGATGAGATCCTCAAGCGCACCGCGGATGCTTACCGCCGGATGCGCAATACCGCGCGCTTTTTGTTAGCGAACTTGAACGGCTTTGATCCCCGGCGCGATATGGTGGGCCTGGACGATATGATCGCGCTGGACCGCTGGGCGGTGGAGCGCGCCAGTCAGCTGCAGCAAGATTTGCTGGTTGCCTACAACCAGTATGAGTTTCATTTGATTTACCAGCGTATCC
>DATCIR010000057.1:0-4115 GCA_036507695.1 Gammaproteobacteria bacterium
CCCGGCCGCAGATAGCGCAACAAAATGATGAGCAGTCAGAAGACAAACAGGCGATGCAGCGCGCCGAGCAATTGCTGCGGCGGATTCCGGATGATCCGGGAGGTCTAATGCGGCGCAAGTTTCGTTATCAGTCGCAAATGAACCAACGTCAGGCGCAAGGTGAAACAAAAACATGGTGAGACATTTAAACGCAATTGGTGTCGCATGGCTGCTGTTTCTGCTGCTAATGACCAGCGCATCAGCTTATGCGGCAAACATCGAAGCCACGGTGGATCGAAGCGTGGTGCAGGAAAACGAGTCTCTGAATTTGATTTTGACCGCTGATACAGAAGTCGACGACCCGGACTTAAGGGTTTTGGAAAATGATTTTCAAATCCTGAGCCGCAGTCAAAGCAGCAATATTTCCATTCTCAATGGACAAGTCAACCGGCAAATAAAATGGGAATTCATGCTCATGCCAAAACGCAGCGGCGACTTAACGATACCCGGTATCGCGTTTGGCAAAGACAGATCCAACCCCGTGGAGATCAAGGTATCACCCGCCAGCGTGAGTGCCGGTTCGATCGCCAATGATCTGGTGTATCTCGAAGCGAGTGTGGATAACCCGTCGGTGTATGTGCAAGCGCAACTGGTTTATACCTTGCGGATTTATCATGCGGTACAACTGCGTAATGCCAGTTTAAATGATCTGGAAATCAGCGACAGCGATGCGGTTATTGAAAAACTGTCCGAGAACAAAACTTTTGAAAAAATGATTAACGGCCGCCGCTACCGGGTTTATGAAAAGCAGTTTGTCATTTTCCCGCAAAATGCCGGGACCTTGGAGATTAAACCGGCGGTGCTTGATGCCCAGTATATTGATCTGCCACGCGTGCTGCGTAACAAGCGGCTGGTTTCCGAAACCATCAAAGTGACGGTGAACCCGGTTCCCCCAAAAGCCCGGCAAGCGCAGACCGCGTACTGGTTGCCTGCCCGTTCATTGGCGCTGACAGAAGAATGGTCGAATACCGCCAGAGAAATTAAAGTGGGTGATCCGATCACCCGCACGCTGCTGTTGACGGCCAGCGGATTGATGTCCGCGCAACTGCCGGTACTGGGTGGCGCGGATGCCGGAGCCGCCATAAAACAATACGCCGACCAACCGGTATTGGAGAACACGCTAAGCGATACAGGATTTGCCGGTAAACGGCAGGAAAAAATCGCCTACATTCCCACGCAGCCAGGGCGGATGACGTTGCCGGCCATCGAAATGGTGTGGTGGAATACCGAGAAAGACCGGCTGGAAACCGCTACCTTACCTGCGCGTACGATCAAGGTGGCGGGCGTAACCGGGCAGGAAGCGCCGATAGCCGGTCAGCCTGCACCGGACGTTGCCGGCGCAACAGGGCAAGATCCTACTGGCAAAGTGACGCAGACTTCAACTGCCGATACACCTGCCTCTGGGCTATCTTCATCCCTTTGGTTTGGAATCAGCGTCGCCTTGTTCATAGTGTGGTTGCTTACCCTTTCAACCTGGTATGCAACATTGCGCCGGCGCAGAGCACCCGGTGTTATCGTTCCAAATCAAGGTCACGGCGGTCAAACAATCAAGGAACTCCTGCAGCAGGTAAAAGCAGCGTGTGAGGCCAACGATCCGCAACGGGTGAAAAACGCGTTACTCGAGTGGGGATTCCAACAATGGCCAGACCAGCGGCCCACCAGTCTGGGACATATTGCGCAGCGGGTGAATGGCCAGTTGGCCAGTGAACTTCTGCAGCTCAATGCACTTTTGTATAAACCGGATTTAATATGTAGCCCGGAATTAATATGTAACCCGGATTTAAGTAAAGCAGAAACAACGCCCGATGCTGCGCGCTGGAATAGTAAGGGCTTATGGCAGGCGCTCTTGGAATACACGGAGAACAATCGTCACCACGCCACACCGCCTGCGTCCGGAGTTATTCCGCCCTTGTATCGCATTGCGCAGGCTGGCGGCGATCAATCGCATCACGCTTAGCGCCATCAACAGGGCAAGCAACTTAAAAATCCCTATGACCAATAACCCCAAAGACAAACCCGCATTACCTAAAAACTGGATCGTGCCGATTCGTTTAGCGGTTTATGTGGTATTAGCCGGTTGTTCGGCGTATATCTATTTTAATGTCAGGGACCTCGGGTTGACGCATTTATTTATTTTCTTACCCGTTGCCGCGGTGGCCGCCATGACCTTGCTGGACTGCCGGTTCAGTGAAGATTATTGGAAAAAACAGGAAGCTGAAAAAGCCGCGGGTAAGGATAGTTAATCCATGGGACGCTGGAAACCGCCGCCACCCGTCAGTTCGAAATATATTACACCGGAAGGCAAACAACGCCTGGACGACGAACTGGAGTTTTTATGGCGCAAAAAGCGCCCTGAAGTAACCAAGGCGCTGTCCGCCGCGGCCGCCGAAGGTGACCGTTCGGAAAATGCCGAATATATTTACCGTAAGAAGCAACTGCGGGAAATAGATTCCCGTGTGCGTTTTTTGCGGAAACGCCTGGAGAACATAAAAGTGGTCGATAGCGTGCCCGATGATCCATTACGGGTTTTTTTCGGCGCTTGGGTCACGGTTGAAGACGACGCCGGCGCTGAAGTGCTTTACCGTATTGTCGGTCCAGATGAAACGGCTTTTCAAAAAGAGTTTATCAGTATGGACTCGCCCATCGGCCGAGCGCTCATGGGCAAGGCGCTGGATGCGGAGGTGGAGGTCGAAACTCCGCAAGGTAACAAACGGCTCTATATAGTGGATATAGAATATGGCGTTCGCAAAAGCCAATAATGCGCGGCAGCTCGTTGAAAAGGCCGTTAATATTTGACCAACACCGGAAGCGTACATGATCTTGCCTTTGGCTCCGTTGTATTGTTATGCTTTGGCGGCTTGGTGAGCCGGGGGAATGCGGTGGCAATCGGCGAATACAAGGGAGATATTTTGTTTTCCTTGTATAAATCTGATGACGCGGGCGTTGAAATTCGCGACAATACGCCTCTCGCATATAGCGGGATAGCGTTGTGGTTGCGCGGCGCAGTCTGGGTCTAAAGCCAGTATGTAAAGTACAGTATATAAAGTACAGTATATAAAGTAGTAAAGCAGTTAATAAAGTAAAGAATTGTAATTAGTAACGCAGTGTGTATCGTGTCGGTGGCATACGGGTACGAACATGATCAAGCTCAACCGGGATTTATTGTCATCTTTTAATATAACTTGGAGGAGTGGTTATGGTTGGTAAAGCAACGTCGATGGCAGAATTCAAATTGCTGGTTCGAGAAGCAATGGCTGAAATTGATGATTTGCGGGCATCCATTGAATACGATGAAGAATACATGGGTGGCGCACTGGGCTTTATCGATGAGCTGGAAGCTGCGGTAAAACAGCTGTATGAAAGTATCGAAAACGGCACCTATCAACCCAAGCAGGGTGAACTCCCGTTCATGGAAATAGTGCGCAATGCCGATGCGCAACTACTGCCGTTCAAGCATTTATTCTCGCGCATTGAAGAAACCCACAAACAAGGATTCTAGTTCCGCGGGGTTGTGTCCGGTGTTGGCGTGTGCGCAAATAGAGTAAGTTATTTACGTTATTTAAAATGTAAGTTATTTGAAATGTAAGTTATTTAAGTTATTTAAGTTATTTGGAATGATAGTGCTTGCGGATGGCGGATTTGATTTCCCAAACGCAGTGCATGCCGGCGGGAAAGGTTACCAGGTCGCCGGACTGAATACTCACGGGATCACCGCCTTTGGGTGTAACTACCACTTCACCCTCCAGAATGTAGCACACCTCGGCTTGATCATAGGTCCAATCGAAGGTGGATGCTTCTTTTTCCCAAATCGGCCATCGGTCTACCGCCATCACGTCCAGTTTGGCGGGCGACGGGTTGTGTTCAATGGTGATTTCGCTCATGCTGCACCTCAATAGTGGGTCCGTGTCATTAAACCTAGATTCCGCAGTTAACCGCTTTATAAAATAGCTACCCAACTGATGTCATTCTATTTTCATGCACGAACGAGGTTCACCTGTTGGGTGAACAACGCTACGCAGTGGATTGCACGATTTTCAAAGCGCATGGCGGCGTTGCAACTCCTTGGAATGGAACGA
>DATCIR010000058.1:0-13947 GCA_036507695.1 Gammaproteobacteria bacterium
ACACCTAACACCTAACACCTAACATCTAACACAACGCGAACACGCCAAGGTTTTCACGTTGTTGTTAATGATTGCGAGCGACTGCATTTTGGACTCCAGATATAGTCCCGTAGGGTGTCGCCGCCAACCCGGCCGCGTTAATTGCAATAGGTTGAATTCTTTGCGTCATGGCGCCTTTGCGTTAAAGTTTTTCAGGTATTAGATACCCGCATATTTTTCCGACGCGGCTTAACTTTTTATGTTAACGCGCTCCATTTGACGCACCAGGCGGCCTATGATTTCGCGCGAGCGGCCGTTAAGTTCCTTGAATGATCCCCCAACTCTAATACAGCCCGGTGAAGTGGATTCAATATGCCGGACATCCAGTGTAAAACTGACCGTGTCGTTGCTAGGCAACACCAGCCGGCAACGCTGCATTTGATCGCCGGGCTTGAAGATGTGCGCGGTTTTGAAAACAACACCGATGCCCTGCAGGGACACATCATATACGTGTCCCTGCAGGATCTGGTTAGTTCTCTGGTGTTCAGCAGTGATATGAAGCAAGTGCGCCGGATGGATCAGGACTCGGTATTCAGAACGCCGTTGGAAATACGATATGGTTTCCGGTATTTTGCAATTGTAAGATGACATGTGCCGGGCGTAATCGGAACTTAACCGGCAGGTTGTAAACGAAATCCTGGTGCCGCGTAATTCCGCGTGCGCGATTAATGTCCCGCTGCTTTCAAATAGTTTATGACCTTCTTCGGGGTAGATCTCGTCAAGCACAAAATGCCGGTTTGTGGTATCGACCGCCAGGATATTACTGGTAAAAGATTTGTTTGTGCCGGGCAGGTTTAGGTTTAGTACCGTGCGCGTTTCTTTCAGTAATTGAAAAATCTCATCGATTTTTTGCGCATGCCCGAAGTGAATATCTGAAACCTGTTCCGACTCCAGATTTAGAAATGGAATAAATTGTTTTAACGAAAATGCCATTGCTGCTAATAGTATGCAGTGGTTACTGAACTATGGACTGCTCACGGATGTGGTGATACATATTGCTGCCCTTAACATCAGGCTTTTTCCTGGCAGCCGGCGTTGCTGGTTTTGGCTTTTTCCATGCATTTGGGATAGTCCGGAGAGTCTTTCTTGTGCTTTTCCTCACACAGGTTGTAGGCCTGCAGCAGGTTGTAGTTGCACTCCAGTTTCTTTTCCAGGGCTTTTACCGCTTTTTTTTGTTTGTCCAAGGCGTCCTGTTTTTGGTCCAGGTCCTTTTGCAGGTTGTCCAGGCGTTGTTGGTCCTTCTGCAGGTTGTCTGCGATCGCGGTGTTAACGCTGATTACCAGCACGAGAGGGAGGATGGTTTTCATTATGTGCATACTCACTTTAATCGGTCCTTTAGTTGATGCCAATTCCGTGTAATGGTTACGGCTATATAGCCAGCTTTTATAACAGTTTTCCGTAATTGATATCGACAGCATTTATTGATTCTTAAGCGGCTGTCTGTGATCAGAATTTGAAGAAACGTCATATTGGATAGGCTATGTTACCAGGATGTCGCGGCGGAACGTAGATTGCTTAACAGAGTGTAAACATAGCATATTTTTTCGGTCTGCCATTGTGTGTTTTAGTTAGTTGATTATACTAATAAAAACAACAGGATTCTTTTATTTTGCGGTCTGCTATTTCAACACGGCGACAAAAGCTTATCACGCATCTGTTGGTCCAGTGCGTAATTGTTAGCTGTCTTTATCATTATGCTGCCGCCGCCGGGGTGGATTCCACCGCGGATTTTACCAAGTTCGACGACCGGCCCCTGGAGCAGGATCTGGTGCTGCCGGACTGGTTCAAGCTCAGTTTTCTGGAACTGCAGGCGGATCTCGCGGATGCCAAAGCCGCCGGTAAATGGGGCGTGCTGTTGTATTTTGGCAGCAAAGATTGTCCGTATTGTTCCATACATTTACAGAAGAACTGGGGTGACCGGGGGATCGTTACTTACACCCGCAATCATTTTGATGTGGTCGCCATCGATGTAAAAGGTGATCGCGCGGTGACTGACCACAATGGTGTTGCTTACGCGTCTGAAAAGGATTTTGCCGCGAAGTTGCGGACCAATTTCACACCGTCGTTTTTGTTCGTGGATGTGCACGGCAACGTGCCATTGCGTTTGACTGGCTACCATCCACCTTACCAATTCCGGGCGGTGTTGGAGTTTATCGCCGACAACCACTATCTGTATGAGCCGTTACGCGCGTATATGGCGCGCGGGGAAACCGTCTCGGGGCTTGAAGAGTCGGAACTCAATGACAATGACATATTCCGAGCGCCGCCGTATGTGCTCAGTCGCCAGAAAAATCCGGCAAAAACGCCACTGGCCGTCATTTTCGAGCAGCCGACCTGCCATTCCTGTGACGTGTTGCATGCCGGCCCGTTAAAACACAAGGAAATTGCCGGCAAGTTTAAACAAATGGCAGTGGTGCAGCTGGATCGTAAAGCCAATACACCCGTTGTTACACCCGAGGGTAAAAAGCTCACGGCTCAGCAATGGTCGGACGAGTTAGGTTTGTATTATTCACCCACGATAATATTTTTTGACGAGCGGGGTAAGGAAATTCTGCGGGTGGATTCCGTGATTGGTTTTTACCGCTTGAACAGCGTGCTGGATTATATTTTGTCAAAAGCCTATCTGGAATACGAAACCTTCCAGCTGTGGCGATTTAAAAACCGGCGTTAAGCCGTGGGACGCCGCAGTGCTTTCCCGCTCACACGTGGCGGCCAGGTTGCTTTCAGGGTTGTATATAACGGAACGTCAGGTTAATTCGCGCTGTTTGCGGCTGACTGGATTTGGGAACGCTATGCCGCCAATAATGCTGAAATGGTCCTGACATGGTGAGTAAGCTGCCGTGCGGAAGAATCAGCTTAATCTGTTCTTTTGCCGTCTTATGCCGGGCTTTGAAAATCCTGGCTGCGCCCAGGCTGATCGAGGCGATAAAGGGGGCATCGCCTAATTCCTTTTCATTGTCCGAATGCCAGCCCATGGAATCATGCTCATTCCGGTACAGATTGCCTAATACACTGTTAAACCGGTGCTGCGTTGCCGTTTCAACATCCACCTTCAATTTCTCCAGCGTTTTTGTCCAGGGCAACGGCGTGTGCTCAATACCGGAATAACGGTAAACCGCGTCTTTATCCCCATACCAGCACACCAGCCGAGGCGCCAGCACGGATTTGCCAAACATGCGGATGTATTCTTCAGACCAGGCAAGCTCCTGCAGCAAATACGCAAATAACAGGTCCGCGTTGTCCTGCGCCAGAAAATCGGGATACAGGGACAAGGTCCCATCATGGCTGACCATGGGATTCATAGATTCGAGTAAACAATTTATTACTAATAGAGTGTTACTGATAGGGTATTACCGATAGAGAATCGCAGTGAACAGGTGCATGCTCCACCCAGGTCTGCACCCGGCTTGCGTGCAGACCTTTCGGGATTCCGGTATGGATTGATGGATAGACTGTTTATCGATTGATAAGCGGCTGTGTTGTGTAAGATGAATGCGCTATTGGTTGGTCAGCATTCTATCAATTTCGGTTTCAGCGCAGGCCCAATCTGACGAGCTGTCTCCACCGCTGAAACCTCTTTTTTCCGCGATGAAATAGGCCGCTTCCGCGATCATGTTGTAGCGTTGTTCAGGGGTTACAAACTTGCCGGTAGTAGTTCTCGATGGCGCGGATTTGCCCATTGCAGGTTTACTGGATTTTACCGTTGTTTTGCTGCTGGTGGTGGTGGATTGTGTTGTGGACATAGTTCAGTTCTCCAAGTGTTTGAGTGTTGAAAGGCCGGCAAAAGCCGGCATTTCCAGCCTGTTAGAAGCAGTTTCCAGGCTGTTAAATAGGTAACGTTGGTTATCAGAAAACGCAGTGGTTACCAGATAAAACATTTTTGAGCCGATCAAGACAGCATCTTGAATACAACACGAACAACCCAGGCTATACGGCACGGAACCCGGGGTTAAACGCATAGTTAAATTGACCAAACAAAATCTTATTAGAATTGTCCGAGCACATCCCTAAGGCATTTTTGGAAATAATCGCTTTAGGTTTATGTGAAAAGTGTAGTACGTTTTTGAGAAATGTTTAGAGAAATTTTCGTGACAAAAACTCAGGCTGAGTTACAGTATTTTCGGCAAGAGAAATTCATCAGCGTGCGTCGTAACTATTTTTTGTTTTTTTTGTTTTTGTCCTGCACACCTTTGCCGGGGTCTGTAATGAATGGCGCTTACTTAAGCTCAGAACCGTCGTCTTCCCGGCTTAAAAAAATGCCGGAATGACGAAAATCCAAAAAATTGCGTTAAGTAAGTGCCATTCGGGTCTGTAATCACAAGAATATAAACAATTTAAGCTGCAAACCGAAGCTATGCACCACATTGGGCAGGGCAGCGCCGGTTGGATTGCGTTAAGCAGAATAACTATTTCGTGTATTTTTATATAAATGGCGTTAATGGTGGCTGCGGTCAGGCAGTGCCGCGCTTGGTTTCGACATTGATGCCGATGTCTTTCAGCATGCCGGTTGGTAAGACACCGCCGGCACTGATGATAACCGCGTCATTCGGGGCTTCTATTATTTTTCCATCATGATCAATGATCACTTTATCGGGCAGGATTTCCTTGATGGTTGACTGCAACATTACCACCAGGTTGCCTTTTTCCTCCGCGGCTGCTACGCGCTTGCGGTTTTTATCCTTGGCGCGGGTAAAGGCGTTGCTGCGGTAGGATATAATAACCTTCGTACCCGGTTCCTCCGCGATGCTGGCGGCCGCTTCCAGCGCACTGTCCCCGCCGCCCACCACCAACACACTCTGGTTGCGGTATTGCTCAGGATCAATGAGGCGGTATACGACTTTGGGCAGGTGTTCACCCGGAACATCCAGCTTGCGGGGCGTGCCTCGGCGGCCGATCGTCAGCAGCACGATTTTGGTTTGGTAGGTTTGTTTGGTCGTGGTTACCTCAAATCCCGAGGGAATTTGTACGATTTTTTCCATACGTTCCTTGAAATTGATGCGTATTTTGGTTTCGGTGCCGACTTTTTGCCAAAACGCGAGCAACTCTTCCTTGGATACTTCCGTAAACTTGACTTTCCCGTAGATGGGTAACTCCGCAGGCTGTGTCATGACCAGTTTACCCCGGGGAAAGTGCGCCACCGTCCCGCCTAGCGACTCCTGCTCGATCGTAGCATAGCGCAGGTTATGCATATGGGCGCCCAATGTTGCCGCAAAACCCGACGGCCCCGCGCCGATAATAACCACATCCAGATCGTTACCTTGTTTCAAGCCGGGTTTCTTGCAGATGAATTCCATGGCCTGGCGGCCTTGTTCAATGGCGTTGCGGATCAGGCCCATGCCGCCCAACTCACCGGCGATAAAAATGCCCGGCACATTGGTTTCAAAATTCTCGTTGACGTAGGGGATATCGACACCCCGTTTTTCACTGCCGAAGACCAGGGTGATGGCTTCCACCGGGCACGCCTCGGCACAGGCGCCATGACCTATGCAATGCGTCGGATTGATCAGCGCGGCTTTTTCCTCGATGATGCCGATAACTCCCTCTTCCGGACAGGCTTCGGCGCAGGAATTACAACCAATACACAAGTTAGCGTCGATTATAGGATGAAGTGACGCAGGCTCGGTCAATCCGGCTTGTTCATTTTCTTCTAAAATTTGCTTATGGATTTCGTCTTTTTTACGCCGACGGGCATGCATCCAGAACACAGCAATAGCGATAGGCAGCGCATAGATCAATACCAGGGAATATTCGCCGAGCAGGACCAGGAGATCACTTAGAACCACGTTTATTTAATCCGATTAGCGGCTGATTACATTTAAATTTTACATTTCACTGCTGCAAACTTAGCGCAGTAATCCATTTCAAACAAAGTAATCCATTTCAAACAATTCGTATATGAAATTACTATGAATTAAATTGTACAAGTATAACGAAGCAACGCTGTTAGTGATACCAGGTAACATCGGAATTATCCATTACAGCGCCTGATCCGGTGACGGGTGACACCCAGGCGTGATCAAGAGCACGGATTATGGGGATATTCAGCCTATACTTCGAACTCGCAGCGCGCTACCGGGTTGCCTGCGGTTTGTATTCACGCCGCGCGCCTGCATGGGCTGGCGCCGCATCGCTTTCCAGTATTCCGCGCCAATGATTTGTCGCGCGGGGCCTTGGTAAATCATCGGCGATTTTTTAACTGACCGCTCGGTGAGTGTGCCCAATGCGAGCAATTCTAGCGGTGAACATTATAATGATACATCGACTCATCAAGAAACATTAGTGACACGAAGGTTGTCAACAACGCCAAACCCATCATAAAAGAAATTGGCAAAGTGCTCATCAATAGCCCGGCAATAATCCACGCGTCGCGCACCAATTTTTTCTTTTTCTTGTATTCGCCGGTATGACGACGCGGGATCCATTGGTTTTTAGTCTCATCGTATATGTACATAGTCACCTCAACGTTAACGTATGGGCGATGGGTGGGGCCACTACCAGCTTATAAGCCGGATGCCAGACTCAATAAGAACGGCGTTGACCCGCCTTTTACTATCTGAGTATGCTACCAACAGGCGCGCGGCGGATGTGAACCGATCGCTCAACCTTATATTCTGTAAATCGTGTGCTGTAAATCGCCAACTGCGCTACAAATGCATTGCAAACGTTCAAATGTAACGTGCGCAAAAGTAAACGTTTAGACATATCGGTTCAGGTATCGTGCCAAAAACGGTGGGGTTCACGATTAAAAAACGCGTTATTTCGATGCGGGTTTTCCCGATTTAAACAATCACCTGGCAAAGGGCGGAAGCTCATGCGCGGCCGGTCGGCTTGACAAACAACGACGAGTATTCTTCGTGCGCTATATTCCTTCTCTGATGGCATATCGGTCCGTGGTTCACGCTACTTTTGCGCGAGCACGGTTGTTGCCGCTGATTATGGGGTGTTGTTTTTGGCGGCCGGTATTTGCCCTGGACCTGGATATCAGAAGCTCATCCGCCAGTCTGCTGGATTTTTCCTTTCTCATCGACCATTCCACGGTTGATCTGACCACAGACAACACGCTCATCGAAACCAACATTAACCGCGTGGGCGTACTGACGATTGATGTCCCGGAATCAGGCCCGCAGTTTGGTCTGGCGCTTGGTTACGCGTATGGAGATTTTAATAATAATCCCTTGTTTGAGCCCAACGATATGGATGGCTGGTACATCGGCATTCTGGCCCGTGGTGTTTTGTATGATTCCGGGAACATGGCGGTTACGATGGAAGGCCGTTACATCTACCAGGATATCAGCGGCGGCGATGAGTCGAAAGACGTGTCCTTAAGTTGGAACGAATACGCGCTCAATGTCACTCTGCATATGGCGGTAACCGGGACGCTGCGCCTGGTTGTGGCGCCGGTCTATGGTGGTGTGGATACGACATATCGTGAACGCGGAACCGTCAATCAAACCGTGAAAATGGACAGTGATAACAATGCGGGCTTGTTGGCCGGTTTACGCTACCAACTTGACCCACGCGAATTCATCAGCCTGCACTATCAGGACGCCGTGTTCACGGGCGTGTTAGTGCAATTCCAGAGATTGTTTTGAATCGCCGGTTGTTTTCACTGCTAGCCGCGCAATTCCATTTGAGATTCCCTGGCAATAGCGCCGGGTGCTTTAAGCGACACGCGATGCCACAATAAAAACGACTTATTAAGAATCCATACTGCTGGATTGTCAGCGGTGTTCAACAGCTCCAGCCAACGGATTTTGCTTGAAGTGGATATTCTCATCACACACCTCGCAAAGCCGGATCGGAATGAAATGCCTGGCGGCACACCCTGTATTAAATATTGCTTTGCTCTTATGTTAAGTTAACTGTATGCTTTATTTGAAAATTTAAGTACACCCATCTGGGTTTACACTAATATGTATCAACATAATATAATGGGTTTACTTGAGCTTTGGTTCCAAAGCGCTTAGGCCCCACAGAACCGCGTGACTGGATGCTGGTTCTTTACCGTAGTACTGAATTCCGCGTCTTATTTGCAGTGACAGTTTGCAGTGACAGTTTGCAGTGACAGTTTGCAGTGACAGGATGATAACAATGACAACTCCAAAAGTGATTCGATTACCTCAAATCAAGGTGGCATGTTCTGATTGCAGTCTGCGCAGTTTGTGCCTGCCGTTCGGCCTGGACGGCGAAGAACTTATGCGACTGGATGAAATCATCAAACGGCCGCGTCCATTGCAACGTTCACAACGCTTATATCATCCCGGTGACGAATTCAGGTCTATTTATGTGGTGCGCTCCGGTTCCATCAAAACCTACACCACAACCCCGGGCGGTGAGCAGCAGATAACCGGTTTCCATTTACCGGGGGAAATCGTAGGATTGGATGGTGTGAGCACCGACAGTTACAGCTGTACCGCGGAAGCCCTGGAAACTACCAGCGTGTGTGATTTACCTTTTTCGCGCCTCGAATCCTTATCCGGGCAGATCCAGGGACTGCAACGTCAGTTGCATCGCCTGATGTCCAAAGAGATTCTGGCGGAACAGCAGTTACTGTTGCAACTCGGTAAAATGAGCGCGGAATCCCGTGTTGCCGCGTTCCTGGTTAGTATTTCCATGCGCTTGCATACGCGGGGTTTTTCGGAAACCGAATTCAACCTCACCATGACCCGGACCGACATCGGTAATTATCTGGGAATGGCGGTGGAAACGGTGAGCCGGCAATTCACCAGCTTCCAGGAACAGGGATGGCTGAAAGCCTCCAGGAAAAACATTCAAATTCTGGAGCTGGATATATTAAGAGAACTCTCCGGGCTGGCGCAATGTGAGAAAAAACCCAGCGTCCCGAACTGAATGAATTGGAGTCCCTTTTCATCCGCCTATGTGGCGTGCTGTTTCAAGAAGCGGGCAGGTCGAATTGAATGCCCTGGGCAAGAGGCAGCGTGGTTCCCCAATTGATGGTGTTGGTTTGGCGCCGCATATAGGCTTTCCAACTGTCGGAACCCGACTCGCGTCCACCGCCGGTTTCCTTTTCCCCGCCAAACGCTCCGCCAATCTCGGCGCCCGAAGTGCCGATATTCACATTTGCGATGCCGCAGTCACTGCCCCTGGCCGATAAAAACTGTTCCGCCGCCCGCAGGTCGTTGGTAAAGATGGCCGATGACAGTCCTTGCGGAACATCATTGTGTAATGCGATCGCCTCATCGAGCGACGCAACCCGTTGTACAAACAAAATCGGCGCAAAGGTTTCCTTGCGCACAAAATCGCGCTGCTGATCAACCGCGATTATTGTCGGCTCGACGAAGTGGCCCGGCTGTTTAAGAATATTGCCGCCACAAAGAATGCTCGCGCCCGCGTTCTGCGCTTTTGCGACCGTGTCCGCGAAATCCTCCAATGCCTGCTGGTCGATTAACGGGCCCATCAGCGTGGATGTTTCCAGGGGATCGCCAATGCTGACCTGTTGATAAGCATTCACCAGGCGCGGCACCAGTTCATCATAAATGTCGGTGTGCACCAGCAAGCGCCGGGTGGTGGTGCAGCGCTGGCCGGCGGTACCCACCGCGCCAAATACAATCGCAGGCACCACCAGTTTAATATCCGCGCTGGCGTCGACAATAACGGCATTATTGCCGCTGCATTCCAGCAACACCTTGCCCATGCGCGATGCCGTTGTTTGGTAAACGTGGCGTCCGGTGGCGCTGGAGCCGGTAAATGAAATCAGGGGGATGCGGGTGTCGTTGACAAAGGTTTCGGTGATGCCGCGGTCACCCGGCACAAACAGGGAAAATAAACCGGGATACCCCAGATGGTCGGTGACTTCATTGCAAATATGCTGGACCGCGACCGCGCATAATGGCACCTTGGAGGAGGGTTTCCAGATTACGCTGTTGCCCGCGATAGCCGCGATAAAGGCATTCCAGGACCACACGGCTACCGGAAAATTAAACGCCGAGATTACCCCAACGATTCCCAGCGGATGCCATTGCTCATACATGCGATGTAAGAGGCGTTCCGAATGCATGGTTTTACCGTTTAGCATGCGCGACTGTCCGACGGCGAAGTCGGCGACATCAATCATCTCCTGCACCTCGCCATCGCCCTCCTGTTTGATCTTGCCCATTTCCCATGAAACCAGGCTGCCAAGCGCATTCTTGTAATCACGCAGCGCATTGCCGATTTGCCGGATGACTTCGCCACGCTTGGGCGCGGGCACCATGCGCCATTCCTTCTGGAACTCCAGGCTGTTGTTGACCAGGGTGTGGTAATCCCCGGCATTGCAGGTATACACGCTGGCGATGCGGTGTTTGTTGGCGGGATTGATGGAATCGATCACACCGGCGGTGGTGGTTGAACACCAGCCGCCGGCGCCCATATAGGTTGCGCAATTGCGGTCGTTTAAGTGCAGGGATTCGAGAATACCCATATTGTCACTCCTACGCGTAATATTTTCCAAAGCGATTTTTAAGGAATTCATTTAAGGTAATGTTTTCCTGCGTGACGAATCCTTTGTATTGACTCCGGTTACTCAAAACAATATCAACTACGCCACACAGGCCGGCGGCGGTCGTTACCTGAATCGACGACCACATCTTGCCGGCGATCGTCGCCGGGTAAATTTTCTTGACATAGTTTTCCTCGAACAAATCGCTTTCCCGGTAGCCGGTGACCGCCACATAAATCAGCACCACGTCCTGCAAGGTTTTGGGAACGGCGTTTTCCAGAATGCGTTTGAGAGTGGCGCGGTCATCGTTCAGCTTAAGGTCGTTCATTAACAGCTTGATAATCTCGCAATGGCCGGGATAACGCACCGTCTTGTAATTCATGGCGTTGACCTTGCCGGCATAGGTATCCGCCAGGGTGCCTAAGCCGCCGGAGGTGTTAAACGCTTCGTAATGAATCCCATCCAGGGTAATGCTTTCGAGACCTTCCAAGGGCAACAGGCTGGTCAGGATGCCGTTTTCGATACCGTAACAAGTGTTGCCGTACTCATTGATTAATCCATCCGTTGACCAGGTGAGGGAATATTTCAAGGCGTTGTTCTGGTTGACCGGTAACGCGCCCACGCGCATTTTTACCGTGTCCAGTTTTTCAAAACGTTGAATCAGCGAATTGGCCACAATGCTGATAAAGCCCGGCGCCAACCCGCACTGCGGCATGAACACGGTATCGAGGTTATTACTGATTTTTTTGACATGCTCGGTTACCGCGACATCTTCGGTTAAATCAAAATAATTGACCTGGTACTGCGCCGCCAGGTCGGCCACCAGTGGATTACAGTAGTAAGGCAAGGAAGAAATGACGGCGTCGAAATGCTGCTGCTGAAACAAGGCTTCAAGTTCATCGCGTTGCTGCGCGTCGATTTTACTAATGGATACGTCCTGTAACTTGAGCTGGGATACCAGGTGTTCCGCCGCTTTGAGTTTCAGGTTGCCTAAATGAACGTGGTAGTCGCCACTCTGCGAAAGCATGCAGGTGATGAGTGAACCGATTTTACCAACACCTAATACAAGCACATTCTGTTTTGCCAAGCGCATTCTCCTGACGGGTATTTTTTAAAGTAGCCAAATTCATGACGCCAAATAAATGTTCATGGAATTCAGAAAGCTTTAGCGTCAATAGGGCCTTCGCTATGCTTATCGACATTGCACCGGTGTTGATTTAGCTATAATAAATAACAATGTGAATGAATAAACTGATTAACCCGATTAGTCCAGTAAAGTATAGGCAGGTTTCAGTCAGACAACAGGAGCAATATGCTGGTGAATGATCCATTTGTAGAATTTGCGCGACGGCTTGCTAAAGAATTGATCGAAAATGAAAAATTTGAACTGTCAGCCGGCAGTCAGGTAAAGGTTGAAACCACGCGCGATGATCTGGAAATTATCAGTCTGGACCTGACCCCTTGCAAGGCGCGGCCGCAGCCGGTAAGCGCCGCCCGGTATTTCGCGGCGGTCGACACCGTGCCGCAATTGTTAAGCGCGTATGAGGCGGCGAAAAACGATCACGTGTTTGAAACCAATTATCCGGATGCCATGCAGCAGGTTTCCGATTATGCCGGCACGTTTTTGCAAACGATTTTTACCCGCGCACAGCAGTCCTTAACGGATAGTCAGGCCAAGCTGGTGGGCCACTGGTTGGCCGAACTGGATGTTTATACCGCGGTAAAGTCGGTGGAGTCACTGTTAAACAGCCGCGCGGATGTGGCATTGCTGGAAGAAGCCCGGCGGCGGCACTGGACGGTGCACTTTGATCATTTGGCTATCCGTTGTGGCAGCAAGGCGCGGGGTGACGCGGAACGGGTGGTGGACATGTTGAAGGAACACCACGGCTATGTGTCGACCCAGTTTCCGGAAGAAGCGTTTTATCAATTCCCGGATGGCTGGAACGCTTACCCTTTGTATAAAGTGCTGGAAAACGGCCAGCTGCTGCGCGTGTTCATCGATCAGTCGGATGCGGATAATAAAACTCAAATTATCCAGCACTGGAACCGGGTATACGGCTACACCGCGCATCATCTGGCGATACGGGCAAGCGTGGTGGGGCAGGGTCAGCGCCATGCTATTTCCTTGCAGGATGTGATGGATGCGCTGCGCCAGCGCGGTATCGGCATTATGACACCCACCGGCGAATATACCTCAGGCCTGTTACTGCAGGTGTTTACCAAGCCGGAAAAAAATCCCGCGATTCCCGCCGCGTTAAAACAATCCATTGCGCAATGCAGCCCGGATCTCGCGGCCATGATCGAAAATGGCAAACTGCTGGAACTGGTATCGCGCAAGGAAATGTCAACCGATAAGGCGCGCAAACTGTTTGACTTATATGGCCTGAAATATGATGTCAACAATCCCCTGCATTCGGCGCCAATCTACCAGTATTTTCTGCCGGCGCAGGCAGCGCATGTAATACGCACGTCGGTGCAAATGGGCTAACCGCAGCTACGCTACCTTTAAAAAACGACAGCGTTGCGCAGCACCTCGGCGGGATGCAGTGGTTCCACCTTCATGTTGTCACGGATTTGCTGCCGGCAACTGGTGCCGGTGGCGACGATGGTGGTGTCCTTGGATGCGCCGCGTATCGCGGGGAATAAAATCAGGTTTCCCACCTTGATGGATATGGCATAGTTTTCCTTCTCGTAGCCGAACGATCCCGCCATGCCGCAACAACCCGAAGGTATCACTTCAATACCGCATTCCGGAATCAGTGACAACGCATTCTGGCAACTGTCGAGTCCGATCAGTGATTTCTGATGGCAATGTCCGTGCAATAACAAGGTGACGTGTTGTGCCTTCCAGTCCAGGTTACGCGATTCTATCTTATAGCGTTCCATGCTGATAAATTCCTCAAACAGTTTGACGTTGCGCTGGATATGCTCCAGCTTGGATTTAAACTCATCACCGGCAAGGCTTTCCGCTTCGTCACGCAGCGTCAAAGTTTCCGAAGGTTCCAGGCCGATAATCGGCGTGTTATAGACCGCTTGGGGATACAGGTGGTTGATAATGGCGGTCAAGCGGGTTTTGGCGCTTTCCACCAGCCCCTGACTCAATACGGTGCGCAGGGAGGGCAAACACGGCGTCAGTTCCACCTGGTATCCGCAATATTCCAGAAACTCGATGGCGGCAATGGCGACGTTCACATCGTAATATTCGAAAAACACATTGTTCAGGACAATGACTTTTCCCTGTTCCCCGGCGTTTTTATGCGTCATGTGCCGCGCAAACCAGTGGCTCAACGTTTGCGATTGCAGTTGCGGCAGGCGCCGGCGCGCGTCGTACCCCAGCAAAGATTTGATAAAGTGACCGTCTAAAAATAAGTTGGTCAGGCCGGGCATCTTGCTGCCCAGTTTGCTTAACAGTTCATACGCGCGTATGACATGGGCGCGCAGCGGTGTGCCGTGCGCCTTGATATAGTGCT
>DATCIR010000059.1:0-2481 GCA_036507695.1 Gammaproteobacteria bacterium
GAATTCGTGGCGTTGTGCAAGCGCGCGGACAAAACCGCTGCCCTGGCTATCGGTGAGAAAATGCGCCGCGACATCGAAAGCAAAATCACCCGTTATGGCGACGAAAACATCAAAGTCACCATCAGTGTGGGCATCGCCACCACCAATGAATTAAACGTCAATCAGGGCGCCGAGGAATTGTACCGGCAAGCCGACGCCGCCGTGTATCAAAGCAAGGACCGCGGCCGCAACTGCATTACCCACTACGATGATTTACTCCAAGCCAAAAACAGCCGGGCCACGGCTAGCTGATTTATTCATTAACCGAAACGCGATTTTCTGCCGCGCCGGAACTCATGGAAGAATAAAGTAGCACGCCGGTTGATGATCTTACCCGGCATCAGGAAATAACCCCGGCATCCATCGCGATGCCAATTCAGCCGGAAAAGCCAACCGCAATGGCGCCCGTTGGCTATCGGAAACAATCACGCCTCGTTCAATTAATGGAGCCACAATACGCCGCGCATGCCTGTCACTTACGTTAAGTAAATTCACTAGATCGCCGCGTGGCAATTCACCCCGGAAAAGCATGGCCTCGATCACTGTTCCTGATTTCGCCGGCAACGCACCAACACGCATTTCCTCTTCCGCCCATAGTAAAATGCGGTTCCGCAATCGATCGGGTTGTACCAGGGTTTCCATAAACTTCACTTGATCAATACACGTTTCCAAAAAGAAACGAGTAAACGAAGCCAGCGCTTCTTCGCTCAAATAGCCTCGGCCATCCAGATCATTACGGCGAGGCAGGTCACATTCGGTCAAATGACGTTTATACCTATCAACATTACGCGCGAGACCGCGTGCGATAGACCAGATACCCCCTGTATCCAAAGCTTCACGCAGCATGGCATACGACATTAAACGCGCAACACGGCCATTGCCATCCAAAAAAGGATGAATCCACAGCAAGCGATGATGTGCACATGCGGCGGCCAGTATAGTGTCTGTTTTGCCTAGCTGTTGATACGCCTGCTCAAAGCGCGGCATGAATCGCGGTAATGCGCCGGCGCTGACCGGAATATGCCGCCCAACCTTCACATCGCGCTGCCTGAGTTCGCCGGCGATCATCCGCGAACGTTCACCGGATTCCGGGTCTTCGGTCCAAAGTAAATCATCAGGTAACAACTCGCTAAAGCGGCGATGGATCTCACAGATACCGTCAATTGTCGTCGCACGCCCATTCAAACCACCATCATCAATCCATTGCTGCACCGCAATATGCGCTTTGGCTTCCAGCTGTAGATTGCGTTGTTCAATGTTACTGCTGTAATCATTCTTGAGTGCGCGTTCGATATCGATAGGGTGAGTATCGCGGCCTTCAATCAGGTTGCTGTAATAGCAGTTCATGGAGCGAACCAGATCCGTTAACGAGCGCAGTACGCCATCCGGCAAACTGCGGCGAAATCCGGTTGCGCATGACGCCAACTCCAAGGCAAGATCGGCCAACGCACCACGATGTCGCGAACCCTCGCTAACAAGCAAGGGCTCCATCAGATCAGGCGATTCACCGCGATCAATGGCCGTCATTTTGTCCTTTTCCGTGTCCGGGTAAAAAATGGTAAATTTAACATAAATACAATTAGATAAGTATTATATTGGTGAATTATGGCCGATTAAATGTCCGGCTACAAGGCGGGGAATCTCATAATCCCCGCCCAACTGCAGCACCTTCATATATTATCTAATTAGGTACACCCTCCAAACATGTTCCACATCACCTGGTTATTTCGAAAATCCGGGCCTTAGTCCGCAAGGCCCAGCGAAAAACCTAAAATAAATTTATGCGTCCTCCGAAAAATCAGTCGGTAACTTAACGCCGGTATATAACGCAAAGACGCCATGGCGCCAAGGATCCCGGATTAATTTTATAGAACTACAGTGGAGTGCTGATAACTGCTCACCCCGCCTGCTCTTTGTTCCCACGAACTGCGCATTGTGTTGGCATCGATAGTACTGACCATAAGCATTCCATTCCGGCTGTGCCCCGGGGTAGAAGTGGCGTATCGCCGCTTATTCGTGCGCGAACGCTGCCGGGGGGAGCAACCCACACCAACCGGCGCTGGGATACCTGCTGCAAGACTAAAGCGGCGGGACGCCGCTTCTACATTCTTTGTGACTTCGAGCCTCTGCATTGAAGTTTTTCCAGTATTGGATTACCCACGGATTTTTCTGACGATGTAATTTTAGATAGCTACCTGCTTTGGCGTATAACCTAGAGTCCGCAGTTGGACGCGGTGGAGTGTGCGATTGTCGAAGTGCAGGGCAAGGCGCTGCGCTCTATGGAAGGGAATGCGGAATGGCCGTTCCATTCCAAGGAGTTGCAACGCCGCCATGCGCTTTGACGATCGTGAAGACAAGCGTGCAATCCACTGCGTAGCGTTGCTCACCCAACCGGTGAACCTCGTTCGTGCATGAAAATAGAATGACATCCTATGGGTAGCT
>DATCIR010000060.1:0-28397 GCA_036507695.1 Gammaproteobacteria bacterium
AAAGCAGGGAAAAATGTTGTTTTTTTAGGATATCGTTACGGTGAGGAGTACGAAAGTATATTAAGTCATGCAAAAGTCTATGTGTCTGCATCAATGTTAGAAGGAACGTCTCCTTCATTACTTGCCGCAATGGGGGCAAAGGTGTGTTGTTTGATTAATGGAATTGCCGAAAATAGAGAGACAGGTGGAGACTGTGTTCTATATTTTGATGGATCAAAGGCAGATTTAGTGAAAAATATGCAAATACTTTTAAATAATGAAAATCTGGTCGCTGAATATTCCAAAAAGGGTTTTAGTCGAGTAAAAAACAAATACGACTGGGATATAGTTACAAATGAGTATACTTTAAAATACAGGCAGCTTTTAAAAGAGAATACTAATGGCATTTGAGAATACAGATAAGGCCTGGGAAAAATTTGGTAAAAATGATCCATATTATGGCGTTGTAACCCATGAAACGTTTACAGGGAATAAACTTGACGAAAAACAATTAGAAGATTTCTTCAACTCAGGGCGAGAGTACATAAACAATGTTTGCTCAAAAATAAAAAAATATCTAGATGCTGAATTTAAACCAGGTGCGTCGTTAGACTTTGGATGCGGTGTAGGTAGGTTACTGATACCTATTTCCAAAATCAGTGAGAGAACTGTAGGGGTTGATGTATCCGAATCAATGTTAAAGGAAGCGAAAAACAATCTTATTAAATTTAGTGGGTCTAACGTCGAGTTGATATTATCAAACAATTGTGATGAAGTGATTACTAGGTCATTTGATTTTATTCATTCGTTTATTGTTTTTCAGCATATTCCCGTCCAAAGGGGATTCGAAATTTACAAAAAATTATTAGATTCATTGAGTTCCAATGGTGTCGGGGTATTGCATTTTACCATTTTCAATCCATCCTTGCATGGCCTACGCGGATTAATCAACAATTACGTGCCTTTTATACGTATGATAAAAAATATTACAAAGGGTAGGAAGTTTAACGCACCCAGTATGCAAATGAACGAGTATGACGTCAATAAATTGCTACGTGTGTTATCCCAGCACGGCATTAAAAATCTATTTCTGGAATTTACAGAACACGGTAGAGTATTGGGAGTTACAATTTATTTTAAAAAAGAGGTAGCGTAAAGAGTTTTTCAATCTTTTTATTTGAAGTTGACTCGTGTGGGTTGTTGTTCATTTAAGTTTTGTTGGATTAACACATCCATAGATAGAAAACGTTCTGTTCAATTTTAGTTCCCCGCGATGTAACGCAGGCGTGCAGGACAAAGCGTGAATGCGGATTTACTTTTGGGGAAGGCTCCAAGAATTCTCGTTCTTCTGCGGATTCCGCGCATGATTCGTTTACGCGGGTTCATGGTGCGTAATCTGGTGCCGATACAATAGCATAATCGTCGCAGGATAGCGTCTCTGGGATCGATTGTTCAACAAGTTCGGCCGCCTTCCCCAAGTTCATTTGCTGCAGTTGTTCGATCACGGAGTAAAACGTAAACTGCGCAACGCTCAAACTTTCGATAACCTAAACAATTTTTCATTCATTTGAAAAGGCGGTGGTTCCGGTGGTTATGCTGGAATTGCGACCTAACAACGACCACGGAGAACAATCACCATGAGTAAGAAAAGCAAAAAACTGGGGCAAAGCAATTTAAGGGCCGGTCATTGTGATTGAACCCAGAGTGCAGCTTACACTCAACGGACCCGACTACCCGAAGGTATATTATTCTGTCAAAAACAGGCTAATCTATAAGTAAATATTTTTTTATTTGCATAAAACCGAGAATAATAAAATAATAGCCGTTCTTTGTTATTGGGAAATCGAATAACACAAAAAAATATTTTAGGGATTGGATATGTTTCCTAGGGGATTACTGCAGGAACACGCGAGTACGTTGTCGCTGATTGCTCGAATTATAGACATTTTTTGTGTCTTAGCGGCGGGTGCGTTGGCGTATTACTGGCGGTTCGGGAATTTCAATTTCCCCTCGCACTATGAAGTTGCCTTTCTAATTTCTGCGCTTATAACTCTCATCGTGTTTTCTACGTCGGGTATCTATACCTCCTGGCGTGGCAAGCGCTGGCTGCACCAGGCCAGAATCATAACGATGGTTTGGTTTAGTGTGGCGATTATAATGATTTTAATCGCATTCCTGACCAAGACCAGTACGGTGTATTCCCGGGTATGGATGGGTACGTGGGTCTTGACGGCGTGGGGATTTCTATTGAGTTTTCGGCTGGTTTTTTACAAAACGCTCCAGTATATGCGGAAAAAGGGCTGGAACCGTAAGCGCATCATAATTGTTGGAACAGGTGAGTTGGCTCGGGATGTGGCGAAAAAAATCCGGGGGTCGTCCTGGATTGGGTTGGATATCGTGGCATTTTACGATGACGAAGCTTGCGCAACGACCCGGGAAATTGACGGAATAGACGTTAAATGTGGTGTTAACGATCTACAGAGTATAGTCGCTAACAATCGCATCAATGAAGTGTGGCTGGCGCTGCCACTAAAGGAAGAGGAGCGCATGAAGCAAATTTTGGAGGACTTAAGGCACAGCACGGTCAATATACGGTTCGTGCCGGGCATTTTTGGATTCCGCTTGTTTAATCATTCGTTGACGGACGTGGCTGGTTTGCCCATCATCGATCTCAATGCATCGCCCATAGTGGGCATCAATCGTTTCGTTAAAGAGTTGGAAGATAAGGTTTTATCACTGCTTATTCTCATCGTAATTTCGCCCCTTATGCTGCTGATTGCGCTTGGGGTGAAATTAAGTTCCCCCGGCCCTGTACTTTTTAAACAACGGAGGCATGGCTGGGATGGTAAACTGATTAAGGTCTACAAATTTAGAACCATGGCAGTGCATGAGGAATGTGAGGGGCAGGTTACCCAGGCGTGTAAATACGATGCGAGGATTACTAAGTTTGGCGCGTTTTTACGGCGGACCAGTTTAGATGAGCTGCCACAGTTTTTTAACGTATTGCAGGGGCGCATGTCCATCGTGGGGCCGCGTCCGCACGCGATTGAACATAACGACCACTATAAAGACCAAATCGAAGCTTATATGATGCGGCACAAGGTTAAGCCAGGAATCACCGGGTGGGCGCAGATTAACGGCTGGCGCGGTCAAACGGATACCTTGGAAAAAATGAAAAAACGTATCGAATATGATCTGTATTATATTGAACACTGGACCGTGTGGCTGGATCTGAAAATTATTTTCCTAAGTATGTTTTCTGGATTTGTTCATAAAAACGCATATTAATATTTGGTTGGTCCGTCCTTAGCATTGCTGCATTTAAAACATTTCAAAACCTGGCTTACTATCGGGCTAATGCTCGTTGTTCTCGTCATTTTTCTATCCCTCACGTCCGCTCCGCCACCCATGCCTTCGGTCGAGTTCGGTGACAAGATCGGCCATTTGCTCGCGTATGGCACATTAACCGGCTGGTTTGGGCAGTTGTATACCCGGTTTAGGACGCAGCTGTGGATTTTTGTTGGTTTTTGTTTAATGGGCGTAGTGCTCGAATATTTGCAAGGGCTTGGTCCGGCGCGCTACTTTGAATATGCCGATATGGCTGCTAATTCCACCGGCGCGGCACTGGGCTGGTGGTTAACGCGTACCTGGCTGGCGGGGGCTTTATTGAAGTTTGAAAATAAACTCCTGTGGAAATCCGCCGGTTAGTTTTGTCTGAAAGCGCCTCTAAACCGCACTCCATGCCTTCACCCAGACTTTCCAGGTTTAAGTCTGCCGGAACTCCAACTAGAATACCTATCTAATTAATTCAATTTTCAGACAATAATTCAACTCATGCTACAGGCAATCCTGGTATTCCTCGTTTACGTACTCGGCCCGATCTTGATTGTGGTGTGGGCGGTTAAACGGTACAAGTCGGGTGTGAAGCCGGATTTCACCGAAGTGGTGGCCGTGGTGCTGGCCGTGGTGTTGATGGGTATTCTAGGTTACGCCTTTATGTCCACGGTGACGGATACGGATCGCGATGACGCGCAACGCATCGTGCAGGGCCTGACGGAGCGTTATTCGTTTCCCGTGCAAGCCAAGTTCCAGGAAGTACCGGCGGTGTTTGGGGATGCGCAAGGGCGCACCCTTGTTATCTCCATCTACGGGGTGATCGACACTATTGAGCAGGAGCGAATCGTGGCGATCGCCAGGGATCTGCGCAAGCAACTGGATTCCAAACCGATTGAGGTGAAATTTTTTCAGGAAGAAATCTGGGAGCACTATGAGGATGGCTCAAGGCGGGTGGCCCGGCATAAGGAAACGATGCTGCATAAATATCTCATCGAGTAATTAACAAATCATCGAACTCCGTAAATTAAAACTTCCGCAGTATCCGGTTTCTGAATACGAAAAATTTAATGGATACCGGCTTTCGCCGGTATGACGACAAAAAGATTTCGTAGGATCATCGATAGTTCAGCGCTTCCTCGTTGTATGCCACGGCGGATTCTGGTACCTTGTAGTCCCGTCTGGTAATTGTTTCTTTATCTCTAATTCCCTAGGATTTTATGACCAAATTTATATTTGTAACCGGCGGCGTTGTTTCTTCCTTGGGGAAAGGAATCGCTTCCGCCTCCCTGGGCGCCGTGCTGGAATCGCGCGGTTTGAAAGTCACCCTGATGAAGCTCGACCCCTATATTAACGTGGATCCGGGCACCATGAGCCCGTTTCAGCATGGCGAGGTCTATGTTACCGAGGATGGCGCGGAGACGGACCTGGACCTGGGCCACTACGAGCGCTTCGTGCATACCACCATGTCGCAAAAGAATAATTGCACCACGGGCCGGATTTACGCGGATGTGTTCCGCAAGGAACGCCGCGGCGACTATCTCGGTGGCACTGTGCAGGTCATCCCGCATATTACCGATGAAATCAAACGCCGCATCATGGAATGCGCAGCCGGCGCTGATGTCGCCATGATCGAAATCGGCGGCACCGTGGGTGACATCGAGTCCCAGCCGTTCCTGGAAGCCATCCGCCAAATGGGGATCGAGCTGGGACATGATCGAACTTTGTTCATGCATTTGACCCTGGTGCCGTATATTCCGGCGGCCGGAGAACTTAAAACCAAGCCCACCCAGCACTCGGTCAAGGAACTGCGCAGTATCGGTATCCAGCCGGATATCCTGCTGTGCCGCGCCGACCGGCCCATCCCCGAGGACGAAAAACGCAAGATCGCCCTGTTTACTAACGTCGAGGAACGGGCGGTCATTTCCGTCGTGGACGTGGATACGATCTACAAAATTCCGCTGATGCTGCGCGAGCAAGGCCTGGACGATATCGTGGTCGACAAGCTGCGTCTGGCGGTGCCACCGGCGGACCTTTCGGAATGGCAGTCGGTAGTCGACGCCATGCGCCATCCCACGGCCGAAGTGAACGTGGCCATGGTGGGCAAATACATGGACCTTACCGAGGCCTATAAATCGCTCTCCGAGGCGCTGGTGCATGCCGGCGTGCATACCCACACCAAGGTAAAAATCACTTACATTGATTCCGAGTCCATCGAGCGCAACGGCACGGCCTGTCTGCAAGGCGCGGATGCCATCCTGGTGCCGGGTGGTTTTGGTGAACGGGGTATCGAAGGCAAAATCCAGGCGGCGAAATACGCCCGGGAAAATAATGTTCCTTACCTGGGTATTTGCCTGGGCATGCAGGTGGCGGTGATTGAATTTGCGCGCAATGTGGCGAACCTGAAAGGCGCCCACAGCACCGAATTTGTAAAAAATACCCCGCATCCGGTGATCGCGCTTATCACCGAATGGACCACCAGCTCCGGGCATAAAGAGCGCCGCAGCGAAGATTCCGATCTTGGTGGCACCATGCGGCTCGGAGGCCAGGAATGCTTGCTGGAACCCGGCACCAAGGTGCGCGAGCTGTACGGAAAAGACAAAATCCTGGAACGGCACCGCCATCGCTACGAGTTTAATAACGCTTATCTCGAGCCATTGCAAAAGGCCGGCCTGGTGGTCGCCGGCAAATCCGTCGACCAGAACCTGGTCGAGGTCATCGAATTAAGGGGCCATCCCTGGTTTATCGCCTGCCAGTTTCACCCGGAGTTTACCTCCACGCCGCGCGGCGGCCATCCGCTGTTCAGTGGATTCATCTATGCCGCGCGTCATCACAAAGCAATCCGCGCGGAACAGAACAAAGAGGTTATCGCTTGATGTCGGCGATTGACCTTTGCGGGTTCCGGGCGGGACTCGATCAACCCTTTTTCCTGATTGCGGGCACCTGTGTCATCGAAAGCGAAGCCATGGCGCTGGAAGTTGCCGGGCAGTTGAAAGAGCTCACGGCGAAACTGGGAATTCCGTTTATTTACAAATCCTCGTTCGACAAGGCCAACCGTTCATCCAGCCAAAGTTTCCGCGGACCGGGTATGGAGGAGGGCTTGCGGATACTCGCGGAAGTCAAACGGCAGATCGGCGTGCCGGTATTGACCGACGTTCACGAAGACACGCCCTTGGAAGAAGTCTCTAGTGTGGTGGATGTGTTGCAGACCCCGGCCTTTCTTTGCCGGCAAACGAATTTTATCCAGAATGTGGCCCGTCAGGGTAAGCCGGTCAATATCAAGAAGGGGCAGTTTCTGGCGCCCTGGGACATGAAAAACGTGGTGGACAAAGCGCGGGAGGTGGGCAACCGGCAGATTATGGTCTGCGAACGCGGTGTGTCTTTCGGGTATAATGCGCTGATTTCCGATATGCGTGGTTTGGTGGTGATGCGCGACACAGGGTGTCCCGTGGTGTTTGACGCCACCCATTCCGTGCAGCAACCGGGTGGCCAGGGAACGCGCTCCGGCGGGCAGCGGCAATTCGTGCCGGTGCTGGCGCGTTCGGCGGTGGCCGCCGGCATCGCGGGTTTGTTTATGGAAACCCATCCCGATCCGGACAACGCCTTAAGTGATGGGCCCAATTCCTGGCCGTTAAAGCGCATCGAAGAGCTGCTCACCACGTTAAAGAGCATTGACGATGCGGTGAAGGCGAGGGGATTTGAGAGTGACGAAGGTGTTTGAATAACAGAATGTATTGCCGCGGCGGACCGTGGGTATGAGAATTAAAGAAAGGAAATTGTGAGTCCAACCGTTTTTCGAGAGCAGGGATTTCGGTTTTTCTTCTTCTCAAGAGAGGAGCTGAGAATGCATGTGCATGTTCATTGCGAAAACGGTGAAGCTAAATATTGCTTAGAGCCCCAAATCGAGCTGGCTCACAATTCACTGCTGTCCCATTAACAGTTTCTTGTCGTATCACAAGCGCCCAAGCTGTGGGGCCGACGGCATAGCTGATGGAGTGTGAGACATGAATTTATGTAACCTCTCCCGTCATTCCGGGCTTGACCCGGAATCCAGTGGTTTCAATAACTTACTGGATACCGGCCCCGGCTTACACCATGCCGGGGCATGCTTTAAAAGACGCCGGTATGACGGCGAAGGAGTTAATGGGACAGCAGTGCTCACAATTACAAACTCAAAAGACATGAGTTGAAACAAATAGAGACCATTATCGAGGACCACTACCATGAGCTCAAAAGCGCTTGGCAAACACACTTCGGAAATTGAAGTGACGAATATCTCCTCGCACGGAGTATGGTTGTATGTGCGTGGAGAGGAATTTTTTATGTCATATGATGACTTTCCCTGGTTCAAAGAAGCTCACCTGAATCAAGTGCTTAATGTCGAAGAGCTTGCGCCCGGACATTTTTTCTGGCCGGAATTGGATGTCGATCTGGGAATTGAAACTATTAAGAATCCTCAACGTTTTCCATTAAAAGCAAAGTGATTATGCATTCCCACGGAGGACCGTGGGAACGAGATAAGCTCTGCGCGGTAACGCATATTTCGATGCGGTTCGTTCCTCACCGCATCCTACGGCGCTGCGTGGGAACGCCCAGGAGTTAAAGATCCGCAGCGGTTTCCGTTAACAGCGAAGTGATATTATGCATTCCCACGGAGGACCGTGGGAACGAGATATGCGAGCCGTAATTGTTTTACTCGTTCCCATGCTCCGCGTGGGAACGCATAACCAAGCAGAACAAATGGAGTAATAAAGTGACAACAAGGTCAATGATTAAAGATATCAAGGCAAGAGAAATCTTAGACTCCCGGGGCAATCCCACGGTCGAGGCGGATGTGTATCTGGAATGCGGTGCGATCGGCCGCGCGGCGGTGCCATCGGGCGCATCGACCGGTTCGCGGGAAGCGATTGAACTGCGTGATGGCGACAACAAGCGTTATTTGGGCAAGGGCGTGCGCAAAGCCGTTGCGCATGTCAATGGCGAAATCCGTCAGGCGCTGCTGGGGCATGATGCCGCGCATCAGGCCCATATCGACCAGCGCATGATTGAGCTCGATGGTTCGCCCAATAAAGAACGCCTGGGCGCCAATGCCTTGCTGTCGGTGTCCATGGCCTGCGCCAAAGCCGTCGCCATTGAAAAAGGGGAATCGCTGTACCGTTACCTCGGGCAGGGCGAAAACTTCATCCTGCCGGTACCCATGATGAACATCATCAACGGCGGATCGCACGCGGACAACAGCGTGGACCTGCAGGAATTCATGATCATGCCAGTAGGCGCGCCGACTATCGCCGAAGCGATTCGTTACGGCGCGGAAGTATTCCATGCCTTAAAGAAAGTATTGAGCAGCCGGGGTATGAGTACCGCGGTTGGTGACGAAGGCGGTTTTGCGCCGGACCTGCCATCCAATGAAGCGGCTATCGAAGTGATTCTGGAAGCGATCGACAAAGCCGGCTATAAAGCCGGTAGTGATATTTATATTGGTATCGATGCCGCCAGTTCGGAATTTTACAAGAACGGCAAATACGTACTGGCCTCGGAAGGTAAAAGTCTTTCATCGGTAGAGTTTATTGATGTGCTCGCCTCCTGGGTTGAAAAGTATCCCATTCTCAGTATTGAAGATGGCATGGATGAAAACGACTGGCATGGCTGGAAAAAACTGACGGAGCGGCTGGGCAACAATATTCAGTTAGTAGGCGACGATCTGTTTGTCACCAATACCAAAATACTGCAGGAAGGCATCGATAAAAAAATCGCCAATTCCATTCTGATTAAAGTCAATCAAATCGGCACCCTGACTGAAACGCTGGACGCCATTAACCTGGCGAAGCAAGCCGGTTATACGACGGTGATTTCCCATCGCTCCGGCGAAACCGAAGACGCCACTATAGCGGATCTGGCGGTGGCGACCAATGCGGGTCAAATCAAAACCGGTTCGCTGTCGCGTTCCGATCGTGTCGCCAAATACAATCAATTAATTCGCATTGAAGAAGAGCTGGGCAAGCATGCGCGTTATGCCGGACGCGGCGCCTTTTCACAACTGAAATAATTGTTCAGCCGCGGAGTTAATGAAAGCACTTGTCGCCATCCTCATCGTGTTATTGCTGGTATTGCAATACAAGCTTTGGTTTGGTGGCGGCAATATGCGTGAGCTGTGGCAGTTGCAGGCGGCGATTGAAGAGCAGAAAAAAGAAAACGGCAAACTCCGTGAACGCAACACCGCGCTGGAAGCCGAAGTGCAGGATTTAAAGCAGGGTCTTGAAGCCATCGAGGAACGGGCGCGCAACGAGTTGGGTATGATAAAAAAGGGCGAGACCTTTTACCAGATTATCGAGAGCGAAGAACCTAAACCATAAGCAGCGCTATTTCCGTTAACTTACAATCACACCATGTCTTCAACGATTTCCAACTGGGCAGTCGTACCCGCCGCGGGCAGCGGCTCCCGCATGGCAACGGATGTGCCCAAGCAGTATCTGCACATTCACGGCAGAACCATTCTTGAACACACCATTGAGCGTTTGCTCAGCCATCCCCGGATTGACGGCGCCGTTGTGGCCATCGCGGCGGATGACGGGCGTTGGGATAAGCTGCAATTTCAAACCCATAAACCTATCATCAAGACCCTCGGCGGCAAAGAGCGCTGCCATTCGGTAAAGAACGCGCTTTACGAGCTAACGCGGCGCGGCGCGGACCGCGATTGGGTACTGGTGCACGACGCCGCCCGGCCCTGTCTGCGTCATGAAGACCTGGACCGGTTATTCAAGCAATTGTCCGATCACATGGTCGGCGGATTGTTGGCCTTCCCGGTCAAGGACACCATGAAGCGCGGCGACGAAAAGCAGCGTGTTATTGAAACAGTCGACCGCGACCGGCTCTGGCACGCATTAACGCCGCAAATGTTTCGTTTGCATTTGTTGCGCGATGCGTTGAACAATGCAATCAATGACGGGTTTCTGGTGACCGACGAAGCATCCGCTGTGGAACATGCCGGTTATCAACCCAAGCTGGTGGAAGGTCACGCGGATAATATTAAAATCACCACGCCCGAGGATTTGGCGCTAGCGGCGTTTTATTTATCCAACATAGGGAATCAATAGAAGGATAACGGCTATGAGAATCGGTCACGGTTATGACGCGCATCGTTTTAAGGACGGTAAGGGGATTGTGCTGGGTGGTGTCGATATTCCCTTTAATAAAAGCTTTGAAGCGCACTCCGATGGTGACGTAATGCTGCATGCGCTGTGCGACGCCATGCTGGGCGCGGCGGCGTTAGGTGATATCGGCAAACATTTTCCCGATAGCAGCGATGACTACAAGGGCATCAACAGCCGTTTGTTATTACAAAAAGTCCATGCGTTAATCACAAAGAAAAACTATCGTGTAGGCAATGTCGATATTACGGTGGTTGCGGAGGCGCCGAAATTGGCGCCGTATATTGACAACATGCGCCAGCATATTGCCGAAGATCTAAACGTCAATATCGACTGCGTCAGTGTGAAAGCGACCACCACGGAAGGCATGGGGTTTGTCGGGCGCGGCGAAGGCGTGGGTGTGCATGCCGCCGTATTATTGAAAGAGTCGTCGGACTGATTTCATCGTTCCGGTTTTTCCGCCCCGATTGTCACACCTGCTGCAACTCCACTATGTACTCGACCGGCCCGACGCCAACGCGGCTATTCGCCAGCGCCCGGAAGATTTTCGCGTTAGCGAGCAACTTAGTTTCGAGCCTGACGGTGCAGGCCAGCACGTTTATCTCTTTATCGAAAAGCGCGGCCTCAATACGGAAGATCTGGCCAGCCAGTTAGCCAAATTCGCGGATGTGCCGCCGGTGGCTGTCGGTTATGCGGGACTGAAAGACCGGCACGCGGTAACCCGGCAATGGCTCAGTGTCGACCTGGCGGGCAAGCCCGAACCGCACTGGCCGGAACTGAATACGGATAATGTCACAGTCGTTGAGACAGTCCGGCATACCCGGAAATTAAAACGGGGCGCGCTGCGCGGCAATCAGTTTCAAATCACCTTGCGTGACTACACTGGCGATCCACAAGACCTGGCGCGCCGTCTTGAGTTCATGCAACTGCAAGGCATCGCGAATTATTTTGGCGGGCAGCGCTTTGGCCGTCATGACGCCAACCTCAAACAAGCCGAAAAACTATTAACCGGCAAAGTAAAACAGGTAAAGCGTCATTTGCGCGGCCTGTATCTGTCCGCCGTGCGCTCGTATTTATTTAATCTCGTGTTGTCGCAGCGCGTTGCGGACCGCACCTGGAATCAGGCCATCGCGGGCGACGTGATGATGCTGGAAGGTAGTCACAGCGTGTTTGCGGCCGATAGGATTGACAGTGAAATCATTCAGCGCGTGACTGCGTTGGATATCCACCCCACCGGCCCGCTGTGGGGTCATGGAATTCCAATGACAACCCGCGACGCACTGGACATTGAAACCCGAACTTTACAATCGCATCAAAACTGGTGTGAATTGCTTAGCCATGCCGGACTAAAACAGGAGCGCCGCGCCTTGCGGGTAAAGGTTGTGGATTTGAACTGGGAGTGGCGGGGTAAAGATGTGGTGTTGGATTTTCAATTGCCGGCGGGCAGTTATGCGACGGCGGTGTTGCGGGAACTGGTTCGCTAACTATTTCTCTCGTTGCCGCTTCAACAACACATACACCGCGCCGGTGCCGCCATGCTGCGGCAGCGCCGTGACAAACGCGAGCACTTGTGACGATTCCCGCAACCATTGATTAACGTGGGTCTTGATGGCCGGTTTGTTGCCAAGGGATCCCATGCCGCGGCCATGCACGACGAGTACACAACGTTGCTGGTTGGCGAGTGCGGCGTTAAGCGCATGCTGCAGTTTAAGGCCCGCTTCATTGACGGTTGAACCGTGCAGGTCGATTTTGGCTTCAACGGGGAACTGGCCTTTTTTCAGTTTGGCCAAGGTTTTTTGCGGCACGCCATCGCGCGCGAACAGCAGGGTTTCATCCGCGGATACGGTTGGGGTATATTCCAGTTCGCCGAATGGGGAATGCGGTTTGGGTTCTTTTAATGCACGTTTGGGTCTAGTTGTTTTGGGCGTGTTGTCAGGTTCAATTTTAGTTTGCGGCAGCGGTGTCACGCCTTCCATCATTTCCTGGAACAAGCGCGCGTCTTCAGCGTTTATGGGGGGATTTTTCCTGCTCATGCTCTGTGAGATTTCAAAAGTTTAGCGTATAATCCTGCGCAACCACGGATCTCCGATTATTACATTCCAAAACCCATCCATGCGTATATTACTGAGCAACGACGACGGCTATCAAGCTCCAGGGCTCAAAACTCTCGCGAAAGTTCTCCAATCCATCGCTGATATCACGGTAGTCGCGCCGGATCGCAACCGCAGCGGCGCCAGCAATTCCTTAACCCTGGACTCGCCAATGCGTCCGCAAACGATGGATAATGGTTTTATTTGTGTCGATGGCACGCCAACCGATTGTGTGCACCTGGCCATTACCGGGCTGTTGGATATGGAACCGGATATGGTGATTGCCGGTATCAATGCCGGGTCCAATATGGGTGACGATGTGATTTACTCGGGCACGGTGGCCGCGGCGATGGAAGGCCGGTTCCTGGGATTGCCCGCCATGGCCATATCGCTGGCGGGCGTAAGCTTCCAGTATTACGAAACCGCGGCGCAAGTCGCCATCAAGCTGGTGGAAAAATTACAAAGACATGCTTTGCCCGCGGACACTATACTTAACGTCAATGTGCCGGATGTGCCCTGGGATCAGCTCGCGGGTTTTGAAGCGACGCGGCTGGGGCGCCGCCATAAGTCGGAACCGGTGGTAAAAACCGTGGATCCGCGGGGACGGCCCATTTACTGGGTAGGTCCGGTTGGCAAGGAAGAAGATGCCGGTCCCGGCACGGATTTTCATGCGGTAAACAATAATGCGGTATCCATCACGCCGATCCACGTGGATCTGACACAATATAAAGCCATCGACACTGTGGCCAACTGGCTGCAAGGGGAGTAAGGGGAATCGTGTTCATGAAATTACAACATCGTGGCATTGGCATGACGTCGCAGCGCACCCGGGAACGGTTGATCAAGCGTCTCGAAGAACAGGGGATTAAGAATGCCATGGTGCTGGATGCGATTCGGCAGACACCGCGGCATATCTTTGTTGATGAAGCCCTTGCCAGCCGCGCCTATGAAGATACCGCGCTGCCGATCGGTTACAGTCAAACGATTTCGCAACCTTTTGTCGTGGCGCGCATGACCGAAGCGCTGGTGACCACAGGCCCATTAGAAAAAGTGTTGGAAGTTGGGACCGGATCGGGATATCAGTCCGCGGTGTTGTCACGGTTCGCAACCACGGTATACACCGTGGAACGCATTGAACCTCTCTTGGTACAGGCGCGCCGCCGCTTCATGGAATTACGAATCCGCAATATTCGCTCACACCACAACGATGGAAACTGGGGCTGGCCGGAACATGAGCCCTACGATGGTATTATCGTGACCGCGGCGCCGGTGGACATTCCGCAAAGCCTGCTAAAACAATTGCAAATCGGCGGCCGCTTGGTGATGCCCGTCGGACAAAGTGGCGAGCAGAACTTGTTGTTGATTACCCGCACTGAAACCGGCTTTGAAAAAGAAGTGCTCAACCAGGTCAGTTTCGTGCCGATGTTGGGTGGTACCGTCGAAACATTGTGAACCTATTTATTAATAGTTTTCCTTACATTAAATTTCCGAAATCGTGCAACTGTTTTCTTCCTTATATGAACGAGTGATGCGCTGGGCTGCTCATCGGCACGCGCAGTGGTATCTTGCCGCGCTGAGTTTTGCCGAGTCGTCCTTTTTCCCTATCCCGCCCGATGTCATGCTGGCCCCCATGGCATTGGCCGATACAAAAAAAGCCTGGCGCTATGCCCTGATTACCACCGTGTTTTCCGTACTGGGTGGGGCGGCGGGTTACGCCATTGGCATGTTCGCTTTTGACCTGGTGCAACCGCTATTGGAAAAAGCCGGTTATATGGATAACTACCAACTGGCGGTGGGCTGGTTTGAAGAATGGGGAGTATGGGTGGTCTTTGTGGCGGGATTTTCGCCCATCCCCTACAAATTATTTACCATTGCCGCCGGCGTGGTTTCCATGGCTTTTCCGCCATTTGTAATTGCTTCCATCATCGGGCGCGGTGGTAGGTTTTTTATCGTAGCGGGACTGATGGCGTGGGGTGGCGCAAGAATGGACCTGCTGTTGCGGCAATACGTCGACCGGATCGGCTGGGCGGTAGTAGGGCTGGTTGTTATCGCCGTTATTGGGTACGAATTTTTGTGATAGAAGTTGTCTCAAAATAATTGTTACCTCCGGCGCGCGCCAAGTAATGAAAACGGATCATGGATTTATTTCAAGTGGTTGCGAGATCGACACTCAATGCGTGGAATACTTGCTGGTGATATTCCTGATTGCCGCGAAGCTCGAGTTGTCCAGCCATGGCGACCGGCGTTAACGGGTCAACGGTTCCTGCTGCTTGAACCCTGCCGTAGGTATCCACATAATCCTTATTGCCGGGAAATGCTACGAAGCGCCAGCGTTACCCGCATGGGTCATTCCCGGCTGCAATGCTTCATAGGCTTGCTAATCATCAGTGTCTTACCGGGCTGCGGAAGTCACATTCACCATTTCGTTGAACCGGGTGAAACGTTGTATTCCATCAGTTGGGCATACGGACATGATTTTCGCGAAGTGGCAAAGTGGAACGAAATTTCGCCACCCTATGTCATAAAAAAGGGTCAGCAATTGCGCGTTGCGCCCCTTCCCGAAGTCGTGGCGAAAAAGACCGAAAACCACCGGAAGCATAACCAGTCGGCAAATTCCGCGAGTGTCAATAAAGAAACAACGTCAGTCGCCGATAAACAGGTTATAGCGCCATCTTCGGTCCAAGATACTTTGAAAAACAACAACATACTCGAATGGCAATGGCCAACGCGTGGAGGCAAAATCATGCAGACATTCGACGCCAGGTCTCCCGGGAAACAAGGGGTTGATGTTGCTGGCGAAATCGGTCAACCGGTCTACGCTGCCGCCCCTGGGCAGGTAGTTTACAGCGGAGGTGGACTTTCACACTATGGAAAGCTTATCATCGTTAAACATAACGAGACCTTTCTAAGTGCGTATGCGCATAATAAGCAATTGCTGGTAAAAGAAGGCGAAATGCTCAAATCCGGTCAGTTAATCGCGGAAATGGGGAGCACAGGCACCAACAGGACTAAATTGCACTTTGAAATCCGGCGCGACGGTAAGGCGGTTGATCCATTGCATTACTTGCCTAAAACAATGCAGTAGATAACGTTAGTTGAAGTGGGGCTGTTGGCTATTAACCGATAACAACAACTAAAAGAGCATTATAAAAAGGTAAATTTCAGTGGCTATGGCTAATCAGGACGAAGACGTAAAAGCAAAAGTCGAATTAGAAATTCCTGCAGACGGCGATATCGAATTGGAAGTGGATGAAAGCGAGTTTGTGCTTGCCAATGGTGATGTTGCTGACGACCCGGAAGAAATAGAAGAGAAAGTAACATTTACTCGCGGTGAGGTCAGCGAGCGTGATCTTGACGCAACGCGCCTTTACCTGAGTGAAATAGGATTTTCTCCCTTATTAACCGCGGAAGAAGAAGTGTACTTTGCCAGGCTTATCGCCAAGGGCAGCGATGAAGCCCGCAAGCGTATGATTGAAAGCAATCTGCGCCTGGTGGTTAAGATCGCCCGCCGCTACCTCAACCGCGGCCTGGCGTTACTGGATCTGATTGAAGAAGGCAACCTGGGCTTGATTCGCGCCGTGGAGAAGTTTGATCCGGAGCGGGGATTTCGTTTTTCCACCTACGCCACCTGGTGGATTCGGCAGACCATCGAACGCGCTATCATGAACCAGACGCGCACCATCCGCCTGCCGATTCATGTGGTCAAGGAAATCAATATCTATTTGCGCGCCGCCCGTCATTTATCGCAAAAACTCGATCATGAACCCAGCCCGGAAGAAATCGCCGAGATCCTGGACAAACCCATCGAAGACGTCAAGCGCATGCTGGGCCTGAATGAGCGCGTTACCTCGGTCGATGTTCCCCTGGGGCGCGACAGCGATAAATCCATACTCGACGCTATTCCCGACGAACAAAACGCGGACCCCGCGATTTTATTGCAGGACGCGGATATTCAAAGCTGCCTGGAACTCTGGCTTTCACAACTTAACGACAAGCAGCGTGAAGTCGTCGAACATCGCTTCGGACTGCACGGCCGTGAAGTCGCCACCCTGGAAGAAGTGGGCAATGAACTGGGTGTTACCCGGGAACGGGTGCGGCAGATTCAGCTGGAGGCGTTAAAACGCTTGCGGGAAATAATGGAGCGGGAAGGGTATTCGGTGGATAATATTTTGAAGTAGCTTTGCTTAAAGGGGTCAGTGCTTAAAGGGGTCAGAGCCCTTTATCACTGACCCCTTTAAGCTAAGATAAAGGGCTCTGACCCCTTTAAGCAAAGCGCCAACGCCACTCTTCGCCCTTCATGCATTAGCACGTTATAGGTACGGCACGCCGCCGCGGTATCCATCACCTCCACCCCGATGCCTTGTTCCATTAAGCCATAGGTCAATGTAACATCCGGGAATTCCAGCGTTGCGCCGGTACCGATGATCAGGACTTCCGGCTCCAGGCGCGCGGCGGTTTCGAGATGCTCAGCACAAATTTCAGCCACTGTCTGCGGCGGCCAGTTTCGAATCAGGTGGCTGGGTGTCATAATAAAACTTTCCGTCAGTACTTCCTCAACAGGAACTTCCGGTTGTGCTAATGTCCGGCTAAACGGTGCCGAAATATGGATTCGACCGGCTGCGTAGGAACGAATCGTGTATGAGGCGCGGTTAAGTTCTTGGCTGAATTGCATCATTTCTCTCCGGACACCGATCGATATAGTCTGCCAATGACCGACTATGAAATCTGACGTAGCCAATTGACAGGATATTGGGCAGTGAGTACTGTAGGGCCCTTTTTCCAATTAATAGAGTGACTTGATAAAGAAGGTAGCATCTTGATTAACGATTTTCCGCGTATTAAACGCCTGCCACCCTATGTTTTCAACATTGTAAACCAGTTGAAAGCGGAGGCGCGATCCCGTGGCGAAGATATTATTGATTTTGGCATGGGAAATCCGGACCAGCCGACGCCGCCCCATATTGTGGAAAAACTGCTGGAAGTCGCGCAGCGCAAGGATACGCATCGCTATTCCGTATCCCGGGGTATTCCCCGCCTGCGGCGCGCGATTTGTAACTGGTATAAAACCCGCTACGATGTTGATCTGGATATGAATAAGGAAGCCATTGTGACGATTGGCTCCAAGGAAGGCCTGGCGCACCTGGCGCTGGCCACCGTGGGTCCGGGTGACGCGGTGTTGGTGCCCAATCCATCGTATCCCATTCATCCTTATGGCTTTGTGATTGCGGGTGCGGACATCCGCCATGTCCCCATTAATCCGGGTGTTGATTTTTTTGGGGAACTGGAAAACGCCATTAAAAATTCCTGGCCCAAGCCCAAAATGCTGGTGTTGAATTTCCCCAGCAATCCCACCACGCAATGCGTGGAGCTGGATTTTTTTGAAAAAGTTGTGGCGATCGCCAGGGAGAATGAAATCTGGGTGATTCATGATATTGCGTATGCGGACATCGTGTTCGACGGTTATGTGCCGCCGTCCATTTTGCAGGTGCCGGGAGCAAAGGAAGTGGCGGTAGAGTTTTATACCTTGTCGAAAAGCTATAATATGCCCGGCTGGCGCATCGGCTTCATGTGCGGTAATGAATTACTGGTTGAAGCCTTGGCGAAAATCAAATCCTATCTGGATTATGGTATGTTCACACCTATCCAGGTCGCCGCGATTGCGGCGTTGGAAGGGCCGCAGGAGTGCGTTAAACAAATCAGTGACATGTATTGCAGCCGCCGCAATGTGCTGTGCGATGGCTTAAACGCCGCGGGCTGGAAGGTGGAACGGCCCAAGGCGACCATGTTTGTCTGGGCGCCGATCCCGGAATTTTACCGGCATTTGGGTTCGTTGGAGTTCGCCAAAAAACTATTGCAGGATGCCAGGGTGGCTGTTTCGCCGGGCATTGGTTTCGGTGAATACGGCAATAACTATGTGCGGTTTGGCTTGATTGAGAACGAGCACCGTACCCGGCAGGCCGTGCGTGGTATTCGCGACATGTTTCGCCGGGATGGATTTTATCCCTAAGTTCATCCATAACTAAAACGATTTTCGTTACCGTTTTTTAGGTTTTAGATTAACCGAATATTTAGCTGATGAGCCTTGCAATTAATTTGTGAGCCGGATTTTACAACCTGACGGGCAAAACGTGTGAGCGGCATTTCGCGCCGCTCAACGAGTCAGGGTAAACATGGTAAGGAGAAAGTTGAGTGGAACCCGTTAAAGTTGGATTGTTAGGGCTGGGTACTGTGGGTGGCGGCACGATAAACGTGTTGACGCGTAACGCCGCGGAAATCACCCGCCGGGCCGGCCGCGGCATCATAATCACGCACGCCGCCGCGCGTGATTTGAGCAAGGCCCGTATTTGCAACACCGCCAACATCAAACTGACTACCGATCCGCAGCAGGTGGTGGATGATCCCGAGGTGCAAATCATCGTGGAACTGATTGGCGGTGAGAGTCCAGCCAAGGAATTAGTGATGCGCGCCATCGCCAAGGGCAAGCATGTGGTTACCGCCAACAAGGCGTTGATTGCTAATTACGGCAATGAAATTTTCGCCGCCGCCCAGGCCAAGGGCGTCGTGGTGGCGTTTGAAGCGGCCGTCGCCGGCGGCATACCCATTATCAAGGCGGTGCGTGAAGGTTTGGCCGGCAATAATATCGAATGGCTGGCGGGGATTATCAACGGCACCGGCAACTTTATTCTCACGGAAATGCGCGACAAGGGCAGCAACTTCGATGATGTGTTGGCCGAAGCGCAGCGGCTGGGTTATGCCGAAGCGGATCCCACGTTTGATGTGGAAGGCATCGACGCGGCGCATAAATTAAGTATCCTCGCCGCCATTGCGTTTGGAATTCCGCTGCAGTTCAAAAAGGTCTACACCGAGGGTATTACCAAGATCACCCGTGAAGATGTGAATTACGCCGAGCAACTCGGCTACCGTATCAAACACCTGGGTATCGCCAAGCGTACTCCAAATGGTATCGAGATGCGGGTGCATCCGACATTGATCCCCGAGCGCCGCCTGATTGCCAATGTCGATGGTGTCATGAATGCTGTCCTGGTGAAAGGCGATGCGGTAGGGCCTACCTTGTATTACGGCGCCGGCGCCGGCGCGGATGCCACCGCATCCGCCGTGGTGGCGGATATTATTGATGTGGTGCGCATGTTAACGGCGGACCCGGAAAATCGCGTGCCGCACTTGGCGTTTCAGGCCGATGCATTAAGCAATGTGCCGATTCTTCCCATGGACGAAGTGGTCACTGCGTATTACCTGAAAATGCAGGCAATCGACAAGCCGGGTGTGCTGGCGGACATCACGCGCATTCTCGGTGAGCGCAATATCAGTATCGAAGCCATGATACAAAAAGAGCCGGCGGAAAGTTACAGCAATGCGGAGCGTACGGCAACCATCATCATACTCACACACAACGTGATCGAAGGCAGCATGAACCAGGCGATCCGGGAAATCGAAGCGCTGGATACCATCAAGGGGCCGGTTACCCGAATACGCATGGAACACCTGTCACGTTAAAGCATGCTGTAAGCATCATAATAACCATAACGCGAAGCGCTAACAGAAGAACTAACAGAAGAACTAACGAGCAAGGGGTAATTGACTGTATGCCATTTCAACCACGCTATACGGGATTGATCAACAAATACCGCGACCGGTTGCCGGTGCACGATGACACGCGCATTATCAGCCTGGGCGAAGGGAACACACCGTTGATTCGTTTGCGCAACATCCCCAAGGGTCTCGGCAAGCCGGTGGACATTTACGTCAAGTACGAAGGCCTGAATCCGACCGGTTCGTTCAAGGACCGCGGTATGACCATGGCGGTGACCAAGGCGGTGGAAGAAGGCAGCCGCGCGATTATCTGCGCGTCGACGGGTAATACCTCCGCGGCGGCGGCGGCGTATGCGGCGCGCGCCGGAATTACCGCGTTTGTGCTGATTCCGGAAGGCAAGATCGCCATGGGTAAACTGGCGCAAGCCATGATGCATGGCGCCGTGGTGATTCAAATCAAAGGCAACTTTGATGATGGTATGCGCCTGGTCAAGGAAGTCGCCAACAAGGCGCCGGTGACCATCGTCAACTCGATTAACCCCTATCGCCTGCAAGGGCAGAAAACGGCGGCGTTTGAAATCGTGGAAGAGCTGGGCTGCGCCCCGGATTATCACTGCATTCCGGTGGGCAACGCCGGTAACATCACCGCGCACTGGATGGGCTATTCGGAATATTACGAAACTGGCATGGTAAACAACCGGCCGGTGATGGTGGGTTATCAGGCGGCCGGCGCCGCGCCTTTCCTGCGCGGCAAAATGGTCGATAACCCGGAAACCATCGCCACGGCGATTCGTATCGGCCACCCGCAAAGCTGGGACAAAGCGTGGCAAGTGCAAAAAGCAAGTAACGGCTGGTTTGATGAATTGACGGATAACGAAATTCTCGCGGCGCAAAAGAAACTGGCGGAGCAAGAGGGCGTGTTTTGCGAACCGGCTTCCGCAATCTCGTTGGCTGGCGCCATGCGTGATATTCAAGCCGGCAAAATCCCGGAAGGCAGTAAAATTGTCTGCACGCTGACAGGGCATGGATTAAAAGACCCGGATACCGCCATCCAGCAGAGTTCCCGGCCGCTCATCACCGCGCAAGCCACGCTTGAGGCGGTGCGGGACGCCATATTGAGTAACATGCCGCAAGCATAGCGTGCGGCCCTGCGGCACACTGCGTTTGTTATTCACTGCCCATTATTTTTGAATAGCCCTTCATGAAATTTAATCTCCTCGCAAGCGACGGCCAGGCCCGCCGCGGTGGTTTGCACTTTACGCGCGGCGCGGTGCAAACGCCCGCCTTTATGCCGGTGGGCACCTACGGCACCGTGAAAGCCATGACCCCGGAAGAGTTGATCGGCGTCGGCGCCGAGATCATCCTGGGCAATACTTTCCACTTGATGTTGCGTCCCGGCACGGAGGTAATTCAAAAGCACGGCGATTTGCACGGCTTCATGCATTGGCAACGGCCGATTCTGACCGATTCCGGCGGCTTCCAGGTCTTTAGTTTGGGGAGAAGCGATGCACAGGGACGTGCAAGTGCCGCGGGAGGCAGGAAGCCGGGAGCGGCAAAGATTACCGAGCAGGGTGTGACGTTTGCCTCGCCGGTCAATGGCGACAAGGTGTTTATGGGGCCGGAAGAATCCATGCAGGTGCAACACGCCCTGGGCGCCGATGTGGTGATGATCTTTGATGAATGCACGCCGTATCCGTCTGACGAAGCCCAAACCCGCGCGTCCATGGAATTGTCCCTGCGCTGGGCCAAACGCAGCAAAGCGGCGCATGAGGCACAGGCCGGTGCAAGTGCCGCGGGTAATCCGGCGGCGCTGTTCGGTATCGTGCAGGGCGGTATGTTCACGCAGTTGCGTGACGACTCATTGCAAGGATTGCTGGAAATTGCTTTTGACGGCTACGCCATTGGCGGCTTATCGGTGGGTGAACCCAAGGATGACATGCTCCGCATCCTGGAACACGTTACGCCGAACCTGCCGGCGGATAAACCCCGCTATCTGATGGGGGTTGGCCGCCCGGAAGATATCGTGCAAGCTGTGCGCCGCGGTGTTGATATGTTTGACTGTGTATTGCCGACCCGCAACGCGCGTAACGGCCACCTGTTTACCCGTCATGGCGAGGTTAAGATTCGCAACGCCCGCTACCGCTATGACGCGCGTGCGCTCGATGAGCAGTGCGCTTGCTATACCTGCCAGAATTATTCCCGCGCCTATTTGCAGCATCTCGATAAAACCGGCGAGATTCTCGGCGCCCGCCTCAATACCATTCACAATCTTTATTATTATCAAGAGCTGATGCGTGGGTTGCGGAATGCGATTGAAAACCGCAGTTTGGATCAATTTGTTGAAGAATTTTACCAGCTCAGGACTGCGGAGCACTCTGATTAAAAAAAAGTCAACGCGGATGTTTACGATGCAACAAGTCTGTGATTTATGTAATAATAGCGCCCGCTCAAAGGCCAGGCACTGATCTTGACTATCGCGAACCGGCGGCCATTAATTTTTTCATTAAAAAGAAGACATTAAAAGAAATCATTTTTAACAAGGAACCCTGGACATGAGTTTTTTTATTTCAAACGCGTGGGCGGAAAGTCCGGCACCCGCGGGCACATCAGCCGCACCGGATTTTTCAGGCTTGATTATGCTGGGTGTGCTGTTCGTGCTGTTCTATTTCATTCTTATTCGCCCGCAGGCCAAGCGCGCCAAAGAACACAAACAAATGGTCGAAGCCGTGGCCAAAGGTGATGAAGTGGTTACCAATGGCGGCGTATTGGGCCGCGTCACGGAAGTGGGCGCCAATTTCATGAGCCTGGAAATCGCCGATGGTATTATTATCAAAGTGCAACGCAATGCCGTCGCGTCCCTGGTTCCCAAGGGCACCATTAAATCAACAGATTAATTCTCGATTCATTACCGGTTAGCATCCATGATTCTTAATAAATATCCGCTGTGGAAATATTTACTCATTGCCGTTGTGCTCGTGGTGAGCGTGCTTTACGCCCTGCCCAATCTTTATGGTGAAGACCCGGCGCTGCAGGTGTCCTCGGTGCGTGGCGTGGCAGTCAGTCTGGCCACCCAGGAAACGGTGCGCACCGTGCTGCAAAACCAGGACATCCGCTTCGATTCCATTGTGCTGGAAAACGAACGGGTGCTGGCGCGTTTTCCGGATACCGAAACCCAACTCAAAGCCCAGGACGCGGTACGCAAGCAATTGGGCGATGATTATATCGTTGCCCTGAATCTGGCGCCGCGCACGCCACCGTGGCTGCTGGCGATTAATGCGTTGCCCATGTACCTCGGGCTGGATTTGCGCGGCGGCGTGCATTTCCTGATGGAAGTCGATGTCGATGCGGCGGTAGCCCAATCGCAAGAACGCTACATCAGTGACTTCCGGAACTTATTACGCGAAAACCGTTTGCGTTATACCCGGATTGATCATTACGCGAAAAGCGCGGGTCAGACCGGTGGTGTCGAAGTCCGCTTCAGTGATGCGGAGGCTCGCGCCAAGGCGGAAGAATTGTTACGCAAGGAATACCCGGATCTGCAGTTCAATTCGATGGACAAAGATGGCAGTAAAGATGGCAGTTTTAACCTGGTCGCGGTCATCAGCGAACGGGAAAAAACCGAAGTGCGCAGGTTGGCATTGAAACAAAATATTACCACCTTGCGTAACCGGGTGAATGAACTCGGTGTCGCCGAGCCGGTGATTCAGCAGCAGGGTGTGGATCGTGTGGTGGTGCAGTTGCCGGGGGTTCAGGACACCGCTAGAGCCAAGGTTATTTTAGGCGCTACCGCAACCCTGGAATTCCGTTTGGCCGATGAAACTAATGATGTTCAGGATGCCGTCAATGGGCGTGTGCCGGCAGGCTTGAAACTGTATAAACAGCGTGGCGGCGGCCATGTACTGTTGTCGAATCGCGTCATGTTGACCGGTGATTATATTATCGATGCGTCATCGGGTATTGATCAGCAAAGTGGCGGGCCCACGGTATTTATTACCCTGGATGGCAAGGGCGCCAGTATTTTCAGCAAAGTCACGGGCGAAAACATCAAAAAATTGATGGCTGTGGTGTTTATCGAAAACAAGATTGATATTCGCGAGCAAGACGGGCAAATCGTCAAGACCAAGCGCAAGGTTGAGGAAGTCATCAATGTCGCGCGCATCCAGGACCAGTTAAGCAAGCGCTTCATGATTACCGGACTGGATGATACCCGCGAAGCGCGTGACCTGGCGTTGTTATTGCGCGCGGGCGCATTAGCGGCGCCGATTGATATCGTCGAAGAACGCACCATCGGACCGAGCCTGGGGCAAGAAAACATCCAACAAGGCTTTCTGTCCATGGTGATCGGCTTTGCGGCCGTGGCGATATTCATGGTGATGTATTACAAGAGCTTTGGCTTCGTGGCCAACCTGGCGCTCATTTTTAACGTGGTGGTCGTCGTGGCGGTGCTGTCCATGCTGCAGGCGACGCTGACCCTGCCGGGTATTGCCGGTATTCTGCTCACCGTCGGTATGGCGGTGGATGCCAACGTCTTGATCAACGAACGCATCCGGGAGGAAATTAGAAACGGCAACAGTCCGCAGGCCAGTATCCATGCGGGTTATGAGAAAGCGTTCTCCACCATCGCCGACTCGAACCTCACGACCTTGATTGCGGCCCTGATCCTGTTGGGATTCGGCAGCGGCCCGGTCAGGGGATTCGCGGTCACGTTATCCATTGGTATCGTCACTTCGATGTTCACGGCCATCATGGGAACCCGGGCGGTGGTCAATCTGGTCTATGGCGGCCGGCGGGTGGAAAAGCTGTCCATATAAATTTTAACTGCAACAATTTAACTGCAACCTAGTTAATAAGGCCTGATGCAATGGAAGTATTCAAAAAACAAACGAAGATCGATTTTTTGGCCAAGCGCAATCTGGCGTTTGTGTTCTCTGGTGTTTTGGTACTGATCAGTATCGTTTCCCTGGCGACCCGCGGCTTGAATTTCGGCCTGGATTTTACCGGCGGCACGCTGATCGAGTTGGGATATGAACAACCGGTGGATTTGGCCGAGGTACGGCAATCCCTGGAAAAAGCCGGCTTCAAGGACCCGGTGGTGCAACATTTCGGCACCGTACACGATGTGATGATCCGGTTGGCGCCGCAGGAAGGCACCGATAATAAGGAATTAAGCACTGCGGTGGTCGAGGCGCTCAAAGGCGCGTCCAGCGCAATTTTTGAAATTCGGAGAGTGGAATTCGTTGGGCCGCAAGTGGGCGAGGAACTCGCAGAAGACGGGGGCCTCGCGGTGTTATACGCGATGATCTGTATTTTCATTTACGTATTCTTCCGTTTCGAATGGCGGTTTTCCGCCGGTGCGGTGGTGGCGTTATTTCACGACGTAATAATCACCTTGGGAGTATTCTCCGTATTGGGCATGGATTTCGATTTGACCGTGCTGGCGGCGATTCTGGCGATTATCGGGTACTCCTTGAACGATACCATCGTAGTATTTGACCGGATTCGCGACAACTTCCGCAAGATGCGCAAGGAAACCAGCGTTGAAATCATGAACAGCTCCATGAACCAGACCTTGTCGCGTACCATTATGACTTCGTTTGTGACTTTATTGACCGTGATTGCGTTGTTCTTCTTCGGTGGTGAATTACTGCGGGGTTTTTCCTCTGCATTGATCGTCGGTATTGTCATCGGTACGTACTCGTCCATTTATATCGCCAGCGCCTTGGCGCTATTGTTAGGTGTGAGCAGGTCGGAGATGACACCAGTGAAGAAGGAAGCCATCGAAACCGAAAGTGAAACGCCTTAAACCGGGTTTTGTTTTCAGTTATGCTTTAGCCAAAGAGAGCGTTGTAATGTTTGATAAACGAATGACCATTGCCGGATTTGATGCTGAATTGTGGAATGCAATCCAGGCGGAAGAAAAACGCCAGGAAGAACATATAGAGCTGATCGCGTCCGAGAACTACGCCAGTCCGCGTGTGATGCAGGCGCAGGGTTCGGTGCTCACCAACAAGTACGCCGAGGGTTATCCGGGGAAACGTTATTACGGCGGTTGCGAATTCGTGGACATCGCCGAGCAACTGGCGATCGACCGGGTGAAACAGTTGTTCAATGCCGATTACGCCAACGTGCAACCCCATTCCGGCTCCCAGGCCAATGCCGCGGTTTATTTCGCCCTCCTGCAACCGGGCGATACGATACTCGGTATGAGCCTTGCCCATGGTGGTCATCTGACGCACGGTGCCGCGGTGAATTTTTCCGGCAAGCTATTTAATGCGGTGCAGTATGGCATCAGCGACGATACCGGCGAAATCGTCTATGACCAGGTGGAAGCGCTGGCCCTGAAACACAAACCCAAAATGATCATCGGCGGATTCAGCGCATATTCAAGAATCGTGGACTGGCAACGCTTCCGGGACATCGCCGACAAAGTCGGCGCCTACCTGCTAGTGGATATGGCGCACGTGGCGGGCCTGGTGGCGGCGGGTGTTTATCCCAGCCCGGTGCCCATCGCCGATGTGACGACCACCACGACGCACAAGACCTTGCGCGGTCCGCGCGGCGGATTGATCCTGGCGAAGTCCAATCCCGATATCGAAAAGAAATTGAGCGCCATGGTATTCCCGGGCACCCAGGGAGGACCCTTAATGCATGTGATCGCGGCCAAGGCGGTGGCTTTCAAGGAAGCCCTGGATCCCTCCTTCAAGGACTATCAGCGGCAGGTGGTTGCCAACGCCCGCGCCATGGCCAACATGATGCTGCAGCGTGGTTATAAGATAGTGTCCGGCGGCACCGATAATCATTTATTTCTGGTGGATCTCATTAATAAAGGGATTACCGGGAAAGCCGCGGACGCCGCGTTGGGCCGGGCGAATATCACCGTCAATAAAAACAGCGTGCCGAATGATCCGCAATCACCGTTTGTAACCAGTGGCTTGCGTATTGGAACACCCGCCATGACCACGCGTGGCTTCAAGGACGCCGAGGCGAAGCAACTGGCCGGCTGGATCTGTGATGTGCTGGACGATATCAATAATGAATCCACCCTCGCGCGCGTGAAAGCGCAAGTGTTGGAACTCTGCAAGCGCTATCCCGTTTATCAATAAGCGCCACGATTACGGGGTGCGGGTTTTCAAACCGGCACAGGGCTTGCGGGTCACTCTCCCTCATCTGAAAGTCTATGCTTTTCATTGGACTATCTGCTATTGTTAACGCACTGCAATAGTGAGTGAAAACGATGCGTTGTCCGTTCTGTGAAGCTGAAGAAACCAAGGTAATCGATTCACGGCTGGCCGATGAAGGTTTTGTGGTGCGCCGGCGCCGGGAATGTTTGCATTGCAGCGCGCGGTTCACCACCTTCGAAACCGCCGAGCTGGTGATGCCGCAAATTGTCAAAAATGATGGCCGGCGTGAGCCATTCAACGAGGAAAAACTGCGTACCGGAGTTATCCGGGCGCTGGAAAAACGGCCGGTGGAATCCGACGCCGTGGAAAATCTGATTAGTCATATCAAGCAGCAAATGCGCGCCACCGGCGAGCGTGAAATTAAGGCCAATCAACTCGGCGAATGGGTTATGGAGGCGCTCAAAAATTTGGATCAAGTTGCTTATGTGCGTTTTGCTTCCGTGTACCGCAGCTTTGAAGATGTGAATGCGTTTCGCGAAGAAATCGAACGCCTGGAAAAATTACCCACCCCGGAACTGAAAAAACTGCAACTCGACCTCATTGAGAACGAGGAATCAGAAAAGTGAGCGGCGAGCAGGACCGCCGTTTCATGGCAAGGGCCATCGAGCTTGCCAGGAACGGACTCTATACCACTGACCCAAATCCCCGTGTAGGTTGTGTGATAGTCAAAGCCGGTGTTGTCCTGGCGGAGGGATGGCATGAACGCGCCGGTGGCCCCCATGCGGAAGCGGCCGCGTTGCAACGGGCTGGCGCCAACGCCGCGGGTTCGACGGTTTATGTCACGCTGGAACCCTGCTGTCATTTCGGCCGCACGCCGCCCTGTGCCGATGCGTTAATCGGCGCCAAGGTGGCAAGAGTGGTGGTGGCCGGGCTGGATCCCAACCCGTTAGTGAGCGGCAAGGGCTTGGAAAAACTGCGCGACGCGGGCATCGAGGTTGAGTGCAATGTATTAGCGGCGCAAGCCGAAGCGCTGAACCCGGGTTTTATCAAACGTATGCGCGCGCAATTACCCTTTGTACGCTGTAAAGTGGCCATGAGCCTGGATGGCCGTACGGCCATGGCGTCGGGCGAGAGCCAATGGATTACCGGCGATGAGGCGCGTCAGGATGTTCATC
>DATCIR010000061.1:0-7065 GCA_036507695.1 Gammaproteobacteria bacterium
CAACGCGGTGCTAAGGTGCCTGAAAGCGAACCGGGTTATCTCCCTTGGCGAAGATTGCGTGCTCGTCGGCAAGCACGGGCAAAAATACGCGATCCAGCAATCCATCGCGCCCCTCAAACACCGCAGTGGTAAAACCCTGGGTGTGGTGGTGGTGTTCAGCAATGTTACCGAAGCCCGGGACATGGCCCAGCAAATCGCCCATCAGGCGACACATGACTCACTCACCGGCCTGGTCAACCGCCGTGAATTTGAACGACGCCTGAATAACGCCATTAAAAGCGCCAAAGAATCCAACACCGAGCATTGCTTGTGTTATCTCGACCTGGACCAGTTCAAGCTCGTCAACGATACCGCGGGTCACGTTGCCGGCGATGAATTGCTGCGGAAAATTACCGTGTTGCTGAAATCAAATATCCGTACGCGGGATACCCTGGCGCGCTACGGTGGCGATGAATTTGGATTGCTACTGGATAATTGCCCGTTGGACCGGGCGTACAAAATCGCTAACGCACTGCTGGTGGCGATACAAAACCTGAATTTTAAATGGGAAGGACGGACTTTTCAGGTTGGCGTCAGTATTGGATTGGTGCCGGTAACACACAAAACCAACACCACGGCGGAAATCATGAGTCAGGCGGACGTGGCCTGTTATGCCGCAAAGGATCTGGGCCGCAACCAGGTCCGCATCTATGAAAACGAGGACAACCACCTCACCAAGCGCCATACGGAAATTGTGCGCGCCGCCGATATCGCCGACTCCATTAAGGCAAACCGGTTCCGGTTATATTGCCAGTCAATCAAGCCGCTACAAGCCAACCATCGCAAACCCTTGCATTATGAGCTGCTGATACGCGCGGTGGACTTAAATGGCAAAATCGAACTGCCGGTAACGTTTATTCCAGCGGCCGAGCGCTATGGCATGATGGCCGCCATCGACCGCTGGGTCATTCACAGCGCGTTTTACCGCTACGTGGAGCTATTCGACGCGGCAGACAACATTAAAATCGCTATTAACCTATCCGGCAATTCCCTGACCGATTCCACGCTGCTGCACTATGTCCGGCAGAATATTATTGATTCCGGTATACCCTCGCACAATGTCTGTTTTGAAATTACGGAAACCGCCGCGATCAGTAACCTGGAACACGCGAGAATATTCATTACCGGAATGAAAGAATTGGGCTGCGAGTTTGCACTGGATGATTTCGGCAGTGGCCTGTCTTCGTTTACCTATCTCAAAAACCTTCCCGTGGATTACCTGAAAATTGACGGCAGTTTCGTGCAGGACATGGTTGCCGACCCCATCAACCAGGCCATGGTGGCCGCGATTAATCAAGTAGGCCATATCATGGGAATACAAACCATCGCGGAATGCGCGGAAAGTCCCACCATTATCAACCAACTGGCGCAAATGGGGGTGGATTACGCGCAGGGATACGCGATCAGCACACCCATGCCTATTGAAATCATCGCCAGCCGTTTAAACCAGTACAAGACTGTAAGCGTCTAGGCTTGCTGGCGATCCGGGTAGTTGAAGGTATCTATCCTGAATCGGTGCCGCCTGCAATGACAACGATTACCAACGTTCTCCGAGTTGGCAAGTTGCCGTCTGAATAGACCTCAGGTGATCGGCTCTGATTAGAAAAACAACGGCTAGAAAATCCATTCACCCGCAAGAAACAAGTCAATGCTACGGTTATTGAGTGGGGGAAAACCAAGCGAGCTTATGGTGCAATTGCACCACTTCACCCACGATGATTAAGGTGGGCGGTTTAATAGTGTTTTGATCAATTATGGCCGGCATTGTCTGCAAAGTGCCGATAAACACTTTCTGCTGCGGCGTGGTGGCCTGCTGCACCAGGGCGATGGGCATATCCGGACTCATGCCATGCTCAATCAATTTTTCGCACAATAACTTCGCGCCCAGCAATCCCATATACACCACTACGGTTTGATTGGGTTGCACGATGGCTTTCCAATTAAGGTTCATGCTGCCGTCTTTCAGGTGGCCGGTGACAAACAGCACGGATTGCGCGTAGTCACGATGCGTCAACGGAATACCGCCATACGACGCGGCACCGGCAGCGGCCGTGATGCCCGGCACGATTTGAAAGGGAACGCCGGCTTGCATCAAGGTTTCGATTTCCTCCCCCCCGCGGCCGAAGATAAAGGGATCGCCGCCTTTCAGCCGCAATACCCGCTTGCCCTTTTTCGCGATACGCGCCAGCATCTGGTTGATATCTTCCTGCGGCAGGGTATGCTTGTCGCGTTCCTTACCGACATAGACCAGATCCGCATCGCGGCGCGCCAGCTCCAAAATCTCTTCCGACACCAGCCGGTCGTATACGATTACATCCGCCTGTTGCAGCAAGCGCAGCGCGCGGAAGGTCAGCAGATCGGGATCGCCGGGTCCGGCGCCCACGAGGTAAACTTCACCGTGCACGGGCATGGCAAAGCCCTGTTGATCGATCGCGGTATGCATGGCGTCACGCGCCGCTTCTTCCTTGCCGGAAAACACCATCTCCGCGATCGGCCCCTGGATCACGGTTTCCCAAAAATGCCGGCGCTTGTCCGGGTCCTTAACGTGCTGTTTGACCTTGCCGCGAAACTCTTCCATGAGCGACGCCAGTTTGCCATACGCCGATGGGATCATGGTTTCCAAGCGCGCCCGTAGCAATCGCGCCAGGACGGGCGAAGCGCCGCCGGTCGATACCGCGACTTGCACCGGTGAACGGTCGATGATGGACGGCACGATAAAACTGCACAACTCGGGTTGATCAACCACATTGACGGGAATATTTTTCTGTTGGGCCAGTTCTGAAATCCTGCGATTGACGGCGTGGTTATCGGTCGCCGCGATAACGACAGCATATTGCCCAAGGTCCGCGGCTTCGAACTCTTTTTGCTGAATCTGAATCTCACCGGCATTGAGCCGGCCTTGCAGGCTTTCACCCAGTACCGGCGCAATCACGGTCACCTTGCCGCCGGCGCGTAGTAATAGGGAAACCTTGCGGGCCGCCACATCACCGCCACCTACCACCAGGCAGGGCCGGCCTTCTATTTTTAAAAACATGGGGAAATATTGCATGACGTGACCGCGGTGTTAAACGTTACTCGATTATAGCCAGCCCCCCCATATAGGGCTGTAACACCTTCGGGATAGCAATCGCGCCGCTGGCCTGCTGGTAGTTTTCCATGACCGCGACCAGGGTCCGGCCCACGGCCAACCCGGATCCATTCAGCGTATGCACCAGTTGCGGTTTCGCGCTTTCCGATTCCCGCCAGCGGGCTTTCAGGCGCCGCGCCTGAAAATCCCCAAAGTTGCTGCATGAGGAAATCTCCCGGTATTTGCCCTGCCCCGGCAGCCAGACTTCCAGGTCATAGGTTTTGGTAGCGGCAAAGCCCATATCGCCGGTGCACAAGGTCATGGCGCGATAGGGTAAGTCCAGCAATTGCAAAATCCGCTCAGCGTGACCGGTCAATTGTTCCAGCACGTCAATGGAATCCTGCGGTTTGACAATCTGCACCAATTCCACCTTGTCAAACTGGTGTTGGCGGATCATGCCGCGGGTATCCTTGCCATAGGAACCGGCTTCACTGCGAAAACAAGGCGTGTGGCACACAAACCGCAACGGCATGTCTTCCGCGTTTTGAATAGTGTCGCGCACGATATTGGTCACCGGCACTTCCGCGGTGGGAATCAAATAATAAGCCGGATCGGTGTTCAACTTAAAAAGATCTGCTTCGAACTTTGGCAGTTGACCGGTACCCAGCAGGCTGTCGCTGTTTACGGCATAAGGCACATAAACTTCGGTATAACCGTGCTCCCGGGTATGGGTGTCCAACATGAACTGCGCCAATGCGCGGTGCAAGCGGGCGATAGGACCGCTCATCACGCTAAAACGGCTGCCGGTGATTTTAACCGCGGTGTCGAAATTCAAATATCCCAGACTGTCACCGAGATCCACGTGGTCTTTGGTGGCAAAATCAAACTTAGGCGGCGCACCCCAGCGGCGCACTTCGGTATTGGCATTTTCATCCTGGCCATCGGGTACGTCGGATTGCGGAATATTGGGAATCCTCAGCAACAGGTCATTTAACTGGGTCTGGATTTGCTCCAGCCGTTCTTCACCTGCCTTGAGTTGGCTGCCCAGATTAGCGACTGCATCCAGTAACGGCTGCGGGTTTTCACCCTTGGCTTTGGCCTGGCCGATCGCCTTGGAACTTTTATTGCGCTCGTTTTGCAGTTGTTGCGTTTCCACCTGGATCGCCTTGCGTTCATCTTCCAGCGCCGCGATGACGGCAACGTCCAGTTGAAAACCGCGCCGCGCCAGTTGCACGGCCACATAATCCAGTTCGCTGCGAATGAGTTTGGGATCTAACATGGGTTGTTCCTGGCTAGCTATTAATTGGTTTATTGATAATTTAAGGGAATTGATATTGACGGTTAAACTCTTCTATAGCGCCCTGGCGAGCAACACGCCGATCCATGCCGCAAACACACAGAGTCCCACGTTCAAAATCACATTCAACAAGGCTTTAAGAATGTCGCGCTTTTCCAGCAACTCCAGTGTCTCTATGGAAAACGTGGAGAACGTGGTAAGCGCCCCCAGCACGCCCACGATAAGTAATGCGCGCCAGTGCACGGCGATGTCAAATTTTTCATTAAACAACACATACAGTAAGCCGACGCAGAGTGAACCCAGTACATTCACCGTCAAGGTGCCGTAGGGAAACGCGCGGCCAAAAATCAGATGCACCCCATTGGACATCCAAAAGCGCAATAAAGCCCCCAAGGCTCCACCGGCGGCGATGGCGATTAGTTGCATGTTACGCGCTCCACCTGTTGTTGGGTTTTTGAGTCACCGCTTGGCTCCGCCGTTTCCCTGGTTTATAGCCGGCACCAGAATATCATTTGGCCTTTTCCATACCGGGCACTGGTTTTTTCGACCCCGCCTGTTGATCACGTTGCCGCAAATATTGCAGTTTTTCCGCGATTTTCTGCTCCAGGCCCCGGTTGCTTGGCTGGTAGTATAGCTTTTCAGGCATGGCATCGGGAAAATATTTTTCACCGGCCGCATAGGCATCCGGTTCGTCATGCGCATAACGATAGGCTTCACCGTAATTCAATTCTTTCATCAGCCGGGTGGGCGCATTACGCAGTTTGAGCGGCACCTCCAGCGAGCCGTACTGCTGCGCATCGCGCATTGCCGCCTGGTAGGCCACATACACGGCATTACTTTTTGCCGCGCAGGCGAGATATACCACCGCCTGCGCCAGCGCCAACTCGCCTTCCGGGCTGCCCAAGCGCTGTTGCGCATCCCAGGCGTTTAACGCCAGCTGTAATGCGCGCGGATCCGCGTTGCCGATATCTTCCGACGCCATGCGCGCAATCCGCCGCGCCAGATACAAAGGATCACAACCGCCATCGATCATGCGCGCCATCCAATAAAGCGCGGCATCCGGATCGGAACCGCGCACGGATTTATGCAGCGCGGAAATCTGATCGTAAAAGGCCTCGCCTCCCTTGTCGAAACGGCGCAAGGTTCCGGTCAGCACTTCATTCAACAAGTCCGCCGTAATCGTGATTCGGCCATCCGCGCCGGGTTCCGCAAGGTCACTGCAAATTTCCAGTACATTGAGCGCCCGCCGGGCATCACCGTCGGCAAACTGCGCCAGAGATTGGCGCAATTCCAACGGAAACTCAATCGCCAGATTTCCCAGACCCCGTTCCTTGTCTGTTAACGCGCGCTCGATGATAGCCAGCAATGCGTCCATATCCAGGCTTCTTAACACATAGACCCGGGCGCGGGACAACAAGGCGTTATTCAGTTCGAAGGAAGGATTTTCCGTGGTGGCGCCGATAAAAATCACCGTGCCGTCTTCAACAAAGGGAAGAAAAGCATCCTGTTGCGCCTTGTTGAAGCGGTGCACCTCATCCACGAACAAGATCGAATCCTGCCGGTGCTGTTCACGATGCCGCTGCGCCTGATCAATAGCATGACGAATCTCTTTCACGCCGGATAGCACCGCGGATAGTTTCAGAAACTGCGCATTGATGGTTTGCGCAATCAGGTGGGCCAGGGTGGTTTTTCCCGTTCCCGGCGGCCCCCACAGTACCATGGAATGCAGGCGGCCTGATTCAATGGCCTGCCGCAACGGTTTGTTGATACCCAGCACATGGTGTTGCCCGAAAAACTCTTCAATGCGCGCCGGGCGCATCCGGTCCGCAAGCGGCCGTTGACTTAACTCAGGATCTGTTGCCAGTAAATCGGGACGATTCATGACAGCTTAGCCATGCGGCTGTTATGCCGGCTACCTATTGTTTTCGGGACCATCAGTTTCATTGATCACATCCACCCCTGCGGGGGGTACAAAGTTAAATACGGAAGGATTGATAACGGGATTTTGTTCCAGATGAGAAAATGTTATACGGGTAACTTGTCCAAAGCTGTCCTTGAGTTCCATGATTTGCAGATTGCCTGCCGAAAACGCCAGCAGCAGCTTTTCGAAACCGGCCTCCTGCTGTTTGGGCGTCAGTTGCAGCCAAAACAACCCCGCTTCACCCGGCATGTTCTCGGTGATTTCCTTGATCTCAAACCGGTCCGCGATATTGGCGTCTCCGCTGAGCAAAACCGCGGGTGTATCGCCAAGGGCCAAATCAAGGTTCTTGACAATCACCTGTTCCATCTCTACGTCATAAATCCATAATTTCTTACCGTTGGCGACAATTTGTTGTTCATAGGGAGTTTGATATTTCCAGTGAAACTTGCCGGGCCGCTGCATTTGCAGTACCCCTTGTGATTTTTCCACCGAACGCTTGTTGTCGTTCATCACGGTTTGGGTGAATTCCGCGCGCATGCTGCGGACCTGCTTAAAAAACTTTTCCAATTGTTGTTCGGCCGCACCCGCCAACACAAGTGCAGAATAAAACAGTCCCAGCAACAGGCATAGCAGCGACACAACAGGCTTTTTCATGGTATGCGATAGACTCTACAATAAGGGAAAAGAATGGTAAAAACTATTGATTCTGTTTTTTGAAAATAGTTTGTTTTATTGTAACTA
>DATCIR010000062.1:0-11416 GCA_036507695.1 Gammaproteobacteria bacterium
CGGGAACAATTGATAATGGGGCTGGAACGCACGGTGGAAAGCGCCACCTTCGCCGCTGATATCATCCGTCACCTGCGGGAATTTGTGCAAAAAGGTGTTTCTCAAAACACACTGACCTCACTAAACGGCGTGGTTCAGAACATTGTTGACCTGGCGTCCGTGGAAATTAAACGTCATCGAGTGAGTGTCATCCTGGATTTGGCCAATGACCTGCCGGATTTGATTGCGAACGCGGTTCAGCTGGAACAGGTGGTGTTGAATTTCATTCGCAATGGCCTGGATGCCATGGAACATATTGAACCCTCTAAGCGTAAACTGGTGATCTCTACCAGCCCGGCCGGGAATAACGTCAAGCTTTCCATTACCGATTACGGCCATGGTATTTTACCGCAGGCGGAGTCCAGGTTGTTTGACGCGTTTTACACCACCAAACCCGACGGCATGGGCATGGGCTTATCCATCAGCCGGTCGATTATTGAAGCGCATAACGGCGTCGTTTACGCAAAAAATGCACCGGGCGCCGGCGCTTGTTTTTCCTTTGAACTGCCTATAAACAGCGGGAATTAGCCATGCAGTCCGCCGTCTATGTGGTTGACGATGATAATTTCGCGCGGGAATCACTGGCTTGGTTGATCGACTCGGTAAAACTTCCGGTCAGGACCTTTGAGTCCGGCCAGGAATTTCTGGACTTCTATCATAAGGACCTGGCTGGCTGCCTGGTACTGGATGTACGCATGCCGGGTATCAGCGGCATGGATTTGCATAGCAAACTTAAACAGCTAGCCTGCACCCTGCCCGTTATTATCATGACCGGTCATGCGGATGTAGACGTGGCCGTACGCTCCATGAAAGCCGGCGCCTACGATTTTATTGAGAAACCCTATAACGACACCATCATGCTCGAACGCATACAAAGCGCCATTGCATTTGACCTGGATAACCGCAAAGCACAGGAACGCATTAACGCCATCAAGGAACGCCTGTCGACACTCACACCGCGCGAACGTGAAGTTTTACACTATGTGCTTAAATCCACGGCTAACAAAATCATCGCGTCGGAATTGGGCGTCAGCATTAAAACCATTGAGCTGCACCGCTCCAACCTAATGACTAAAATGAAGGCAAGCTCAGTGACTGAATTGGTGCGGCTCGCCGTTATCGCCGGTCTTGATTAATCACCCCTGAATGCCTGCCTATCAAGTGGTTAGCCGCTCAGCGGCTGGCCGCCGCCCGGATCAACACCGCTTAGCATTTAATCCTGTTCACCGTTGTCCCTCCATTTTCGCTGGCTAGCCCGCATTTCTCACCAGGATCGCGGGAACAGACGCAGGATTCGTGTTCGTAGGCGCCGCTCTGGAGCGAAAGTCATAGCCGTAGCTATGGCTTGAGCGAAGAGCAAGCCTACGGACGCGAAGACCAGTCTGAACCGCGATAGGCCAGAGCGCTGAACAATGTGTCTTTGATTTATGATGCATAGCCGTTTGTTTTTCCATCTTTTCTTGATCATTAGCGGCCGCCTGGTGAGAAATGCGGGCTAGCGGTGTGGGTGCAATTTCGGTTAAAAGACCGGAGATCCAGGCGTCCGCGTTGCGGGTGAAAATGCGTTACAATGCGTGCTTTGCGCCTACGGGATGGAAAAACCCTGAGACTGAAAAATTTCCAAAAAAACATATGATTATCGGCGGCATTACCTTATTGCGAAAAACTTGATACGCTAAAAAAACGCCTGCCGGAGCTTCGCGATCGTTGCTGCCGGCGGCGATAATCACCTGAAGAGCAAACCAATGGTTGTTCCCTGTGTCTTAGTGCTGCAGGAGCTTATCGATCGCAGCGAAATAGGAATGTATTGCAGGAATTATGAAAAAACTTTTTGTTGTTCTAGTCACTGTTAGCTTGCTTGTCAGTTGTTCAGCCTCGGAAAAACGCAGCGGTTACGCCAAACCCATGGCGAAAGTCGATGTGATGCGCGAGATTGCCTCAAGCGGGACTGTGCGGCCCGCGGATTTTTCCGGCAAGAACTTGTCCGATCTTGATCTGCCCCAGACCAACTTTCGCGGCGCCAACCTCAAAGGCGCGTATTTTCGTAATAGCAATATCACAGAATCCAATTTTAGGAACGCCGATTTGAGCGGCGCTAACCTGCGCCAAACCAAACTGGCCGGTTCGTTATTGGCGGGCGCCAACCTGAGCGGCGCCAATCTGCAGGACGCCGATTTACGCGGAGCGGTGCTGGATGAGGCGGATCTTTCCAACGCCAACCTGCGCAACGCCAAGCTCGACCGGGCCAGCCTGAGGAATATTAATCTTGCCGGGGCCACTTTAACGGATGCCAGCCTGGAAAAAGCCTATCTGGGTGACAGTAACCTGAGTGGGGTCGATATGCGCAAAGTCAATCTGACCGGCGCGGACTTATATGGCACTATTTTGCGCGGCACAAATTTCGAAGGCACCAACCTGCGTTCCGTCGATTTAAGCCATACCGATTTGTCGGGTGCGAATTTACAGCGCGCGGATTTAACGTACGCTAATTTACAAAACGCTTTATTGTTTGGCGCGGATTTTCACCAGGCCACAATGGACAAATGTGATCTGCGTGGCGCCAATGCCTATCGGACCTCATTTGTCAGCGCGAGTCTGCGCGGCGCCCAATTCCGCGGCGCGAATATTTCCGAAGCGAATTTTTCCGACACCGACGCCCGGGAGGCGAGTATGTACGAGGTGACGGCGACGCACGCGTCCTTTACCTGGTCCAATTTGTCGAAGGCGATCATGCGTAAATCGGATTTTTCCTCCGCTAACTTCAGCAACGCAACTTTGGTGGATGCCAACCTCAAGGAATCCAAATTGGCCTTTGCCAAACTGGTGTCGGCGAATTTTTCCGGCAGTGATATGCGGGACGTGGATTTTGCCAGCGCGGATGTCAGTGGCGCGAATCTGAAGAATACCAATATGCGCGGTGCAAAAAACACGCATACTATTATTGGCCTGGATAGAGCGTTGCACCTCGATAAGTCACTGCTGTAATCAGCCATTCATCGCCGGATGGTAACACCGCGGTTTAGGCGGCAGCGTTTAGAAACGGAAACCGCTTTTCGCCCGAATGGTCGATTCCTCGCCGGACTGTTCCGCTTCCGCGGACAACCTGAACGCGCCGAGATTGAATTGCAATCCCAAGAAATACTTGTTTTGGGTTAAGCGCGACGTATAACCCTCCAGTTCGTATTCACCATCCAACCACATTGTGCCAATGCCCGCGTAGGGTGTGAACGCTTGGAAACCCTTGGAAACCGATAACTCCAGGCCGGTGGATGTCACGAACAAATCATCCACGCCGCTCATTTGACTATAGGTGCCGCGTACCGATAACGAAGGCAGCAACGATCGCTGATTTGGCATCAACAAGTATTGCAACTCGCCGCCATAGATTTGAATATCGCTATCAGGCACGGACGTGTAAAACGCGCCGGCGTTCCAGCCCTCGTTGTGCCGGGTGCTGATATGCAGCTTGGGGGTCCGCAGCAGGTCGGGAGATGTTTTTGAAGTATAGGATTTCAGAAACGAGTCACGCTCCAGTCGGGTTGTGGCAATTTCAAAACCGATGTCCAGCGCCAGGGCGTCGCTGCCATCCATACCCGATAAGGCCTTGTAGCTTTGAGATGTGCTTAGACTTTCTGCGTAGTGTTTGAACTGGCTATCGAGAACGGTGGTGAACTGGCTCATCGATTGTTCAGCCATCACATAGATTGGCAAACACAGGCAGAGGGTTGCGAAATAGGGTAAACAATGGCGCATGTTTAGTCTCCCTCAGTTCTTGAGTATTCAGCCAATGGTATTGGTATCGGTGGTTATGGCGTCACAAACGGCCTGTGGGTAATTATAGCCTATGTCCCGCCAACGACGAGTTGAGGAAGTAGTAAAATTTCACGGTTTAGTGAGTTTTTTCGAATTCTAATTCCGCAATGCAGATAGCCGCAATCCTCGAAATTCGGGGGGGGGAATTTACCGGTAGAAGTGAGTAGCGGGGATTGTAAACAACACAACCTGATATCCCACTAACGTCAAAAAAGGTTTTTTACAATACGCTGATAGCTGTCGAATCGTTGTTGAGTAATTTGTTGTGCCGCAACCGCGTTTTTGATGGCGCAATCCGGCTCGCGCAGGTGTTTGCAATCCTTGAATTTGCATTGACCGATGAAAGGCTTAAATTCAACAAATCCTTCAGTGACTTGCGCGCGGGAAACATGGCCCAGGCCAAATTCCCGCACGCCGGGTGAATCAATGATGCTGCCTCCGCCCGGCAAATGATAGAGCACGGTGACCGTCGTGGTATGTTTCCCTAAGCCGGTGGCGTTGGATAATTCCCCAACCCGAATATCGGCATCAGGAATAAATGTTTTGATCAAGGAGGACTTACCGACGCCGGATTGACCCACGAAAATACTGGTTTTATCCGCCAGATATCTGGTCAAGTCGCTGAGTCCGTTTTTCCGCCGCGTGCTGGTGTAAATAATTGAATAACCAATCTGCACATAAACCGCCAGTTGTTGTTCCAGCGTGTGTTTTTGCTCTGCGTCCAGCAAGTCCGTCTTATTGATGACAAGTAAAGGCTGAATGGAGGTTAATTCGGCCGCCACCAGGTAACGGTTAATAAGGTCTTCGCCCAACGCCGGTGTGGGCGCCGCCACGATCAACATCTGGTCGATATTGGCGGCTACCGGTTTTAGTTGTTTATTATGATCCGGCCGCGCCAGCAGATTCGTGCGGGGTATTAATGAGGTAATGATACCCTGGTTCGTGCCGGTTGCTTGCCAGATCACCCGATCTCCGCACACCAGCCGGGGCAAATTCGCCCGGGTAAGACAGTGGTGAACGTTACCCAACGCATCTTCCACATCCAGGTTTGCGCCATAGTGGGCAACGATGCGGCCGGTTTGCTCCGGGCCGAGAGACTGGCCTTCCAGGGTGTGTTCCATGGATTGCACCTTGGATTGGGCGCGGGATAAGCGCTCTTGCTGGATTTTCTGTACCCGCCAGGACTGGCGGCGTGTCAGTTTACGCTGGGACATAATGCATGCTGGTCATGACACACAGGATCAAGGCAAAACACATAGACGTCATTATTATTTTTTAAATCACTAAAGCAGGGATAACAATCACCAACTTACCGTTAACGGTTTTCAGCGTTAGGCGCCAGAAACGCGTCAATCTTGGCGGCACAGATAAAATCATTCTCCGAGATGCCGCCCGTGGAATGGGTGCTGTAATGAATCACGCAGCGATTGTAACTGACCTTTAGCTCCGGGTGATGGTCTTCCTGGTGGGCGATCCAGGCCACGGCATTTACAAAGGCCATGGTCTGGTAATAATTTTTGAACCTGACGCTGCGCTTCAGGCCAGATGGCTGTTGCTGCAGTTCCCAATCACCATGCAGTTGCTGCATTAATTGCGCTACTTCACTGGCAGGCAGCGGCGGAGTACCCGCTGGCAGGGCTTTGCAGGATCTGTGAATGAGTTCAGTCATTGCCTTTTATCTTCAGAAACCGGTAAAAGGCGGTATTAAGGTATTCAGAAACATCATAGATGTCTTTTTCGGACAGGTTTGCTTTATTAGCGTTGTCACAAAAACGGACCCGGTTGACCAGGTCTTCGTAGGTGTGGACGATCCGGTTGGGGCGCGTGTGGACCCGGGTGTCATGGCAGCCACCACAACGTTCGGTGTATAACTTTTTACCATTTTCCACATCTACGGCATGCGACGAAACGGGTGTTAAACCGAAAATTAATAAGGCCAATACGCCAGTTTTAATTGAATTCATGGGTTACCTTCTGGGGTTGTTTCCTTAAGTTTAGATGATTGGGACGCAATGCGCACCGGAAAAGACAGTTATGACCGCGCGCACCATAAAATAACGCAAGCCGCGAAATAATCACACGTAAATGTATTCATTTACTTTTCTTGCCTATTCCTGCGCATCATTTTTACCTTTGACGCGCCCGCGATAATCTGCTTTATTGTGCTCAGACGCAGCGAGTGGGACAAGTTGCAGTTTGCAGGTAAACTGCGCCGATCAAAACCACAGAGATGATAGTTCGGAAATGAGCCAAGACGCCAACAATTTGATATGGATCGACCTTGAGATGACAGGGTTGGATACGCAACAGAACAAGATCATTGAAATCGCAACCGTGGTAACCGATGCGCAACTAAATATTATTGCCGAAGGTCCCGTGCTGGCTATTCACCAAAGCGACGCGGTGATGGACAGCATGGATGACTGGAACACTAAACAGCATACCAAATCCGGGCTTAGGGAACGGGTTAAAAACAGCACGGTGAGTGAGCGTGAGGCCGAACGGCAGACTGTCGAATTTTTGCAACAGTATGTTCCCAAGGGCAAATCACCCATGAGCGGCAACAGTATTTGCCAGGACCGGCGTTTTTTGGCGCGCTGCATGCCGGAGCTGGAAGCGTACTTTCATTACCGCAACCTGGACGTGAGTACGCTCAAGGAACTGGTGGCCCGGTGGGCGCCGCAGCTAGCCAGTGGCTTTAACAAGAATAATAATCACCTGGCCCTGGATGATATCAAGGACTCCATCGAAGAATTAAAGTATTACCGCGAGCACTTTATCCGCTTGCCGGAACCTTTACCATAATCACAGTGACACGCGGCGCCACCCGGAAACAATTGAAACACAGACTGTATCATTCAGCGCTTGACACTGAGCCCAATTAAACACACACTCGGCGATCATGAACAATATTCGCTTTCATCACGATTTTCCTCAAGCGCCCATGGCCATCACGCGCCGTGCCGGCACGCTGTGCGCGGTATGGCATGTGATTAAGGCGCGTCGCGGAAAGGTCTGTGGCCTGATGAAACAAGTGGTACAAAGCTAGTCTACAAGTAATCATAACAGTTTCAAAAGGCCGCAGCTTCGCAAGAACTGCGGCCTTTTTCGTTACTGATGTTGCTGAGGCTATACGTAAAACAAACAGGGTGGAAACGATCATGTCGGTGCCGGCTGCATTTTTGGGAGTGATTATCATCTGGTCCACTACGCCATTGGCCATTCAATGGAGTAGTGAAGGCTGGGGTTTTATGTTTGGTGTTACCGGCCGTATGTTGCTGGGCGCCGTTGTCTGCGTTGCCCTGGTTATGGCGCTGCGGCACAAGATCGCGGTGGACCGCAAGGCCCTGGAAACCTATGTTGCCGCCGGCTTGGGAATTTATGGTTCCATGATGATGGTGTATTGGGGGGCGCAATATATTCCGTCCGGTCTCATTTCCGTTCTATTTGGCCTGACCCCGGTAGCCACGGCGGTATTAGCGGCGTTTTGTTTGCAGGAATCCGGGTTGACACCGGGTAAATTCGCCGGCGCTGCATTGGGCATGGCAGGGCTTGCGGTGATATTTGGCGCGGATATCAACGGGCATGCTATCGCCTGGCAAGGTGTGGTTGCCATGTTGATTTCGGTGTTTCTGCATTCCGTGAGCGCGGTGTGGGTGAAACGCATTAACCGCTCGCTGCCGGCGCTCACCACCACCACGGGCGGACTATTGGTGGTGGCGCCGCTGTACTCGATTACCTGGCTCGTGGTCGATGGCAATATCCCCGCCGGTTATGAATTCAGGCCGGCGGCGGCGCTCATTTACTTGGGCGTGTTAGGTTCGGTGATCGGGTTTTCCCTTTACTTTTATATTTTGAAACACTGGGAAGCGAACCGTGTTGCCTTGATACCATTGATTACACCCGTGTCAGCGCTATTGCTTGGTCATGTTCTGAATAACGAAGTGATCTCGTTTGATGTCTGGTTGGGCGCGTTCTTCATTTTATTCGCGCTATCGATTCACCAGTGGGGTGACTATTGGTTGCAAAGCATCAGGTCGCGGGTAGTCACGGTAAAACGTTGAACCGCCTGACCCTCGCAGTGTTCGCGGAACGCGTCCGGCGCCTTGGTGTTGCGGTAAAGTCAGTTGTTCAACAAGCGGGTGGATTTCCAATAATGTTGTAACCAGTAAGGATTATTCAAGCTGGATTTCATCACGCCGTTGGATGTGGAAGCATGAATAAACTGCTCGTTGCCCATATAGATGCCAACATGGCGCTTGCGAAAACCGGTTTTAAAAAACACCAGGTCCCCAACATCGAGTTCATGTTTGGCAATATTTCTGCCGGCGACGGCCAGGTCTTCCGTACTGCGTGGCAGCCGCATGCCAAATGTCTCGCGAAACGCGAGATGGACAAAACCGGAACAATCGATGCCGTTTTTATTGAGGCCGCCGATTTCATAGGGTGTGCCTTTCCAGCGTTTATAGTGCTGGCTGAGGCTCGCATACGTTGCTTGCGGATTTTGCTGGGCGGGGGATGTTCCAGGGGATTTACCGGCACGGCTCACGGCGTCTGTTTGTTTAGGGGCGCCGGCACAGCCTGTTAACACGGCAAACGCGAGGGCAGTAAAAGCGATCAGTAGCAGGCGATAGTTCATCTTGACAACCAATTCATTGCAAAGCTCCATTATTCATTCGGCCATTTAAGGAAAAATTTTACAGTGAATTGCGCGAAATAAAACCCACTATCAGGCTATTTAGGCGCCTTATTTTCAAAAAAGTGATTTAGAACTCAGGTTTTGCGGCAGCGGCAGGTGAGTGAGAAGAATTTGTGAAGAAATGTAGAAGCCGTTGTTATTGTGGATCTTGCGGCTGATGTTGCCGTAAGGCCCACTGCACATGTTCCCGCACCAGCGCTGAGGGATGCTGCAGCTTATTGCTTAGTGCGCTGATGATAGTGTCGCTGGCGGGTGCGTTCCCCAGCGCCACGGCGATGTTGCGTAGCCAGCATTCATAACCAATGCGCCGGATGGCGCTGCCTGCGGTTTTTTCCAGGAATTGTTGTTCGGTCCAGGAGAATAATTCCAGTAAGCTAGCATCATCCAACGGGCGGCGGGGTAGAAAATCAGGTTCGCGCGTCTGGCGGGTGAACCGGTTCCAGGGGCAGACGATTTGGCAATCGTCGCAGCCATAGATGCGGTTGCCGATCAAAGGGCGCAGTTCAAGCGGAATCCTGCCGCGCAATTCTATCGTTAAATAAGAAATGCATAAACGCGCGTCCAGGGTGTAAGGCGCGATAATCGCGCCGGTGGGGCAGGCGTCGATACAGGCCTGGCAGGTGCCGCAATGATTGCTGGCCGGTGTATCAACCGGTAATGGCAGGTCGGTATAAATTTCGCCGATAAAAAACCATGATCCGCTGTGCTCCGCAATAAGATTGGTGTGTTTGCCGATCCAGCCCAGGCCGGCTTTTTCCGCCAGGGCTTTTTCCAGCACCGGCGCGCTGTCAGTAAATACCCGGTAACCGAATTCACCAATCTGCTGTTCAATGCCGTGGGCCAGGGTTTGTAAGCGTTTGCGCAGCAATTTGTGGTAGTCGCGGCCCAGCGCATAGCGCGACACATAGGCTTTTTCAGCATCTTCGAGCACCGCCTGGCAGCGCTCGTGACTCACCTCGGGCCAGTAATTCATTGCCGCGCTGATGACTCGCACCGTGCCCGCTTCGAGTTCCGGAGGACGGCTGCGTTTGCTGCCATGGCGCTGCATGTAGTCCATATCACCCTGATAACCGTTCTTTAACCAGTTCAATAAATGGATTTCGGCGTCAGTCAAATTGGTATCCGTAATACCCGCCTGCTGAAACCCCAATGCCCGGGCCTGGCTTTTGATATGATTAGCCAGTTGCCGCAGGTCAAGGTGCTGATATTTGTTTTCGCTTTTACTGTGATTTGTCATTCAACTGGAACCAATTTACAAGCCAAGTCAAAAGCCATGCCGATAAGCCTATCCAAGAATTTACCTAAACAAGTATACCGCGCTGAGCAGGTTCGCGCTTTGGATCGTGCCGCTATTGCTACCTTCAATACACCGGGAATTCAACTCATGGAGCATGCCGGCGCGGCGGTATTCGCTGCGCTGCGGCGGCGTTGGCCGCGGGCGCGGCGCATCACGGTGTTTTGTGGCGCGGGCAATAACGGCGGTGATGGCTTTATTATCGCGCGTCTCGCGCACGAACAGGGTGTGGACGCCACGGTTTACCTCCTTGCGGAGTCGTCACGGCTCAAGGGCGACGCCAGACTGGCTTTTGAAAAACTGCAAGCTACGCCGGTGCCAATACACTCTTTCGACGGAACGCTGGCTGCGCCGGGGGATGTTATTGTGGATGCCTTATTGGGCACCGGGTTGTCCGGTGACGTCAAGGATCAATGGCGGGCCGCGATTGAAGCAATCAACCACGCCAAAGCCACGGCGGCTTGTCCTGTGGTTGCCGTGGATATACCCTCCGGCTTGCATGCCGACACCGGCAGTGTGTTGGGCGCCGCTGTTCAGGCTGATGTGACCGTTACCTTTATTGGCGTGAAGCAGGGGCTGTTAACCGGGCAAGGGCCGGACTATTGCGGTGAATTGTTGTTTGATGATCTGGGTATCGACGCCAAGGTTTATGCCCAGCTGGAAGCGTCGGCATATCGCATTACTCAGGAGGACGTGTCCCGTCTGCTGCCACCCCGCAAACGCTGCGCGCATAAAGGAAATTTTGGCCATGTGCTGATTATCGGCGGTAATCATGGCATGCCGGGTGCGGCGCGCATGGCGGCGGAAGCGGCATTACGCAGCGGGGCGGGCCTGGTAAGCGTGGCAACCCGTGCGGAACATGTGGCCGCGGTTGTCAGCGCGCGGCCGGAAATTATGTGTCATGGCGTTGAAAGCGCCGCGCAACTAAGACCCTTGCTCAGTAGCGCGAGTTGTATTGCGATTGGTCCTGGATTGGGTCAGGACCCCTGGGCGCAAGCGCTGCTGGGTATGGTGCTGGAAACCGCAAAACCATTGATATTGGATGCGGATGCGTTGAATTTGCTGGCCCATGAACCGCTGGTCCGCTCCAACTGGGTATTAACACCCCATCCCGGCGAGGCGGGACGTTTGTTACAGACGCCGGCCTCACACATCCAGCAGGATCGGTTTGCCGCGGTCCGCGCGCTGCAATCGCGTTATGGCGGTATCGCGGTGCTGAAAGGCTGCGGCACCCTGGTCTGTGACGGGCAGGGTGATATCACATTATGCGGCGCCGGCAACCCGGGTATGGCGGCGGGAGGCATGGGCGATGTGCTCACCGGTATAGTGGCGGGCTGTATGGCGCAAACAAATCAGCTCAGCGCATCGGCCATTGCGGCCGTGTATATTCACGCCGCGGCGGCGGATTTGGCGGCTACGGAGCATGGTGAACGCGGCTTGTTGGCGACAGATCTGTTTCCTTATGTCCGGCAATTGGTAAATCCTCAATGAGCAAAGACTCAGTGCAACTTGACTTACCGGATGAAGCAGCCACTTTGCTTTGTGGCCAGCGGCTTGCGCAACACGTGCAG
>DATCIR010000063.1:0-9039 GCA_036507695.1 Gammaproteobacteria bacterium
CAGGCTAATTCGATTTTAAAAATCTTTCCTGTTCCCATGCGGTCATGGATAGCCGGCACAACCGCGGTGATAAACATCTATCAATGCGGTTCGTGCCTCGACTGCATGTTCCCGACACAGTCCCGGCGCTTGTTCCTGACAGCGCTCTCGACTGCATGTTCCCGACGCAGTCCCGGCGCTTGTTCCTGACAGCGCTCTCGACTGCATGTTCCCGACGCAGTCTACCTCGCCCATGGGCCCAGGCCAGCCTCTCGACCGGTTCCCGGTCTCACCTTCTCCCTGGGCTCGTCACCGCATCCTACGGCTTATCAACGCATCCTACCGATACATCGGTTATTTAATGCCGGCGGCGTCTTTAAGCGCTTCGGCTTTATCGGTTTTTTCCCAGGTAAAATCCGGTTCTTCCCGTCCGAAGTGGCCATAAGCCGCGGTCGCACTGTAAATAGGACGTAACAAATCTAACATTTTGATCAGGCCGCGCGGACGCAAATCAAAGAACTCGCGCACCAGGGCGGTAATCTTATCATCGTCGATTTTACCTGTGCCAAATGTCTCCACACTGATGGACGTGGGTTCGGCCACGCCGATCGCATACGACACCTGGATCTCGCAACGCTCCGCCAAACCGGCGGCCACGATGTTTTTCGCGACATAGCGGCCGGCATACGCGGCGGAACGGTCGACTTTTGACGGATCCTTGCCGGAGAAGGCGCCGCCACCGTGACGCGCCATACCGCCATAGGTGTCAACGATGATTTTCCGGCCGGTCAGGCCGCAATCCCCGACCGGGCCGCCGACCACAAACCGGCCGGTGGGATTGATATGAAATTTGGTATTAGTGCTAATCCATTCGGCGGGCAGCACCGGTTTAATGATTTCCTCCATCACGGCTTCACGCAAATCCTTGTAGGCGATATCCGGCGTGTGTTGGGTCGACAATACCACAGCTTCAATGCCGACAGGTTTATCGTCTTCATAACGGAAAGTGACCTGGCTTTTTGCGTCCGGGCGCAGCCACGGCAATCTGCCGCTCTTACGCACCTCGGCCTGGCGCTTCACCAGCAGATGCGCATAGGTGATCGGCGCGGGCATCAATACATTGGTTTCATTGGAAGCGTAGCCGAACATTAATCCCTGGTCGCCGGCGCCCTGCTCGTGGTCTTCGCTTTCATCCACACCCATGGCGATGTCAGCGGATTGTTTATCGATCGAGGTCAGGACCGCGCAGGATTCCCAGTCGAAACCCATTTCGGAACTGTTATAACCGATACGTTTGACCGTCTGGCGCACCACGTCCTGCATGTCGACCCACGCTTCGGTGGTGATTTCCCCGGAGATAACCACCATTCCGGTGTTCACCAGGGTTTCACAGGCCACCCGTGCCTTGTTATCCTGTTTAAAAATGGCATCCAGAATCGCGTCGGAAATCTGGTCAGCGACCTTGTCGGGATGACCTTCTGATACGGATTCTGATGTAAATACGCGGCTCTTGCTCATTGACCCCTTTCTCCTGCGGCAAAAAACGGTGAATTGTACCTGTTGCCGGTAGCGTACGCAATTGCGAATATTATGTGGTTAATCTTTTGTAGTTGTGCTTTCAAGCACTTAAGATATTACCGGCAGATATTTTTTCATGGGCAACGGCCCTAACGAGCCCTGCGGCGTCATCGGCCATAGTTATCCTCAAACCGGACGATGTCATCTTCTCCCAGATAACTCCCCGATTGCACCTCGATGATTTCCAAAGGCACCGTTCCCGGATTCTCCAGCCGGTGTTTTTCACCCAAGGGGATATAAGTAGACTGATTTTCCGTAATCAGGAACACCTCCACACCACGCGTGACTTTGGCCGTACCCTTCACCACGATCCAATGCTCGGCCCGGTGATGATGCATTTGCAATGACAGGGAGGCGCCGGGCTTGACCACAATGCGCTTGACCTGAAACCGGTCGCCCGCGGTAACGCCTTCATAGGAACCCCAGGGCCGGTAGACCTGCCGGTGCACGAGGTGCTCGTCTCTTTCCTGCTCCTTTAACCACTCGACAATTTTTTTAACATCCTGGGCCCGGTGTTTGTCGGCCACCAAAACCGCATCGGCGGTTTCGACCACCACCAGATCCTTGATACCAACGCCCGCGACAAACCGGTGCTCCGCATGCAGAAAACTGTTGCTGACATCATGGGTTTTCACATCACCCTTGATGACATTACCTTGCGCATCGCGCTTGCCCACTTCCCACAACGACGACCAGGCCCCCACATCGGACCAGCCCGCATCCAGCGGCACGACCGCCGCGCTGACGTCTTTGCCCGAATTTACCGCATCGGCGACTTTCTCCATCACGGCATAATCGATGGAGTCACTGGGGCATTGCGCGAAAGCGACAGCATCCGCCCGGAAGAAATCCAAATCCTTTTTACCCTTTTCATAAGCCAGCCGGCAGGTTTGCAGTATCTCGGGGCGGAAGCGCTCCAGTTGCTCTAACCATACCGAAGCCTTCATCATGAACATGCCGCTGTTCCAGAGATACTCACCGGACTCGACATAGCGTTGCGCGGTTTCGAGATCCGGTTTTTCAACAAACTGATCGACGGCACAGGCAAGCGGATTTTGCGGGTTCTTGTGGGGTAATTCCCCGCCTTTTTTAATATAACCGTAACCGGTTTCCGCATGGCGCGGAACAATACCGAAAGTCACCAGCCAATTGTCTTCCGCCAGGGTGTTCGCCATCACGCAGGCGGTGATGAACGTGCCGGTATCCAGGATTACATGATCCGCCGGCATGACCAGCAGGATGGAATCCGCATCACAACTTAATGCGGCGAGGGTTAGGGCCGGCGCGGTGTTGCGGCCGGCGGGCTCCAGGATAATACGGCCGTTAGCGATTCCGATCTGGCGCAATTGCTCGGCCACCAGGAAACGATGTTCGTTGTTGGAAACAATAATGGGTGGCTGAATACCGATGTTACCTAAACCTGCCGCAGCGGAAGTCGCAGGCTTTTTATAAAGCCGCAGCAGGGTGTCCTGCAACATAGTATTGTTGCTGACCAGTGGCAACAACTGCTTGGGATACAATTCCCGGGACAAGGGCCAAAGCCGGGTACCGGATCCACCAGACAATATGACAGGCTGAATACTCATAAACAAACCTATACCGATGACTCACTGCCGGAACTGACGTCCTGCGCCATTTGTTCTTTAGCTTTCTGCAGAAATTCCGCAATAAATACCGCCATCAACGCCAGCACAAATCCCAATACCATGGCGATGGCCAATATCACGCGTTTGGCTACCCCCGTCGGTTCCATGGATTGCATGGGGGGCACCAAGGCGCGGGTTTCCACCAGGTTAGCCAGCTGGATTTCGACACGTTTGATTTGATCTTTCTGTGCTTCCTGCAGCCTTTCATTGGTGATGATGTCACTGGCCAATTTATCCTGGCCCTCCGCGATTTCAACAATCAAGCGTTCTTCCAATTTCGCCAACCGGAGGCGTTGCTGCTGCACTTCGTTATCCAGCATCAATAACGTCATCGCTTTCGCTTCGTTAGTCGCCTCTTTTACCGAGCGTTGGCGGTTTTTTTCGGCAATCGCCAAATCCGCTTTTGCTTCCTCGATCTGGCGTTTTATCAGTTCCGCGATCTCGGTAAGGCGCTTTTCCCTGGCAATCAACAATTTGACCGTATCTTTTAATTCTTCCAGCTTATTCACGGCATCGTTGCGGGAAATTTCCAATTCCTTACGGATGACTTCCAATATCCGCTTGTGGTCGCTTTGCACCTGGTTAATAACCTTTTGTTGTAAGTCCTTATAGACCGCCCCATTTTCCTCACCACCTTGGCTCTCCACCACAATGATTTGACTCCCTTTGGGAACCCGTGCTGATATCTTGTAGACCGCGTTATTGTCGGGATTTTCATTACGATATTGCTGCTGCACAAAAGGAATGTAGCTTTCCTGAATTTTAGCGAGCAAGGTCTCGGGCGATTCGATCGGCTGGACTTTATCCTGAATAACGCGGCTGCCAAGTTCGATCGAGGTGCTATAGTTGTATTTTTTAGGGGTAACCAGTGCCATCACCAAACCAATAACGGTAATAGTGGCAAAGGTAACTATTAACAGTTTTTTACGCCGCACCAGCACCAGCCAAAGATCAATGAGACTAATTTCGTCTTCGTAATAATACGGCGGCACGTTGGGTTGATTGGGAATGGGCGTTGACTTCGGTTGCGGTTGAGCGTGTGTTGTCATTATCGATACTGTTCTTAAAATAGAATTAACTATCGGTTAGCATTAACTAGTGTTCATCCACTGTTCATTCCTAAACAGAAGATAAGGATTTTCAACGCTAAGGCGCAAAGAATTTCGAATAAAAAACAACTTAATAACAAAATACCAACACAGCCGCGCCGTGTTGGTATGCAATTGTACTGCTGTTAACCTTCAATGTGTTCTTGTTATTGTAATGTATTGTTATTGTGATAAATATCGCCGCAATAAGCCAGCTTATTTTGAGGGCGCCGGTGTATCCAGCACAATATTGTCACGGTTTTTGTCCACGGTCTTGATACCAATTCCCTTTACATTTGTCAATTCATCCGCGGACTTGAATTTACCCTTCGCCTGGCGGTAGGCCACGATCGCTTCGGCTTTTTCCGCCCCGATGCCTTTGAGTTCCTTTTCGAGTGTTTGAGCATCCGCGGTATTAATATTCACCGCCGCAAAGGACGCCATAGACAACATTGACAGAATTAAAACCGCTACCAGTTTGCTTAAAGTTTTCATGTAATCTTCCCCTTTTGTGATTTAACAATTTGTACTGCCGAATATGAAATGCTGTTTAGCACTTCACATGAGCAGCTAGGGTAAGATTTTTCAGGTAGCGCAACAAGTAAATAGTTCACCTTATTTCAGTGAGAATTGCCTGCAAGGCCGCCAGCGGATTTTTGGCCTGGGTGACCGGCCTGCCGACCACAATATAGTCGGCGCCCGCCAGCAACGCGGTCTTCGGCGTCATGACCCGGGACTGGTCATCCTTGGAACTGCCGGCCGGACGTATGCCCGGCGTCACCAGTTTAAAACCAGCGCCCACTTTGCCGCGCAGCGTTAGCACTTCCATTGGGGAGCAGACCACCCCGTCCATGCCGGATGCTTCCGCCAGCGCGGCCAGGCGCAACACATTCTGTTCCACGTTGCCCTGCAATCCCACGGCCTGAAGCTCATCGTCAGTTAAACTTGTCAATATTGTCACCGCGATCAGCAACGGCTTGCGGCCGGCGCCCGCAACCGCTTCACGCGCCGCCTCCATCATCCGGGGTCCGCCCTGGGCATGCACATTCATCATCCACACCCCAAGATCCGCCGCCGCCGCGCAGGCCTTGGCGACCGTGTTGGGAATATCGTGAAATTTCAAATCCAGAAAAACATCAAATCCCTTAGCGATTAACTGCTTGACCAGTTGCGGTCCGGCGCGGGTAAACAGTTCCTTGCCGACTTTAACCCGGCACATCCCCGGCTGTAGCTGATTAACCAGCGCCAGCGCTTTATCGGCCGTATCAAAATCCAGAGCGACTATTACCTTGGGATCAGTCTTGTTTGCGTTGGTATGAGTGGTGGCCATAGCGGTATTCCTTAACTGTGCTTCGTGGGTTCTTGGTGCGTTTTTATTGTGCGACATCCATTAAATGCGGGTGCTGTAACATGGCTCGCAGAGCTTCGTTCCAGTCCGGCTGTTCGACGCCAAACACGTTGCGGATCTTATCACAGTTTAATACCGAATTTTCCGGCCGCTTTGCCGGGGTAGGATATTCCCGGGTACTGATAGGATTAATTTGCTTAACCTTTAACGCGAATTTTTCTTTACCGGCATTTATAATCGCGCCTGCAAACTGATGCCAATTGGTGGGGGGCCGGCCGCAATAATGATAAGTGCCCCAGCCATTGAATCCGCCTTTGGTGATTTGCCGGCTGATATCCAGCAGCGTCGTGGCAATTGCGCTCGCGGGCGTTGGGCAACCGTGCTGGTCATTCACGACCCGCAGTTCTTCGCGCTGCCTGGCGAGATTTATCATGGTGTAAACAAAATTTTTCCCGTAGACGCCAAACACCCAGCTGGTTCGCACGATAATGTGTTGCTCCAGGTTCCGCCGGATTGCCTCCTCCCCTTCCCATTTGCTTTGGCCATAGATACCCAGCGGGTTAACGGCATCGCCTTCATCATAGGCGCCCTGCTTTTCGCCATCAAATACATAGTCCGTGGAAATATGCAGCAGGGGAATTCCGGCATTGGCACAGGCTTTGGCAATAAAGCCCGGCGCATCCCGGTTCACGGCAAAGGCTTTCTCCGGTTCCTGTTCCGCGCGGTCCACGGCCGTATAGGCGGCGGCGTTGATGACAAGGGATGGTTGCAGCGCGCGGATTTGTCGCGTTATTGCGCTTTCCTGGGTGATATCCAGTTGGTTCCGGTCAAACCCGATGACGTCAATGCTTTTATCTTTGGCTGACCGGACCGCCTCCGGCAGTTCACGGCCCACCTGGCCGCCCGCGCCCAGTAACAGGATTTTCACTGGCCACCTTTATTTGGGATGTAGAGCGGTAGTTCGTTACCGGCCTTTAACGCCGCGAGCGTTTTATTGTTACGGTCTTTTTCCGAGAGTAAAGGGGTGTCAATTCGCCAATCAATACCAAGCGCGGGATCATTCCACAACAAGCCTTTTTCGTCTGCCGGATAATAATAATCGGTACACTTGTAGACAAAATCGACCGTTTCCGACAACACCACAAAGCCGTGCGCCAATCCCGCCGGCACATACATTTGCCGGTGATTCTCATCGTTCAACAACGCGCCACACCATTGGCCATACGTCGGCGAACCCACGCGGATATCCACCACCACATCGAACACTTCCCCGCGCGTCACGCTGACCAGCTTGCCTTGCAGATGACGCAATTGATAATGCAATCCGCGTAACACACCCTGCCGGGAACGCGAATGATTATCCTGCACAAAAACCGCATTAATCCCCGCATCCTGATAACGCTGCGTGCTGAAGGTTTCCAGAAAAAATCCGCGCGCGTCGCCAAAACATTTTGGCTCAATGAGCTTGACATCCACGATCGGTGTTTCCATGACTTTCATAAACTAACTCAACAGCTCCAGTAAATATTCACCATAACCGGTCTTTAACAGCGGCGCGGCCAGTTTTTGCAATTGTGCGCGATCAATATAACCCATGCGGTAGGCCACCTCTTCCGGGCAGGCCACCTTCAATCCCTGGCGTTTCTCAATGGTTTCGATAAAGGAGGATGCTTCCAATAAGGACTCGTGCGTGCCCGTATCCAGCCAGGCTATCCCCCGTCCCAAGAGTTGAACGGACAAAGAACGGTTTTTTAAATAACGGTTATTGACGTCAGTAATCTCCAACTCACCCCGCGCCGACGGTTTAATCGTGGCGGCGATATCCACGACCGCGTTGTCATAAAAATACAAACCGGTGACGGCCAACCGTGATTTGGGCTTCAGCGGTTTTTCCTCGATGCCGACCGGAATGCCGTCCGGCCCGATTTCCACCACCCCGTACCGCTGCGGATCCTTCACCTGGTAGGCGAATATGGTGGCGCCTTGGGTTTGTGCATTCGCGGCTTGCAATGATTCCGCGATGTCATGACCGTAAAAAATATTATCGCCCAGCACCAAGGCCGCGGGATGATTGCCGATAAATTCCTTGCCGATAATAAACGCCTGCGCCAGGCCCTCCGGTTTGTCCTGCACCGCGTAGCTAATATTGAGCCCCCATTGGCTGCCGTCACCCAGCAAATATTCAAAACGCGGCGTATCCATAGGCGTCGAGATCAGCAGCATATCCCGGATACCGGCCAGCATTAACGTAGTCAAGGGATAATACACCATGGGTTTATCGTAAATGGGCAACAGCTGTTTGGACACAGCCTGCGTAACCGGGTACAGCCGGGTGCCGGAACCTCCGGCCAGAATAATACCTTTGCGTTGCATTGTTTTCTTTTTCCTGTATTCGCTGTTGATATAAACGGGCTCAAACCCGAACTAGCACCTTCAACCTAGAAACCGCAGTTGAACAGCGTGCAGAGTGCGTCGAATTTGGCGCGCCGCTAGGCGCAACGAGGCGCAATAGCGAGCTATTGCAACGAGTTGCAACGACGCGGCGCGCCAAAGGCGACGTGCTATGCACGCTGTAGCGGCCCTCACCCAATAGGTGAACTCGCCGAAGAGCACAAACTTCAATTGGCGCAAGCAGTTGCTGTTTCCTCAAAGCAGTCAACTGCGGTTTCTAGGTTCAATACCATCTCATCGATGTGCGCTCACTTTCAACGCAAAGGCGCTAAGGCGCAAAGAATTAAGAATAAAAAAATAGATTTTTTTTTGCGTACTCTGCGTCTCTGCGTTAAATGGTGGCCTTTATGGACGGGGCTAGGCATTGGCGCCCAAACGCTCCCGTTGATAACTGCCATCCTGCACGTGACGGCACCAATCCCGATGCGCAAGATACCATTGCACGGTCTTGCGCAGCCCGGTTTCAAAGATTTCCGCTGGTTGCCAGCCTAGTTCATTTTTGATTTTGGACGCGTCAATCGCATAGCGCTTGTCATGACCGGGCCGGTCCTTCACATAGGTAATTAAGGATGCGTGCGGTTTGTACGGCGAATCGGGCACCAACTCATCCAGCAAGGCGCACAGCGTTTTCACCACGTCCAGGTTGGTTTTCTCGTTATTGCCGCCGATATTATAGGTCTCGCCCACCTTGCCCTTGCGCAGAACTTCCGTCAGCGCCTTCACATGGTCCTCTACGTATAACCAGTCGCGGATATTATCACCCGCACCATAGACCGGCAGCGGCTTGCCTTCCAGGGCATTAAGAATAATCAGGGGAATCAATTTTTCCGGAAACTGATAAGGGCCGTAATTGTTCGAGCAATTGGTTAACAGCACGGGCAATCCATAAGTATGATGCCAGGCGCGCACCAGATGATCCGACGCGGCCTTACTGGCCGAATACGGGGAA
>DATCIR010000064.1:0-5146 GCA_036507695.1 Gammaproteobacteria bacterium
CATAGCTACGGCTATGACTTTCGCTCCAGAGCGGCGCCTACGAACACGAATCCTGCGCGATGTACAGGATGTACGAGTGCCGCGAAGCCCAGGGATGGGCGGGAGCGGCCTGCTCCCGCGATCCTGGTGAGAAATGCGGGCTAGGCGGGGTGACCATGTTTAAGGCGGTTCCCCGTTTTGTATTAGCCAGTGGCAATAAAGGCAAGCTGCGCGAAATCAACCAACTGCTCGCCGGGTTGCACATGGAAGCCATTCCGCAAACGGAATTTGCGGTGCCGGATGTGGAAGAAACCGGATTGACCTTTGTGGAGAACGCCATCATCAAGGCGCGCAACGCCGCCGGGCACTCCGGTTTGCCGGCGCTGGCGGATGACTCCGGCATCGAAGTGGATGCGTTAAACGGCGAGCCCGGCATTTATTCCGCGCGTTATGCCGGCAAGGGCGCGTCCGACCAGGAAAATCTCACTAAATTGCTGCGGGCGCTCAACAGTGTACCGGATGCCCAGCGCACCGCGCGCTTTCAGTGTGTGATGGTGTACATGGCCCATGCCAAAGATCCCACGCCGCTGATTTGCCAGGGCACCTGGGAAGGCCGCATCTTGCCGGCACCGCGCGGCGAAAATGGATTCGGCTATGATCCGGTATTTTATGTGCCCACGCGCAATTGTTCCGCGGCGGAACTGGAATCCGGCCTTAAAAATCAACTGAGTCACCGCGGCCAGGCATTGCGAAAATTTCTGGCCCTGATGCAGCAACTGATGCCGGACTAATGGGGAATCAACCAGCCCAGTACATTGCGGGTGAACAGTCGTTTAGTTAAATATCTCCATTTGATACAAGAATAAACCTATTGCGCTGAGCACCGCGGCCAAGAACAGAATTAATACTATAACGGCTAATCCGGGTTTGTAATTCATGCGCGGTCAATTTGCAGGGGTTTTTGACAGGCAGGGCAATAAGTCCAATGGGGCAATGTATCCCTGGCTTCCAGTTTAATGGTAACGCGTTCGTTGCAATGGGGACATGGCCCGCTGGCGTGATCCAGCGACTGGCGGAGCCGGTATACCCTTAGCGCCGCAATGGGGCCGGCGATAAAAAAACCCGGCACCAAAACCCAATGCGCAAAGATAATCGGGATTGATCCGATGGACAGCAGCCAGAACAATCCCAATCGCATTAACGCCCGTTTCAGGCGGTCGTTGTCGCCATACACGGTAACAGCCAGCGCCGCATCGGTTGAAATGTGACTGAGGTTGGATTTGAACTTGACCGGTTGTGTTTGAGTAACGGGCATGGCGCGAACCATCCTTAACGTGCGAATAAAAAACGGAATTGAACAAATGACTTGGATTCGGACCAAACCGGTTTATGATGATCCGGTGATTCTGACATTATCGTGGGCGGAAAATCAAGCAACGGGCCAGTGACAACTATTAATAGATTACCAAGGTCGAGGTGAGGATGAAGCGCGGATTGAAAATACTGGGAATTGTAATCGCGATTCCCGTCGTGTTGTTTGTGATTGCGGCGGTTGTGCTGGTCACGCTGGATTTAAATGCGTACCGCGAGCCCATTGCCAAGGGGATTAGCGACGCAACGGGCCGCGAAGTTAAATTAAGCGGCGACTTGCAAAAGTCGTTCTTTCCCTGGCTGGGGATTAAAGTGGGCGGAATTGAATTGAGCAACGCGCCGGGTTTTAAGGAACAGGTGTTCGCGCGCCTGGAAAACGCGGAAGTCCGGATCGACACCTTGTCCCTATTGCGCCTGCAGCCGGCCGTCGGCAAGATTGTCGTGCATGGGCTGCAGGTCAACCTGGCGCGCGACAAAGCGGGAAACACCAATTGGGATGATTTAATCAAACCCGAAGCAGCGCCACCGGCAGCGACCCCTGAACCCTCGCCAGCGCCGCGTAAACCCTCGGCCGCCTTGCAAGGTGTCAAGGTCGGCGGTCTGGAAATCCGTAACGCGAGCCTGGCCTGGGATGATGCGCAGGCTAACGTCAATTATCAAGTGCAGAATCTGAATGTGACGGTCAGTGAAATTGAACTCGGCAAACCGCTGACGCTGGAGGTCGCAACACGGCTGATCAGTTCAACGCCCAAGCTACAGGCGGATATTCAACTCTCCGCCGCCAAGATTCATTGGGACCTGGATCGGCAGCAGTATAAAGTCGAGCCACTGAAATTGGCGCTGCAGGCGCAAGGCGAGCTGTTGCCCGGCAACACGGCGGATGTGGCGATTAGCGCGCCGATTGAGCTTGATCTACAGCAGCAAACATTGGCGGTGCCGGCCATCGTGTTGCAAGCGCTGGGCGTCACGGTGCAGGGCACGCTGAGCGCGACACGGATTATGTCCGAACCCGCGTTCGAGGGGCAGCTTAAAATCGCCTCCCTGGCGCCGCAACAGTTGTTCAAAACGCTGGGCATCGACGCTCCAGTCACTGCGGATCCGCAGGTGCTGCAAAAAGCCGGTGTGGAACTAGTGCTTAAAGGTTCCGCGAAACATCTTGATATAAACCCCCTGCTACTGACATTGGATGATACCCGGGTCACCGGCAGCGCGGGTGTTAAAAATTTCGCCGACCCGGCGATTATTTTCACGCTCGATGTGAATGCGATAGATGTTGACCGTTACTTGCCACCGCCCGCGAAAACCTCCGCGCAACCGGAGCAGGGCAAAGCGCCGCAATCCGCGGACAGCGGGGATGCGCCGCTGCCCCTGGAGCCATTGCGCGCGCTGAATGCCAAAGGCCAACTCAAAATTGGTGCGCTAACTGTATCAAAGATAGCAGTGAGCGATTTGCTGGTGGCGCTGGACGCTAAAAAAGGTTTGATCTATTTAAAGCCGGTCAGCGGCAAGGTGTCCGGCGGCCGTTTTACCAGTGAGGTCACGCTGGATGCGCGCGGCAAGCAACTCAAAGCCAGCGTCAAGGAAACCGTCACCGATGTGCAGGTCGCGCCGATTCTGAAGGCAGTCATTGACAATGATTTGCTGTCCGGCGCCGTGCGTTTGAAAGCGGACATAAATACGGAAGGTCTGACCGTCAACCAACTAATGGCGGCGCTGCAGGGCGCCATGGATTTTCAATTCAGTAACGGGGCGATTAATGGTGTTAACGTCGCGGAATACGGGCGTGAGGCATTGGCCAAAATCAAAGGCGAAAGCTATACCGCGTCCGAGACGCCGCGGCAGACCGATTTTACCGAGCTGACGGGCCAGGCCAAGATCACCAACGGCGTGGTGGATAACACGGTATTGACGGGAAAATCTCCGGTGTTGCGCATTAACGGCAACGGGCAGGTTGATCTGGTGAAACAAACCATCAACTATCTGTTGACGTCCTATGTGGTCGCGACCAGTAAAGGCCAGGGCGGCGCGGAACTCGAGGATTTGAAAGGCCTGCCGATTCCGGTGCGCATAAAGGGCACCTATACCGATCTGAAGTACGACTTCGATGAAGCGGCGTTTCGCAAAGCTGTCGCCGCACAGTTCAAGGACGAATTGAAAGCCAAAGAGCAGGCGTTGAAAAAAGAGCTGGACGAGAAGCAACAGGCGGAACTCGAGAAGCTAAAACAAAAAGCCAAGGAAGAAGAAGCCAAACTCAAGAAAAAAATCGACGAGAAGCTGAAAAAACTCTTTTAGCCATGAACCGTAAAAATGATTTCAGTCAGTGCGTGGTCGCGTGGTATGACGCGCACGGCCGCAAGCACCTGCCCTGGCAGCAACAGCGCACACCCTACCGGGTGTGGATATCCGAAATCATGTTGCAGCAAACCCAGGTCGGCACGGTGATTCCCTACTATGAGCGCTTTATGCAGCGCTTTCCGGATGTAGTGAGTCTGGCCGGCGCGCCAGTGGATGAAGTGATGCATTACTGGTCGGGCCTGGGTTACTACGCCCGCGCCCGCAACCTGCATCAAGCGGCGAAACAAATCTGCGATCAGCATCAGGGGCAGTTTCCCGATTCCTTTGATCAGGTATGTGAACTGCCGGGCATCGGCCGTTCCACCGCGGGCGCCATCCTGTCGCTGGCTTGTGATCAGCGCCACGCGATTCTCGATGGCAACGTCAAACGGGTGCTGGCCCGCTGTTTTATGGTCGAAGGCTGGCCGGGCACAAGCCAAACGGCCAGCCAGTTGTGGGAGCGCGCGGAGCAATTAACACCGGAAAAAGATGTCGCCATATACAACCAGGCGATGATGGATATCGGCAGTGGCATCTGCACGCGCAACAGGCCGGATTGCACGCTGTGTCCTGTTAGTGATCTATGCCAGGCGCAGGCCGCGCAACGGCAGCACGAATATCCACAACGCAAACCCAAAAAATCCCTGCCAGTGCGCGCCACGCAAATGCTGATGTTGCGTAACGCAAACAATGAGATTTTGCTGCAGCGCCGGCCGCCGGTGGGCATTTGGGGCGGCTTGCTCGCGTTCCCCGAAATTCCGCCCGGCCAGGCCGTCGATCAGTGGTGTCAAGCACAGTTGGGTGTCACAGTGCATGGGCAAACTATCTGGCCCCAGGTGCGGCATACCTTCAGTCATTTTCACCTGGATATCACCCCGGTGGTGGTCACCACCCGGTCTAACCCGGATAGGGTAATGGATCAGGACCACTGGGTTTGGTATAAAGGCGAAAGCGAGACCGTGGGTGGGCTGGCGGCGCCGGTGAAGCGCCTCATCCGTGAACTGGAAAAACAGCCTGTTTAAGCGGATTGATAAAAGTATCTGTACTAAGAGGAGACGTTATGACACGCATGGTGCAGTGCGCGAAATTGGGTAAGGAAACCGAAGGCCTGGAGCGTCCCCCGCTGCCGGGCGAGCTTGGCCAACGCATTTATCAATCCATTTCCAAGGAAGCCTGGCAGCAATGGCTGCGCCAGCAAACCATGCTGATCAACGAAAACCGCTTATCGATGCTTGATCCCAAGCACCGGACGTTTCTCGAAGCACAAATGAAAAAGTTTCTGTTTGAAGGCGATACGGAAATGCCGGCCGGGTATGTTCCGCCGCAGTCATAGTTGCCGGTGGCCGGGCAACAGCAATCCGGTTAGTAAATAATACCAGCGGCAGATTATCCCGCGTGGTAACTACTCACCCCGTGTGCAGCATAGGTTAAAGCGGTGCTGGTGTCTCCTGCCGGGGGCGTC
>DATCIR010000065.1:0-7099 GCA_036507695.1 Gammaproteobacteria bacterium
GTTTAATGAATTGACCCGAACGTTCGTAGCAATGAATAAGTATTTCGCAGCTGACACACGATAAACTGCCCAGTCATCATTGCGGTACATAGCCATAGGTTTGGTAACTGATGGATGGTGTGCCGGTCGCCGGAACGTAGACCACAAACATATGATGGTATTCGTCTTCCGGGATGACGCACTGGCTACCGGCATTAGGAATGGGACAGCTGGCGGTATTGCTGAGCGCCTGCACGATTCCTGCTACGGTATTGCTATGACCGACAACCAGGACAACTCGTCCTGCATAGTTTGATAATATATGTTGTGCCAAGTCCTGGTATGAAGTCTGTGCCGGCAAGAGCTGGTAGGCAGTACTGATCGGCGGCGCGCAACTATCCAGCCCGGCTCCGGCACTGGTAGAATCCATGACATGCATAGTGAGGTTGAACAATTGGGCCGATGGTTGCGCGGTCTGCGCCGTTCTACACCACTTGGTCGCATAGGCCGCAGCAATGCCGCTGCTGCCGGCGATGCTTGCCAGTTTGTCCGCGCGTCCCAAACCAATACCGATCCCGTCCGGGTCTTCCAGCAGATTGACATTTCCTGAACCGGGCGCTTTTTCAGCGTGGCGCACCACAATAATGACCGTGCCGTCATAACGCTGCAGCGGAATATTAACCGTTCGATACCCTATCCAGGGAACACGGTACGTTGTTGGCGAACTATCAAAGGACTCGTACGCCAGGTGGGAAGCGGTAATACCAAAGCTTGACCACTTCAGATTGCGTTTATAGTTGCCATTGCCGTCAGTGCTTGCATGACTGGTATAGTTGCCGCCATCGGTTGTGAAGGTAATGTTTACTCCGGCGATGTTAGGACCCGCGCTGCCATCGGCTTCCTTGACATAAGCGCGGCCTTTGATTCCGCAACTGGCTAGCGCGAAAACCAGTATGATCAAACCAACCGTGCTCAGGATTGATTTACCGTTATAGGTCTTGTTCATATTGTTGCTCCCTGGAATATTCAATTGATAGTAATCGCTGTTGAATACTGCCCTGACATTAATTAACTATTTCTATCTATAAAATGGCGCGCGATCATTCCTGATGGCCGGGTATTTCAATGATACGTGGTCGATGGTTACGTAACGCTTTCATAGCGGTTGGTGCAAACTCAAATTGGAAAGCGATGTCCGGTTCGCTCCGCGCGACAGTGCCAGGGGCTTCCATGCAGTCAAAATTCCAGCGCCCAAGTTTGTAGCCTGCGGTACCTGGATTTGTTTGACCGCCTCTTCGTAGGCCTGCTCATGGCGCTTGACGCGTGCCATGGCTTTTTTGGCGGTTATTTCTCGCCGCACTTTGGAAACATTGGAAACATTGACCAGTGATCCGTCGTGATTCATCTCGACAGTGACCGTGCGACCTTCACCCGGCCCATTAATCGTCTTGCCGTCGATATCAGTCCGGCGTTCGAGCGTAAAAAATTTAATGTGTTGAAGCTTATTGTTAAAAAGGAGTCGTGTCATTGATATGAGTCAGGCGAGTTGGGTTGAAGAATAGTCATGATTATTGATGAAAACTATGAGGCATGAAATGTAGGTTCACCGTTGGTTACGGTTGTTAATAAACTGCGCAATGCGTTATAGACGCTCGAGAAATACTCAATACCGGATGTGCAAGGTGAGAGCACTGTACTTAGAGACAGTAAAATATGATCTGAATCAACTTGAAGTAAGTAATGCATTGAAATCTAGTTAAGTTGATCAATACTATGAGCACCAACAAAAAATATTATAACTAGCTACTGAGAAGCACGAGGCTGAGCGTAAAGCGTTTGGCCTAGGGATTTGCAATCTTGCAATCAAGTCGATTGGTTGCTGATGTTGCTGGATTTCACTGGCGCGACGCAGTTTGTTGTTATGATCAGGTTGTTATGATCAGAGGTTTATTCTGACAGTGCGCGGTACGCGAATCATTGCTCCTCCCTTGGTTTAAGCATATCCAGTAGTAGCACCGACTTTTTGTAAATTTATGTTGTAAATTTATGAGCGATTATTTACCGCGATCCATGGTTTGTTGAACCATGGTGTGTTGAACCATGGTTTGTTGGGCCGTGGTTTGTTGGGCGGTATAGTATCACCACGGCAGAAAGATCATCAAAGGCCGTATTAATAGTCAAAGGATTACCGCAAGAGCAATACCTTGCTGAGCTTGCAACCGAGATTAAACAATTAGGGGAGGGAGGTGAAACCATGGCGTATGACTCTGGAATACCGGAATTTAAAAGGCTCGGTGTAACGGATGGCGCGGTGTGTGCGACTGAATTGTGCGCTGATCAGCGCAGGGGCATTTTATGGCGAGTTAGCTTCAAAAAATTGATGGGTGAAAGATTGGCGGCTAATTGCGCGACGAACCGCTTGCTTGCAATGTTTGGCTGGCGCAGAGGTAATATTTATCGCCACGGGATGGAGGCTCGCGCAACGAAAATCATGTTGGCCGTTTTACTTGGATTAGCCGGTTGTGCCCAGCCTCAGATCCAGGCCCGGAAAGAAATACCCGCGATGTTCCCGCCCCAAAACTACCAGGTTGTGGAACACAAACTTGAAGCGCCATTGCAGCAATATTTGAAGGGTGTTGGTGATGACGAGCCGGTATCCGCGGTCCTTATCTTGCGCGAGCAAGTCATTAAGGACGAAAAGCTTGCCTTGTTTTCCAAAATCGGTTCCGGCAAAAAAAAGCTGGACCGCAAAAAGGCGCAACGGCAGCTACTGGTAGCGGAACTAAAGAGCCGCGCCACTAAGCAGCAGGTTCGCCTGGTGAAATATTTAACGGCGCTGGAAAAGGAGCAGCAGGTTAGAAACGTTCGGCCTCTGTGGATCTCGAATGTCATCGGCGTCACGGCGTCAAAATCCGTTTTGCGCCAGTTGACGAGGTTCGATGAAATAAAGTCAATCCACCTGGACATTCCCAGGCCGGTGAAGGGTGAGGTCGTGTGGGGTGTCGACACTGTCAATGCCAACGATGTCTGGAGCCTTGTGCCGACTTCCTACACCGGGCAAGGTGTGACCGTCGCGATACTGGATACTGGCGTGGATTATACCCACGGCGATCTTGTCAATCGCATGTGGATTAATGCCGCGGAGGATATCAATGGCGATGGCCTTTTCACCGCCGCAGACAACAATCTAATCGACGATGACGGTAACGGGTATGTCGATGACGTGGTCGGCTGGAATTTCTCCGGCGCCGGCGGCAACGATCCGGCGGATGTGCATGGTCATGGTACGCATGTGGCTGGCACAGTGGCGGGCGACGCCACAGGCGGGTCGAGTATTGGTATTGCGCCCGGAGCACGCATCATGGCGCTGCGCGAAAGCAATACCATCGCCTTGTCGACTGAACAGGAATGCTGGGAAGGCATGCAATACGCCCTGGACAATGGCGCGGACATTATTAACTTCAGCTCCGGCTGGTTGGATAGCTGGACACCGGAATACGAGACTTGGCGCAACAATGTCACTAATCTTATGGATGCCGGCGTTCTGTTCGTGACGATTGCGCACAACGACTACAGCGGCACCGGTGTACCCAATAATGTCCGGACACCGGGTCGCGTACCGCTGGCGCTCACGCTTGGCGCCACCGATGACACCGACACCATAGCCGGCTTCAGCAACACCGGCCCGGTAACCTGGCAGACCGTGAGCCCGTTCTTTGATTACCCCTGGCCACCCGGACTGCTCAAGCCGGATGTGTCGGCGCCTGGCGTGTCGGTCAAGTCCGCACAAAACGGCGGCGGTTATGTAAATGGCCCTGCCTGGTCGGGCACCTCCATGGCAGCGCCGCATGCAGCCGGAACTGCCGCCCTGTTACTGGAACGGGATCCCGGCCTGACGCCGTACGATCTGAAATTTATTCTTGAAGAGACTGCTGATGATCTCGGTGACGCCGGCCCTGACAACACCTACGGTTGGGGGCGCATCAATGCCTTAACGGCTATCGGTTACAACATCAGCCCGACGGCCTATGATCTGTCGATTACCGGTACCTCGGGAGTATGGACAAGCGTGGATATCTGGGTGGACAACAATGATGATGGCGCAGCGGATACACCCATGGCGCTCAGCAACAATCATCTCTACGCCAGAGTGCGAAACCTGGGTGGGCAGGTTGTCACTAACACCGAACTGAAATTCTATTATGCTGATGTGTCCACGCTTGGTATTGGTGGTTTTGATCCCGACGGCGACGGTGACCCCGCGGATGGTAACTTTACCTATATTGGTTCTTATCAGGTGCCTACACTTGGGCCAAGCGGTTCCGATCACGATATCGCTATCGGTCTGGTGAACTGGAACATTCCCACTCCGCCGGGCGATCACTGGTGTGTCGGAATTGGAGTAATATCGCCGGTACCGCCCAATGCCGTGGAAGCGAATACGGTTAATAACACCGCATTCCGGAATTTCTTCGACATTATCACCAGCACGGCCGCGTTCAACTTTAACATTGCGCCGCCGGCGAATGCGCCTACCCAAGCTTTCGGTCTCGAGTTGGTGGCCGAAAATCTGCCTGAAGCCAGTTGGGTCGAACTCGTGATCGACAAGTCAATCGAGAAACAGCTGATCGTCAAGACAACCGGATTGGTCAAGGTTAAAGAGCCGCTGTTGACACTCAAACCCATGAGCAAGGAATATTTTGATGAACTGGAACGTTCATTGCCCACCGTGCGTTATCGCCTCGAAGGTAACAAGGCGATCCTTAGCGACATCGTCAGCAAGCGTGGAGAACCCTTCAAGGCCAAATTAGTTGTGCATGTGCCGGACAAGGCGATAGTGAAAAAAGATTCCCTGGTGGTTCTGAGCACCCTCAACCGCAAAGGCGAGAAAGTCGGCGGACTAGCGCTGAACGTGGTGAAAGGCACGCACTTTAACAAAGTCGGTCCGTACGTACCGAAGGTATGGCGGGAAAAAGACTAATGACCAAAGGCGGTTCGATATTCGCTAAAAATGGTCCTTTACGCGCTTGAACATGCTTCATGCCGCCTTTTCCCCAAGGGAGGGGAAGTTTATTGGGAATCTATGCCGGCCAGTAGCGCGTGAAAACCGGCATAACATTGCAACACACAGCAGGGGATAGACAAATTAATCTGCCTTTGCAATCGCTATGTAACCGTGTGGTAAATGTAATGCATTAAAATAGCGTGCTGAGAGGAGCGAGCGTTTAACCGTATCAACAGTGCCAACACGACTATTACAATGTCAACAAGCAATGTCAACAAGCAATGTCAACCAGATCGTCATTGATAAACATCCGTTTTGTTGTTCCATGACATGACGAAGGAGGTCACTATGTTTCAACTCTTACGCGAACTACCGGCCCAACAGCTGCTGTTACGCCAACTTCCGAGTTTTCTCGCCGCGTTTGTGATTGCCGAAATGTTTTATAAGTTTCACAGTTTCACGCTGGAATGCGCCGCGTTTTTGGTGACTTGGTTTGTGATTGACGCGCTCGCGGAATTACCGGTTTTGTTTATGCGCTCGCTGCGGCGCAATACTTTAACAGGCGACATGAAAGACTAAGCGTTTGATGATACGTGCCGTATTGAGGCGGCTCCTGCCTTATGATCAACGGGATTAGTGACGGCCTGGCCTGTTGATAACCGCCTGACGCGATTCTGCATTTAATATTCTATTGACTGGATTCTATTGACTGGAATTTCCCGGAGGAAGCACATGGCTATCAAAGATCAGCCCGTTACAAAAATCGATTTTGCGTCCAGGAATCGTAAACTGGAATGGCGCGCGCAATGGTTTGGCATGCATCGTCCCGAAACGGACAGGGAATTACTCCTTAACCGGTACAGCGCGCTCGAAGTCAAACATGCCAAAGTAAAGAAACAATCCGGATCGGCGTCGCTGCCGATGGCGGCTTATGGCGCGCCGGGCACCGGCACACCCTGGTACAGCATTGGTCCGCGCAATATCAACGGCAGAGTCAAAGCGTTAGCCATCCATCCCACGGATCCGGACACGGTTTATGCGGGGGCCGCCAGTGGTGGGGTCTGGAAATCCGACGACGGCGGCCAGTCCTGGCGCGCATTATGGCATGACCAGGAGGCGCTCGCGGTGGGTGGCCTGGCGATCGCAGCATCGAATCCGAACCGTATATATGCAGGCACCGGCGAAGGCATAATCCCCAACACTTACGGGGCGGCGCACAATTATCCCGGCGCGGGCCTGTATGTCTCCAACGACGCGGGTGCGACATGGGACTTGAAAAGCACGGTCACCAACCGCCGGACAACCCAGGTGCTGGTCGATCCTGCTGACGCGTTGCTGGTTTATGTCGCGGGCCCGGACGGTATTGAAAGTTCCAGCGATGGCGGCAACACCTGGACGATGTTAAAGACCGGGGTGGTTTCAGATGCGGTATTGGATCCCAATGACTCCACGGTGATGTATATTGGCGTGCACAATGATGGCGTCTATAAGAGTACCGACAGTGGCGCCAACTGGACTTTGCTCAGTAACGCGCCGACCGGCGCCGCGCTGCAGTGGCCCCGCATTGATATCTGCGAAACAGGCACCTATGGCAGTGATTTCCTGGTGCTTAAGAACTCCCAAAGCTCGGGTACCGCGATCTATTACACGACCACGGACGCCGGCGCGGCCTGGAACCTGATACCCGGATTTTCGTTGTCGCACTGGCGCGGCTGGTGCGATCTGGTCGCGGTGGCGCCGGACGACGAAAACTATATCCTCGCCGGTGGTGTCGGCTTGCGGGGAACCACCAATGGCGGCACCAGCTGGAGCAGCCTCGCAGGCCTGCATGCCGATCACCATCGCGCGGAATACGCGCCTTCTGATCCCAACATCGTGTATGAGTGTAACGACGGTGGCGTCTATCGCTCCGATGACAAAGGCCTGACGTTCAAAAAAGTCAGCCATGGTTTGGTGATCACCCAGTTCTATGACGTGGGTTCCTGGAGTCCCATCAGTAACGTCGTGGGCGGTGGCGCGCAGGACCAGGGCACCAATATGAGCAGTGGCGGCCTGACCTGGAACCAGGTGCTAGGAGCGGATGGCGGTTATATGGTGTTTGATACCACCGACCCA
>DATCIR010000066.1:0-23658 GCA_036507695.1 Gammaproteobacteria bacterium
CCTTCCAAGAGCTGCCCCTCATAAACATAGTACAGCGTGTTAAAGCGGTGTCCGGAGGCCGTCACCGTAGCCGCTTCACTATTAAATTGGTTGGTTTCTTGTATAGCCCGGATACCCGGCGTACCGCATTGGGTCTGACCGGATAGGCATTTCAGCACGCGATATGAGAATTGATTGCCGGCCATTAGCATTGGCGACGACACCATTTCTATGGGATTATAGGTAAAAACGGTCTGATCTGTACTGTAATCGCCGGCGTATAAAATATTGTCCTTATCGTAATATGCATGGACATTTAAGGATCCGTCGGGATCCTGGCTGACATAACGGATGGTTGATACGCCGCCGCCTCCATCATAGACCAATGTTGTTTCTTCTCTTAGCACGCCAATCATAACCGTCGGATTATGTGGATCTTCGATAAAATCCGCAAACCACTGTACGGTCATTTGCCCCGTAATAGATGCGGGGCCGGTACCGGTATTAGTTATGCGGTTTCCGGAAATGGCGTATACGATTCTATCGCCAGATTGAATCAGCCGTAGATTGTCCGTGCTGCGCTCGATAAGCGGTGGCGGTTCGGTACTGTCCACCAGGCATCCGGACAATAACCAGACCAGTGCGGTCGTACTGACTACGGAAATGATGGTCTGCCTGTACAATTGAAATGTGCTCATGGTGTAACCTGCGTAGTGTAAGTGCCTATGCATCGTGTTGCTAACAGATCGGGCGTATCGCATGTACCCATACCTTCAATTTGCCATTGCACACAACACTATTTTAATTAGCATTCAACAGCGGTGCGTTGTTTACAAGCATGCAATTAAATAATAAATTCAGCCAGACGTTGGATTAGCACCTGGGCGATTTGGTTCTGGCCAATCAAGAAAAGTATTTCGGTTATTGTAACGAAAAAACCCCCGCAGGGGTAGTCCTGCGAGGGTTTTTAATCGAAATTATAGAAGGTTAATAAGTCGATCTCAGGCGGCTGAATTCTTTTTCTTTACCGTCGCGCGATTCTCGTGATAGTTCTGGATAGCGGCTTTAATGGCGTCCTCCGCCAGCACTGAGCAATGGACTTTTACCGGGGGCAGCGCCAATTCCTCCGCGATTTGGGTATTTTTAATTTGCTGCGCTTCATCCAGGGTTTTGCCTTTTACCCATTCCGTGAGTAATGAGCTGGAAGCAATCGCGGAGCCACAACCATAGGTTTTAAAGCGGGCGTCTTCGATAATACCGTTTTCGTTGACCTTGATTTGCAGGCGCATCACGTCGCCACAGGCGGGGGCGCCTACCATGCCGGTGCCCACGGACGGATCATCTTTCTCAAAAGCGCCTACATTGCGCGGATTTTCGTAGTGGTCTAGAACTTTATCGCTATAAGCCATCCTAACTCTCCATCAGTGAAACCGGGTCAAGTGCGCCGGTTTCAGTATTATCGCTGTTTGCACTGTTTATTTATCGCTGGTCTTTCCATTGCCTGGTTCTATTAATACCGTATTGTTGTATGGTTCAGCAATGAGGTGACTCGAAATGGTATAACCCGACAAATTCGGTCAAGTATAGCGAGGCGCTTCTAAATGCGTCAATATACATAAAAGGTTAAGTCACTAGCCTATTGGGAATAGGGTTATACCGCCATTAATATTACTTTGGTAATTGCATGTTTATCAATATCTTATATATTAATCTCCAGTCGATTTGCACGAAACAGTCCGCGTTGTTTTCCCGCATTGTTTTCCTGCGTTGTTTTCTGCCAACACGATAACAATTCAAAGTTGAATGTAAACTTAACGTAATTTTGAAAACGCGGAAGCCATGGACAAAAAATTAAATTTTGATATCAATTGCCGCCGTTGTGGGCGGCTGGCAACCTTTCTGGATGAGGTTGCCGCGGAGTATCCCGGATACCACGCCAGGCCGGTGGCGCCTTTTGGCGACAGCAAACCCCAGTTGCTGATTGTTGGATTAGCGCCGGGCATGCATGGCGCGAACGCATCAGGCCGGCCGTTTACCGGCGATTATGCGGGCATACTGCTTTATGAAACCCTGTACCAGTTCGGTTTCAGTAACCAGCCGGAATCACATTCGCTCAATGATGGTCTGCAATTGCAGCGCTGCCGTATCACCAATGCTGTCAAGTGCCTTCCACCGCAGAACAAACCGACCGGAGAGGAAATAAAAACCTGCAACAGCTTCCTGCGAAATGAATTGAATGGATTAGCGCGCGGCTCGGTGATCCTGGCCCTTGGCGGCATCGCGCATGGTGCGGTATTACGCGCGGTTAATCTGAAGGTAAAGGATTATCCGTTTCAACATAATCGGGCGCATTCCATTAGTGATACCCTGACCTTGGTGGATTCCTATCATTGCAGCCGCTACAACACCCAAACCAAACGTCTGACAGCGCCGATGTTTCACGCAGTGTTTGAGCATATAAGCAAGATTATCCGCGAGTAATGGAACAGACCGATGGCGTCTTCTCCTAACCCAGATCAAGCGGCGTCCCGGCACGGGACGCTCGACAGCGGCAGTTTCCTGAAAACGCTGCCCCATCAACCGGGCGTATACCGCATGCAGGATGCCAACGGTACGGTACTCTATGTTGGCAAGGCGCGTGATTTAAAAAACCGGGTGGGCAGTTATTTTCATAACAAGGAAGCAAGTCCAAAAACCCGCGCCATGCTTGCCCAGGTCGCCGCTGTTCAGATCACTATTACCCATACCGAGGGTGAAGCGCTGCTTCTGGAAAACAACCTGATCAAGGAATTGAAGCCACGCTACAACATTCTGTTACGCGATGATAAAAGTTATCCGTATATTTATCTCGATGACCGGCATGATTTTCCGCGCTTGAGTTTTCACCGGGGCGCCAAAAAACCCGTGGGCGAATATTTCGGTCCGTATCCCAGCGCCGGCGCGGTGCGGGAAAGCCTGAACCTGCTGCAAAAAGTATTTCGCATTCGGCAATGTGACGACAGTTTTTTTAACAATCGCTCCCGGCCCTGTTTGCAGTATCAAATCAAACGCTGCACGGCGCCATGCGCCGGGCTGATTTCCAAAGAGGAATACGCTGAAGATCTGCGTCACGCGGTGATGTTCCTCAAAGGCAAAAGCACGGCGATCATCGAAGAACTGGTTGCCAACATGGAAAAGGCGTCACAGTCACTGGGGTATGAAAAAGCGGCTTATTACCGTGACCAGATCGCGAGTCTAAAACGGGTGCAGGAAAAACAATATATCAGCAGCGAGCATGGCGACATTGATGTCATCGCCTGTGTGGTAAAAAACGGTGTGGCCTGTGTTCAGGTGTTCTTTATCCGTGATGGACGCAACCTGGGGAACAAATTCTACTATCCCAAGCATACCCAGGACGCGGCGGCGCCGGAAATCCTCAACGCATTTATTCCGCAATATTATCTCGGCCAAAATTCCAGCCGGTTTGTTCCGCCGGAAATTATTATTAACGCCGGTTTGCCGGACGAAAACCTGTTGCAACTGGTGTTGAGCGAGCGAGCCGGCTACACCGTGAATTTATCGTACAAGATTCGGGGTGACCGGGCCCGCTGGATTTTGATGGCCGAGCACAACGCCAGCAGTGCGCTGGATAATCAACTGGCCAATCAGGCGAGTTTGTTGCAGCGCTTTGAAGCATTACAAGATGTGCTGGAACTGGAAAACCTGCCGCAGCGGCTGGAGTGTTTTGATATCAGTCATACCCTGGGTGAAGCCACCGTGGCCTCTTGCGTGGTGATGGAAACCCAGGGCCTGCAAAAGCACGATTACCGCCGGTTTAATATCGATGGCATCACCCCCGGCGATGACTACGCGGCCATGCAGCAGGCGTTGACGCGCCGTTACACGCGCCTGAAAAAGGGCGAGGGCAAGTTGCCTGATATCTTGTTTATCGATGGCGGTAAAGGTCAGGTGTCAAGAGCGCTGGCGGTGCTGGAGGAATTGCAGGTCACCGATATCTTGGTTGTGGGTATTGCCAAAGGCCCGGAACGCAAGCCGGGCCTGGAAACCCTGTTTGTGGGTTCGATTGACAAATCAGTGAGCTTGCCTGGGGATTCTCCCGCACTGCATTTGATTCAACAAATTCGTGACGAAGCCCACCGGTTTGCCATTACCGGACATCGCCAGCGCCGTTCCAAAGCACGCAATGTTTCAATCTTGGAAGAAATTGATGGCCTGGGACCGAAACGGCGGCAAGCGCTGCTAAAACAGTTTGGCGGCTTGCAGGGGGTTCAACGCGCAGGCGTTGAAGACCTGGCGAAAGTAACCGGCATCAGCAAGGCGCTGGCGCAAAAGATTTACGGCATTTTCCACCCGGATAGCTAACGTGAGCGTCATAACCACATGCCCGCACTTCGCGGTTAACGTTGGGGGATTGCGCTGTCCTGGAAAGCCTACGCCGTCTGGATAGACAATCGAAACGGCAGCACCGCTTGGTGGCGTTCCCGCTCAAGGTTTTCAATAAATAATGTTTTCTGCACTTCGTCAGCCCATAGTTCATCCATAAGATTTGTCATGGTTTCGTACTGGCCGCCAAAATAATGGTGAGCGGCGCTGATATCAAACGCTTTTGGCACGCACACCTTACGGTGCCCCATTTGTTCCATGCGTTTGGCGAACGGAGCTTCCGCGCTGCGTTCGTTAGTTACTTCCTGGGACAAGCGGATAAACCACGCATCCACATTCTCGCTGTTGAGCAGTTCCGCCAGGGTTCCCGGTAAATTACGGTACGGCCGGATATTTGCGGGAGCCGTCAGATTATTTTGGATGGCGTCATTCAACTTTGGCCAATAGTATTGAAATAACATGGCCTGGGTAATACGCAGGGTTTGCGCGCTTTTCAGTAAATCCCGGCCGTTGACGACGGCCAGCGCCAGATCATCCGCTCTCAATTCATCTTTTTGTGTAATGTACACGGCAAAGCGCCGGTACAAGGACGCGTAAGGCGCAAAAAAGCAATAGTGAATCAGGTCAATCACTTCATTTCTTGCCTTCATCGATGTGGCATAAAGGGTCCAGACTTGTCTCATAAAACTCAGCCAGTTGCTCAGTAATCCGCGCCGTTTTGAGTACTGCGCGAGGCGGCGCGCCACGGCGCAGTCAAAATGTTCCGGCGGCAAGGTTTGTAACAACGGATAACCGACGGCGAGTATATTGCGGGACCAGATGGGCAAGCCAAAGCGTGGTACTTTTATCACATTCAGTTCATGACGCCGGGTCAGAATCACTTGATGTATTTTAAGCACACGCTGTTCCTTGTTTAAGGAACGGAGTTTTTCCATTAACCCGCTGGCGTTCGTGTCATCCAACGTAATGCCTTCGGGCACCATAAATTTCAAGTCAAATAATTTGTAACTGATCAGAAACAGGAACAACGAAATACTGAACAAAGAAACCAACAGGATCGGGCTGTGTTGGGCAAATGGATTGTTCAGCATTTCAAATCCATTCAGGGTGGCCACCGCAAACAGGGCAGGGAATGTCATGATATACGCGAAGCCAAACAGCGCCATCGCGGCCGCTACACCCAAGTAAAGCCTGGGGAAGTGCTGGGAAAAACTATATAAGCTGATGATGCGTGACGTTGGTTTTCTGGCCGGCTTATCCGGCATCGAAACAGCCGGGGTTTCCGGGACATTAGTGGCGGGCGGTTTCAGGTCCGTATCGTCTGAAATTTCGCGCGCTGCCAGTGTTTCATCAACGTAGGGTTCCGTTACTTTGTGAGGCTGCGTGCTTTGTGCTTCATAAAACAAAGACGCTATTTCATTGGCTGCGGCTACGCCGTCAAAAGTTTCCACTGGTTCAGCGTAGAGCGCGTCCGGTTCAAGCAGGCTGGTGGAATCACGGGCCGCGGATTCGGGCGCAAATTCACGGTCAACCGGTACGGATTCAGTCCGTACGGATGCAAAGAGTGGCACCGGCTGGTCCGGAGATTCAAAACTGATATCCGCCATATAGGGTTGAACTGCAATAGATCCATTGGTGGCGGCGCAGGGAAGATTGGAGTTAACGTCATCTTCGTGCCGGGTTTCCAGGGAATTTACTGCGGCGATAATGTCTTCAAAATCATCACCGCCAAAAACGTCGCTACGACTCATACATCTACACCTACTGTGCTACCACCGCTGAGGCGATGGCAGTTTATATAAAAGTAAAAAATCAATAAAACAGGAAAAAGTGACGCAACTATTAACTATATCGTATGAGAGTGGTTAAATTTTAATAAATCTAGCTGATCAGAAAAATCTACCGAAAATTATAACCTATTGATAATAAATGATATTACTGTTGATGTTGAGACTCAACAGCCGGCCTCAAAAAAATGGGTGTGAGCGGTGGGGCAAGCGAATTAAGCGTTGTAACGGTGCGGGCAATGTTGGCGTGGGGGAATCCCGTGTATTGGCAAACGGTAGCGAACACGACCCGCAAATTGAGGAAGCGGGATACGCCAAATTCAAGCATGGTTTCAAAGTGTTGCGAATATGCATTACTATAGCGCGATGTTAAACAACATACCCAACCTGATCACCCTGCTGCGGATTATTGCGATTCCAATCTTTGTGGTCGTTTTCTACTTACCCTGGGCCGAAGCGCATTTTTGGGCAACTTTTATATTTTGCGCGGCGGCGATTACGGATTGGTTGGATGGCTATCTGGCCCGCAAACTGGAGCAGACCTCGGCATTTGGCGCGTTCCTGGATCCCGTCGCCGATAAGCTAATTGTGGTCATGGCGCTCATCATGTTGATTGAACGCAATCCCACGCCGTTTCCTGATGTGGCATTGACGATCGCCTGTGGAATTATCATCGGCCGGGAGATTGTGATTTCGGCGCTGCGGGAATGGATGGCGGAAATCGGCGAGCGGGCCCAGGTTGCTGTTTCGGTAATTGGGAAAATCAAGACACTGGTGCAGATGTTTGCAATTCCGTTCCTGATTTATGAATACGATATCGGTGAATTTCCAACGTCCGAAGTGGGTTTCGTGCTCATCTGGATCGCGGCAGCACTAACGATCTGGTCCATGGTCATTTACCTGAAAGGCGCATGGCCGGTTCTCAAGAACATCAATAGCGCGGTTGACAAAGACTAGCTGTTTTACTGTCAAATCATGCAGTTATGCTGATTTGCCAACGCTGCGCTAATTGTATGATTTTATTAAATATCGCTTGACAGTCGAATGCCCGGCGGTAAAATACCACGGCTTGAAGTCACAGCGGGAATAGCTCAGTTGGTAGAGCACAACCTTGCCAAGGTTGGGGTCGAGGGTTCGAGTCCCTTTTCCCGCTCCAATCATTTTCTCCACGCTTGCATGTAGCTGTATCCCATGTTGCTAGATACATGGATTTTTAAAAAAACTAAATGATTTGGGAGATTCCGGCCACAAATATTGGAACCGAATGAAACGGCTGAGTGGCAGAGTGGTTATGCAGCGGCCTGCAAAGCCGTGGACCTCGGTTCGATTCCGGGCTCAGCCTCCACATTTCCTCGTCGATCCGCACTCAATCAATGTAGTTATTTAATTCATTGTTGGAATGAGTTACCTATCCAGCCCAGGTGGTGAAACAGGTAGACACAAGGGACTTAAAATCCCTCGGGAGTTAAATCCCGTGCCGGTTCGACTCCGGCCCTGGGCACCATTCGACCTGCCATTGTTGAATTTCTTTCCGAGTAACTAACTTTTACCGGTAGTGCGAACCGGCACTTCTCCGTGCCGGCTGACACAGGCCATCCATGGCCTGTACCCTTCGGGCGCGCTGACGCGCGTCCAATTATTGTTCCCGGCAAAATTGTCGACTCCGGCCCTGGGCACCACTTGACCTGTCTTATTCTTCTCCTTATTTCTTCGTTGCATTACAACTCCGGCAGGATGTGCGCCAGAGCGCTTGTTTATGCGCGGCCAGAGAGTATTGGCGGATTTGATAATCCTGTGGTCAAGGACGGTGCCGTAAATATTCGGTTTGGATTTGGCGGACGATGGGCAGGATGTTTTGCGTGATGTATGGTTGTTCGCTGGTAATATGCGTTTGCAGATCGGTGCCGGTGACATGCACGTTGCGCCAGTAGGGCGCTGTGCTCAGCCAGGCTTGCGGCAAGGCGGTTAAGTCAGTTTGGGTGAAGCCGCGCCCGGCGCGGCGCGCTAAATACACCGCTTCTTCGATGCGCGCGATGGCTTCCGTTAGCCAGGTCACCCATTGCAGACCCGCATAAGCTGTCGCCAACGGTTGCATGCGTTGCGAATCCAGGGTAGGTGCATATTGCTGCAGCGCACGCAGAAACACCGGCTCCAGCGCAGTTTCCAGGATCGGTTGAAACGCGGCATAGGTTGCGGAATCGAATTCCGGATGCACGATTTGCGCGGGCGGGCCGCCTGCTGCCGCCGCCTGGCGACGGGTGCGGTTGAGCTGATCGATTTCGCCGCTAATAAAGTGAATCATTTCATGATACAGGGTGCGTTCGATTTCGGCCTGGCTGCGTGTTGATAATGGTGGCATTTCGTTAAGCGTCAGGGTATGACCCAGGATTGCGCCGTGCGAGCGGGTAGTCGATAAGTCCTGCTCCAGTATCAACTCGAAGTTTGGCACGCTGAGGGTGACGCCGGAAGATACAGTGATGGACAAATTACTGTAGCTGTAGCGCACCGCGCGCCCAGGAGCAGGATGGTTAGTCGAGGAAACGGCGGCGAGTAGCGTGTTATAGAAATCCGCGATGGCAGTGGAATACGGTGTGCCGACTGCGCGTATGTTATCCCGCGACTGCTGCATTGCTTCAACGAATTGCACGTGAAAAACGCATTGCGAATGAATGTCGCGGTCGGGAGCCGTCTGCCAGGCGCCGCAAATTGCGGTGGCTTGGGAAGGACCGGGGGTGGCCAGGGTGGGCGCCTGCGCCGGCGCCGTCACGGCTGGAAACGCCGGCTGGGCCGGCGGATTGCCGGTGGCGCCAGATTGTTCCGGATCCCGCTGGATGCTGTGTGGCGCCGGCGTCCAATATTGAGTCTGGGGAAAAAACGGCGTTACGCGGCGGGTACTAAAAAACGCGCGCTGCGTTGCGCTGGCGTGAGACGGTTCGTTGGCTTTGACAGTCTTTTCCACGGGCTGTGATCGAGAGAATACAAAGTTACAATCAGCGGCAGCCGGTGGGCACGGCAAAACTAGCCACGGTAAATTTTCTTGTACGCGCCGATGCCGCGGCTTTCCCGGGTTTCATTGATTAGCTCGGTACGGGTAATAATCGAATCCATGATTTCCCCCGACGGCCGCAATGGGAACTCACTGAACTCGATGAACTGGGTATCGGGTTCGGTTTCGCTCCAACGCACCCAGCCGCCGCCGATATAGCCGTTGCGCTCCGAGTCGAATAACGAAATCTGCACCGCCGCGGCGTCGCTGCCGTAATAGGTGAATTCAAACAACAATACGTCGTCTTCAATCCAGGCGGTCCAGTCCACGTAGTAAGTATTGTTGATGTGCGAACTGTGTTGCACATGCCCGTGGGCAGCGGTGGGATAAGTGACTTGCAGCATTTGCAGGTTCGGTGTAGCCGTGCGGCGTTGTATCCGGCTGGCCAGGCTTTTATTCTGGACCTGAGTGCCCGCCACGCCGCCCTGTTGAATGACATGCGTCAGCTCGTGCGCCAGCAAGTGTTGATCGGCGGAGGAGTGCGGATTAAAGCCCTGCTGATTGAAAAATACATCGCGGCCATAGGTGAAGGCGCGGGCCCCTAATGCGCCGCTCAGTTGCACCGCTTGTGAACCGGTGTGCAGACGCACGCTGCTGAAATCCGCGCCAAAGGCGGAATTCATTTGTTGTTGAGTATTCGCGGGCAAGGTATTGCCACCACCCAGGTTGGTTTGCAATTGCTGCTCGACATCCGGTGATACACCGCCCGCGCTATCAATTGCCTGCGTCGCCGCCGATGCCGGTTTGGCCTGCAATAACTCCTCTTCCTCTTCGGTTTCCTGGCGCTGTACCAAGCCTTCTTCGCGCGCGCAGGATTCGCATTTTTGTTGTACGCTTGGCGAATTTCCCGAAGGCATGCGCAACACCCGATCGGCCATGGCGTCGGCTTCCTGTTCGAAGCGGTCCCCCGCTTGGCCCACCGTGAGCGTGGGTTGAATCCTGGGTCTCGCGAAAAACGCGCCTCGTTGCGCAAAGAACGGTTTTCGCTGCAGCATGGCCGGCTGGCTGGGGGTGCTTGTGGCGCGAAGTTTCATGTTCGTCTATAAGTCTTGCTTTGGATTGTAGTTGATGACGGACGAGTGCCCGGTTCCAATTGCCTGCCGTCCGTCTGATCGTCCGATGCCTGATAATTGAAGCATAGCTAAAAATTTACTCTATAGTACCCGGCCAGGTGAATGATTTACCTGACCAGGATCAGCTAACACGGCAACTTTACTATTGCCCGTGGTTATTCAAATTGGTAAATGAATTGATTGCCGCCAAGGCTTTCCCGAAATTCTTCAAAGCGGTCTTTGAACGGCAGGCAATTGATTAAGCTATCACCGCCCAGGGACGGCATGTGGCGGATTTGCAATACCACCTGCACATTGCGCCGCGCGCGTATCTGGTCAAGTACAACGTCAAAACCGCTGTTGTCCAGTCCGGCAGCAACGCCATCGACGTAATACATCACCGGCACAGAACCGGCGCCGGTAGTTTCCCAGCTTATGGTCAATCTATTCATGCGTGCGTTTTGCCGTTCCGGTGATTCGTCCTGATTAGACCAGGCCGATACTCGGCCGGGTTCTGAAGTCTTCGATGTTGGCGCCGCCGTCCCAGGCTTCCACTTCAGCGTACCACTCCGTTAACGATCGATAAGCGTTGCCGGGGCCAAAATGTCCCCAGAACATATCCTTGCCGGTATAAATGATGTTTTCGCCTTCCAGACCGATGGTGCCGCCGGAGGAAGGGAAGCTGGTGTTGGTGATATAACCCCAGTCGCCCGGTATCCAGTCGTCGGCAGCAACACCATAATCATCCGTGGTCGGCGACTTGCCGCCGCCTTCCATGGTCAACTGGGTCGCGGCAAGACAGGCGATGGAATATTTTTCCGGATGGATATTTAAATCCAGGATCGCCTGCCGGCGATTAACACCGGGCTTGAGACGCCAGCCGCTGGCGTCGACAATCCAATAGTCGGGGTTCATTTTAAAGTCGGCGCCGGCCCCGAAGCTATAACCCTTCTTGGCCGCGAATTTCACGATGCCCCAGCGCGATTTCATGTGCTTTAAAAAACTGGCATTGATCTGCGCATTGGTGCTGCCTTCCAGCCTGAACACGCGCGGCGAGAATAACAACGCCGTGAATATTTCATTCCATAGCGAATTTTTTACGATGGCGGGACAGGTGTATTCATCGCCGGTCTTGGTGGTGGTAAATCCTTGGGTGTCCAGGTGCAGTCCCGGGTTGACCGCGATTTTTCGTTGTATCAAAGAACGCTGTGTCAAGGGTTGGCGGTTCGCGGGTGGTTGAACGCAATGTGGCGTAAACCGATTGCTAACAGTTTTTCGCCGGACCGGTCCAACGTTGATCGGTTGTATGGCATGGGTCAGCTCATGCGCATCCAGCCCGTCACTTGCCTCGGGCTGAGCCGCGCCATCGGGCTTGAGCTGCAACGCTGTTTCGGAATGCGCTTTTTCAAGGCCGCTTTCAGTGTCCGGACGGCGGCGTAGCACGGCCGTAGACAGAGGTCTCGTCGGCGGGAAATCGAAGAACGGCGTATCCTTATGGGCAACGGAGAAAAAATGGCCGCTGCTATGTGTGGATTCGGCGTGCGGCGATGTTGGCTTTTTGGTTTTCAACGGGTAAGCGCCTTGTGTCGTAGTCCAATCAAATCAGTATAACTATCATCTATAACCAAGCACATATTCTTGAGCCTTATCGTGCCCTGGCTAGATAGCGTGGAGGCGGGCTCCAGCTCGAGGGATCAAACTCCTGGCCGCTCTCCTGGCGCACCCGGGCGATTGATCGCAGCACATCGCGCTCCTGCATTGCGCTCTGGTGAGCGTCGCGGCGGAAGCGTGGGTCTGTTTGCCGTAAATTATCATACTCCACTGTCCGGCGATAAGCCCAGTACTCAGTCCAGGCTTTCCATTTCAGCAGCAGTATGCCAAGTTGCTCGTCTGTTGTGCCTCCGGCAGCCAACGCTTCCGCATAGAGCCGGCTCAGCCGGGGATAGCGCTGCGCGTGCAGGGCATGAATGGCCTCGTGCAGGATCGTGCTTGGCCAGGTGGCGGCGGAGAAATTAACGTGTAAACGGATTTTCCCAGTGGCGTTGTGAAAGCTGGCATAGTGCAGGCCGCCGGAGGTGCGCCAGCAAGTGATGCGGCCCTCCGCGCGCAGCGTGCGCAGGCGTTCCAGCGCGCCGCGCAGGTCGTCCGCTTCAGGCCCTTCGGCGCCACTGATAACCTGGGCAACAGCTTCCACGGATTGATCGAAGCGGGACAGGTATCGTTCGGCATCCGGCCCGGTGACTTCCTCGAGGTAATTGACGGTGCGTGACAGCCGCGCCGGGACGCTGGCTGAACGCGCGGGTTCAGCCGTTCCACTCTGTTGCACGACATGGGCTAATTCATGGGCGATCAGCCGCCGGCCTTGGTGGGTCTGCGGTGCGAACTGGCCCGCGCCAAACACGACGTTGTGGCCCACGGTATAGGCACGGGCGTTGACGTCGCCCGCGGATTGCTCGGCAGCCGCGCCGGTATGTACCCGTACGTCAGAAAAATCATGGCCAAAGCGCTGGCCCATGTCTATTCGCAGTGCCATATCCAGCGGCCTGCCGGAACCGCAAAGCACGCGCTCGACGCTCGGTGGCGCACTGCCGGCGTCTGCCGCCGCTGAGTTGCTAAGGCGCTGGATGCGGGGCTCTGCTGCGCCGGCGACTGCCGGCGCTGCCAACACCTGATCCGCGACCCCCGGTCCGCTTCCTGTTCGAAGTGGCCGCCCGGTTGGCCCACCGTGAGTTTGGGTTGAATTCCGGGCGCGGAGAAAAACGCGCCACGCTGCGAAAAGAAGGGCTTGCGCAGCAGCGCGGCGGGTTGGCTGGGAGTGTTTGGCGCCCGCTGTATCCTGCCAAGTATAGGTTGTAACTCATGCCCCGGGAAAAACGCGCTTTGCTTCGAAAAGCAAGCCCGGCGGCCGGGGAATGCGGCATGGGCGGCCGATTTTTCATGTTGAGATTTCACCATGTCGCTGTTTCCCTTGGTCGGCTATACGTTCCGTTGTTCCAAACGGTTTTCCTTGGCATATTCCCGCCGCACACCTTCCGCGAAATCCGCCTGCCGCAATACCTCCTCGCCGCGGGCGATGGCTTGCAGGCAGGCGAAACGGATGACGTTCATGATCATGCCGCCGCTCATTTCGTAGCGTGCCGCCAATTGCGTAAGGTCCACCGCCGGTTCCAGAGACGCGGCGGCAGGCAGGCCTTTTTGCCACAGTAAACGGCGTTCGCCCTGGCGCGGCATCGGGAAATGAATCATCTGCTCGAAACGGCGCGAGAACGCCTCGTCCACGTTGCCCGCAAGATTGGAGGCGAGAATCACCAGGCCGTCGAAGGTTTCCACCCGCTGCAGCAGGAACGACACTTCCTGGTTGGCGTAGCGGTCGTGGGCATCGCGCACCTGGGTGCGCTTGCCGAACAGGGAATCCGCTTCATCGAAAAACAAGATCCACTCCTTGTGTTCGGCTTTGTCAAACAATGCGGCCAGGTTTTTTTCGGTCTCGCCGATGTATTTGGAAACCACCATGGATAAATCCACTTTGTAGACTTCCCGGCCGGTGGCCTTGCCCAATAGTGTAGCCGTTAGTGTTTTACCGGTTCCCGGCGGGCCATAGAACAAGGCGCGGCAGCCGGGGCGCAGTTTTTTGCGCATGCCCCACTGATCCATGAGAATGTGCTGGTGGCGCACCCAGTCTTCCAGTTCTTTGACCTGCGCCAGCGTGCGGGTTGGCAGTACCAGATCGTCCCAGGCCATGGCGGAATCCAGGCGTTGCGCGGGAAACCGGAAACTCATGCGGGGAGGGCGGACGTTACCGGTTAAAAACCTTTCGGCGTATTCCGAATCGATGATGAGCCGGCCGCTCATCGGCGGTTCGCCGTCGGGCGCGACATCGAGACAAACAATGCCTTTTTTCACCAATGGGTGGTCACCCCACAATTGCGCTTGCCAGTGCAGCCGCGACGGCAAGTCATTACCGGCCAGCAAAAACAGCACGGTGTCGCCGGTGGGTAAAAAACCGCGGTGCTGGCGGCCGCGCATGCCGCCGACTTGCGGATAATCGCCCGCTTCCGGCAAAACGCGTTGAATTGTGCGGTCGAACAGGTCCGGCTGCGCCCATGGCAACAGCGCGAGCATCACCAAGAGTTGTGACGCATTATCCAGTTTGTGCTCCCGCGTAAAGAGGCTGTACGCGTCGTCCCCGGTGAGCGGCGGCATGGCCGGCAGCGGATGCGCGCTCATCGTGAGAGCGCCCGGACCGATGCATTCCCTTAGGCGGTTTTCCAGTGCTGATTCCAGGATCCGCAGCGCGGCGTCTAGAGATTGCAGATTGCCGGTAGTGGCGCTGGAAAGCATGGTCAGCATAATAGTGATCCTGCGGTGTTGGTTAGGCGATACATGGCTGGTATTTGCGATTGATAGTTTTCGTGACACCTGAATCGATACGTTATCGCTGTGCATATGCGCATGAGCCTGGCCTCAAGGCGCGGCGGCGGTCAGCGCCGCTTGAATTTGCGCGTCCAGATCCGCGCGGTCCAGTAACTCGGTATAAATTTGCGCGGTAATGGTTTCCGTGGCCGCTTGCGGCGCGCGGCGGAACGTGCGGCCGACGATGAAACGCGCCGCGAACACAATATTGTCCGCGGAATTGATTTGCCCTTCGCGGCGCAAATGATCCTCGAACGTGATACCGGCAGTCACGATGGTTGCCTGCCAGGCGGCGGCATCGTCGGCGATGGCGAACGCGCTTAACAGGCGCGACAGCGCGATCTGCTGGGCGAGGGTCAGCGGCTGATTGATAAACGCGCCGCTGGGTTCCTGCACAAAGGTTTGGGTGGTCTGTTGGATAAATTGTCCCTGCGCATTGAAAGCCGCCAGGCGGCCGATGGTCAATATGCCTTCGGATACGTACGCGCGGAAAGTCGCGCTGCTGGAGGTGAATAGCTGATCGTTCTGCGGTTCCAGAAACAGGTAATCGCTGAGATTGCGCTCGTCGTCGCCCACCACAATGGCGTTAAACGCATGCCCCGGCACGGTCGCCATAAAAATCGGCATGTGAAATTTGGCCGGCACCAGTCCCACGTACACGCGGGCAAATTGCGCCAGGCGCTCGACGTCTTCCTGCGGCAGGCGCCCGGTTGCCGTGTAGCGGGCGTACATTTGACTGGCATAACCCTGGCAGGCATTGCTGAAGGTTTCGGCGTTCTGGGCAAAATTCTGGCAAACGCCTGCCGTCTGCTGCGTACCCTCGGCGTAGGGCCGGCAATGGGTAAGATCAAAATTGACAATGTAACGAATGAACTCCTCGCGCGCGCTGCGCGACGCCAATACCGGCCATACTTGGCGGTCATCCGGCCAGCCGGCCATGGCGGCGGTGTAAGCGGGTGTATCGTGCCGATCGCGGTTTAAGGTTTGTACCGGTCCGAAATATGCCGGTGCGAGTTGGTATTTGATTTGCGCGTCGGACGGCCCTTCGCCGGGCGCCAGCCCCAATTCGCGGCGGTAGCGGTCGATGATCGGCTGATGGATTGGATCTTCCGAGCCTTGTCCGGCGTAGCGTTGCACCAGCGGCGGCGCCGTAGTGGATGATACTTTGGGCACGGTAAAAAAACGCGTGGTGGCGCCAGCGGGAAAAAACGGCCGATGTGCCGTGGCAGTGGGGTTGTGCGTGGTTGTCGTCATAGTGTGGGGTAACAATTTCATGCTTAAAACAGTTTCGCAAACTTGGGGAACAATTTATACAAATCCGCCGACAGCGTCACTTGAAAGCCGGGAGTTTGCAGGGCCGGCAGGCCGGGCACGCTTTGCATCAGCATCGACGGCGGCTCCAGGGGGCCGGCGCCCGGGATCAGCATCGGGTAGGGGCTGAGTTCAGTAAAAGTCTTGCCTTCGGCGGTCAGGCCGCCGCCTAAAAATTCCAAACCGAATTTACCCCCGGTCACTGAGAGACCTTGGCCGGGTGTATAGCCGGTTTCCAATCCGAAGGTCGCGCCGGTCAGCGGCACTTGCGGATAACGTTCATGCAGTTTTTCCAGATAAGGGGTTAAGGTAAAGTCCGCGCCAAACCCATAGGTGGATTTGCCGGCTGCGGGCAGTTTGTATTTAAAACCTTCGATGGGCGAATAGGGAATCCAGCCCAGCGGTTTGCCGATATTAACGTCCGACAGCAGTTCACGCACTTGCGGATTCAGCGCGAACACCAGTCCGGCCAGGGCGAGATTAATACCGCCGTAGGTGATTATCGCGGCCTTGGCTTCGCTGGGTTGCTCTTCCCACAGGCGCAGCTTGAGCATATCCACTTTCGGTTCATACCAGCTTTTAAACCGGGGGTTCTTCAACAACTGTTCCCCCGTGGTTTTCAAGCCTTCCACCACGGGATCTTTTTCTTCGGCTTTGGTTTCGGCGGCAGACTCTTCTTGGCGCTGGATCGCCGGCCTGGCGGCAAAGAAAAAATCCCCGGCGGCTTTGCGCCCGGCCATGGCGGCCGGGGGGAACATGGGCTGCGAACGGGAACTTTCCGTTGCAGGCTTTTTATTAAGCGCCGGGGATTTCACACTCAGCTCGTCATACTTTAACTCATTTGAATGACTCTATTTTCCGCGCAGTATCTTCCAAATGACAATGAGGACCAGAATGATGATGAGCAGGATAATCAGCCACCAGGGTAGGCCGGACGGCGCGGTGACTGTATGGGTCAAGGCCGGACTGCTGCTGCCCAGGAATATCTCGCCAAAGCCCAACGTGCGGTTAAATTTCGCCACGATTTGGTGTGTGCCGGCCTGGAGATTCGCGGTACTCCATGCCGCTTTGCCATTGGCGTCGAGTGCTACCGGGTTACCGGCGTTGCTGCCATCAACCACGAACTGAACCTTACCGGCCGGTGCACCCGGGACTCTGGGCACCGTTTGCGCCACGGTAGCGGTGAACGTCAGGTTTTCTCCGGGATTTGTCGTGTTTTTGTCGGCACTCAAGGTGGTCACGGTGCTGCCGGGCACAAGTTGCTCCGATAATTGATAAGCCTCCGCGAAGCCGGCGTGGCCGGTTACCGCCACGTCAAAAATACAGTTCGCTTTGTTGTTTGCGTCGGCTACGCCCTCGCAGTGTTTCTCGGCAACGGCCACATCAATGGGCTCTGCCGCGGGTTCTCCCTCAATGGCGCAGGAGGCCGGGTTTTCCCTTGGCCAATCAGCTAACGTGAAGGTTGCCGTTGAGGTGCCGGGCGCGTAATCGAACAGGCTCGTCGCGTCAGTCACGCGCCAGGAATTGCCGAACATTGCGTAGAGTTGTGCGTAACGCTCACTCACGGCATCCGGCTTCGGCCCCACCGAGGCGCCATCGGCAAGCGCCGGCAGCCAACTCTTGGGAGCGATGCTGCCCATGATGCCCTGGGTGGCTGTGGTTTGATAAACGTTTACGTTGAGGTACCACTTTTGTTGCGCTGCCCACCACGCCGGTGTCACTACTAGTTTGGCGCCGTCCGCGTAATGAATTTCGATGCCGTCGCCAACTGCGGTTTTCACGATGCGGTCACCGGACGGGAGTATAACGACACCCGCGGCAGGCTGGGCCGGGGTGGCCTCGCCGGAACCAAGATTGATGCCATCGGGGCCCAACTCGGTCAACACGCCATCCACACGCAGTTGCATGCCGCTCGGGTCCGGCACACCACTGATGTTCGGCTGGTAGCTAACCCGGTGCGCGCCGACACGCGCGGCGACCGCGGTGTAGATCGAAACGCAGCTCTTAAGTCCGGTATAGGCATTGGTGAAGTTCGGCACCGTCGTTGTGGCAACCGCTGTCTGGCGGGTCTGGATTTCCAGCCCTCCGCCGAGCAGGGAGATGAATTCGCCTGCGCTCTGGAAGTCGTAGTTGACGCCGTCCACCGTGGTGATATGCGGGTCGCCCCAGCCGCCGCCGGAGCTGGTGGCTTTTAATTTGTAGTCCTGCAGACACGTTCTGGCAGGCGGAAGGTCATCCGTAGATTCTGGAGGACGATATTCCGTTACCCGCAGGGAAAAATCAGCGGTGCCAATTGTGGCCGGTGGCGCCATACCGGTCATACTCGCCGTGGCACTGGCAGGCACTGCAGTTTCGTCATCTGCCGGGACTGTGATATTAATGCCGCCAAAGCACGTAATCCCGGTGGATCCCGAGGCCACGCAATTATCGCCTCCTATAGTTTCAATTTGCCAAAAAACATTATCATAATTAGAGTGATGCACCTTAATAATCTGGTCGTCCTCCTCAATTGCAGTGCTTGCCTCAGCATTGTAGGTACGCCCGGGAGTGCACATGTCGAGGTCGAAATCCTGATAGGGAAGCGGCGGATTCGCGGCCCATGCGTTACCCGAGAGGAATAAGGCCAAGAGCGGCAGCCGCAAGCGCATCCAGCCGCTGACGACGGGCGTTGAGAAAAATGTGTTGTTTCTATTCATGACAATGCTCCTGTTGTTCTGTTTATTTAAAATCCAGCCGGTCCTGGTGGTACCCCATGCGCGGCGTTTTGCCTCTTCGCTTCCGCCGGACCGGAACCCATACTATGGTTCAATTCATCCAGTGCACGTAAATCAGCCCTTGCCGCCACGGCAGATCGATCACTCCCAGGCCCCAGGGCAACCGGTCCAGCAACACGTCCTGCGCGCGGCGCTCCACGGTGAGCCGCCAGTTCTCATCCAGTAGCTCGAGCTTGGCGGCGCGCAGGAAAAATTGCCCGCGCAGCCAGTCTGTTGAGTTGCTCTTCAAGGCGTTCCAGTGCTTGAGCACCGCGCGCAGCAGTTCATCACAGGACGCGCGTTCTTCGCCGCTGAGTTCAATAGGCGCCAGCGGTTCTTCCCATGCCATGCCGCACAATAGTTTTGGCAGCAAAAGCTCGTATTCGGGCGTTGCCTCATCGCCAAAGGTAAGCCACGCCAGCAGGCGCACCGCGCGTTCCCGCGCCGCTGCATCACGAAACCGGCGGCCGTCCAGCAGGGCGTTGCTGCGAAACAGTTCTTCGAAAAAAGGATGCAGGATGACGCAGCCCGCGCCGTTCAGGTAGACCGCCTCGCCGGCGCGCGCTGGGTGGTCTGCGCGGCGCGCCGGATGTGCATCAGCGCGTGTGCGGAATGGCATGGCCGGCGGTTCTGGAGCCGTGCCATTGCCGGCCGGTGCTGTGCCGGATTGCGCGGCGCCTGGGCGCTCGGCGCCGGCGCGCCACGGTGAATCACGCCGCTCAGCCGAAACGCAGGGTGGTTTGCTGGGGCTTTGGCTTGCCGCTTCCGGAGCATCGGGTGCGGCCGATGCAAGCGGTGCGTTTCGCGCACGCGGTGTTTCAGCCGGTGTTTTAACAGGACTTGCTTTTGACTCCCAGGGTTGCGGCGCAGCGTTATCCGCTGCCGGAGACGGTATACGGGTTGCGTCAGTAGCGGAGGGTGATGTTGGGGTGCCGCCGCGTTGTGCTTGCGCCAGCCAGTCCTGCCATGGCGCGGGCAGGCCGGGTGTGGTTGGCGGGCTGCCGTTCGCGCTTGCCGGCGTGGCGAAAGCGCTGCGCACCCGCAGCAGGCGCCGCATGATTTCAACACCGCGTGCATGCTCACCGATGGCGGTTATGGAATCCAGTACGGCAAGCCAGAATTGCGTGCGCCACGCCGTGTGCGACGCCGCTGGTAATTGGGCTGGGCGCCAGAGAGTGAATACCTGTGCTAATCCGGGTAATCGGGCGTGCCGGCCTAACAGCGACGCAACTGTGATGTCGTCTACCGTGTGAATCAGCCGCAGTTGTGCGTTGCTAGCGCGCGCCAGTACCGCGGACAGCGTGTGCCACTGAGCAGGGTCGAGTTCCTGCAGCATTTGCTGCGGCCAGTTTGATGGTGGCGCTTCTGCCCACCAGGGTAACCGGCCGTGGCGTAGAAAATACAGATACGGTTCGCAGTCTGAACCTAGACCGGATTCCGGTGTGAAAGAGTGCTCCTGTACGTTGACTGCCGCGTGCTGTAGTGAATCCGATAGTTGCGCCACCAGCCGCGATTCGAATTGTTCCTGCCAGTTGGCGCCGCACAGGTCTCCCAGGTTGAGCTCGAGGCGTTCCAGCCGCACGAGCTGGCCGGGACCGGCAACGCGGTCGAACAATGCTTCGATTTCGGACATTGCGCCTGCGAGAAAACGTTGCGCCGCGGCTTCCTGCACCTCGGAGGCAAGCGCGACGGACGGTACGGCCAGTTCCAGAACTTGTCGCGCGATGACATGGGGGTTGCGCTCAGCCATGGGCGATACCGTTCAACGCTTCGATGAGCGTGTTTCGCGCCAGGCCGGACGCCGCCGTGGTGGCGCCGGGGATCAGCAGGGTATCGAGCCAGGTGAAATAAGCCTGCTCAAATCCGTCAAAGCTGTTGATTGTCGACGGTGTACCCGGCGCCTGCCGGTCGGCCCAGAATATACTCGGCAGCACATGGGCGGGGCAGGCCTGCTGCACCATGCGTTCGATGTGGCGCCGCAACTCCAGGTGGCGGAATCGATGGGGTTCTGTGGGGATACGCGGCGCGGTGTCCACAGGTTCGGAAAAATCACGCATCCAGCCCGAGGGAAACACCAGTGACAAGCGCTGGCTGTAGGGATCGCGTTCCAGCGTATCCGGGCCGGCGGGAAACGACAAAAAGGCATCGCCGGTTTGGCGGGGCCGCAATAACAAGTGTTCCACCAGATGGAATCCTTCCGCGCTATAGAAGTGGCAGAGGTGGGCGAGGGTTTCATCTCTGCCTTCGCTGGCTGCTTTCGCTGATGGGAAGGGTGGATTGCGCATGCCGAGCTTGTCGCCATTGGGGTGCCAGAGGTCGAAATTGTAGGTGCTGACACCGGCCGGTGAAACGGCATAGTTCCATTCGTCCTGGCCATAGCGCAGCACCTTACGAATCGAATCCTCGGCCAGCGCCACGGCCTCGCCGTCGGTGGCGGCCTCGAAATGAAACACGCTGCTCAGCATCACCCGGCCGCTGTATCCCGGCTGTTCCCACAGCCGCCAGCGTTTCTCGATAATGCTGTCGCTGTCGACCTCGTCGTAGATTTCGAAATAGGCGTTGAGCGCAGTCAATAGTGGGCGGCGCGCAACGCTGCGGATACCGCTCAAGTGCGCGATGCGCTGCTCCAGCGGAGTCGAAGACGCGGTGATGCGCAAGACGGCGAAATTTTTTGCGCACGTGAGCGCGGCATTTTGCGCGGCGGCGACCGACGCATAGGTTAGCGGACTCTCGCCAATGACGCGGACCACCGAGCCGCTGCTATCCTGCAATTGATAGCGCCGGCGTCCGCCACCGGCGTTGACAACGGCATACAGGCCGCTTTGCGCAGCCAGTACCACCGCTTCTTCGGTCGCGATCACCGCCGCGGCATGCGTGGCGTGGTCAATCACGCCGCGCAACAGCGCTTGACCGTCAAGGGTCAAGGTCCAGCGGAAATTCGCGCCGCTGCGCGCGATTTGCAACACGCTTTCGTCGTGCTGCAGCGGATTGCCAAAGGCCTGCAGCCGCGCGCCGTTGAGCCAGGGCGCGTCGCGCAGCAGCGCCGCCTTGGCGCGGATCAGACGTGTGTTGGCGGCCTGGCGGCGGGCTTCCATGCGCGCGGGCAGGTCGCCCGGCGCGATTACGGCTTGCAGCAGTTCCTGTTGAGCGTAGCGGTGCAGTTCCTGGCTGAAAGTCACCATGTCTTCGCCCTGCCGGGCAAGCAAGTGGTCGAACATACGGTTGCGCCGGTCGAGAAAGCGTTCGCGGCTTTCCAACGCCTGTTGCAAGGCGCGGCTATAGGGATTGTCCGGGTCCGCCACGAAACTTGCCCAGTCGCCGCCGGCGGGAAATCGCCGTAAGAGTTTTTGCAGCTCCGGCAATTCGAACAATGCGCGGCCGAAATACGTCATCTGTTCCTCGGGATCGGCGGAAAAAAACCGGTTGATGTTACCGAGCTGCGCCGTTAAGTCCGCCAGGAATTGTTCAAACAGGAGTAAATAGCCTTTGAGCTGCAAGACGGCCGCGTGGCGTTCAGCGCCAACATTGTCCGGCACGCGCGCCTCACCCACGCCGTAGATGCGTGGCAAGTCGTTTTGCAGCGGGGTGTAAGCCTCAATTGGCAGTGTTTCGCCGTGCGCTACCGGCCATATGGGCGAGGGATCCGCCGGCAATGACTCCGCTTCGTCCGCCTGACGCAGGGCGTTGAACAGGCTTTCGACGCGGACTGCGTCGTAGCTGACCTCGGCGTCATTACGGATGAAGATGATGCGCGATTTGGCAAGGCTCAGCCGCGGGCGGTAGCGTTCGGTTTCCACCAGGCGCAGGCAATCCTGCGCGTCGATGGTAATGGAGCGGTTGTTGATGTAGTTGCTGAGGGTCAGATCGGTCACGGCCACGATGTCGCGGCCGCTGGGATTTTCCTGGGCTACCAGATCAGTGCCCGCGGAACCGCGGCGGCGCATGATGAGACGCAGAATATCCGAGACATAGATGATCGCGGCGTCGTTTGCTGCGAGTGTGGTGTCATCGAGAAAACCGTTGCGCAGCAGCGGTCCGTCGAATATCTGTTCCACGCTGGCGCCGGCGGCCCGCCGCGCGGCCAGGCCGGTGAACCGCACCGGCGGCGCCAGCATACGGTCGATGGCGAGAAAGATGTCCGCCAGCAATCGCTCAAGATCAGTGCTGCCGGTCACTTCGATGCGGGCGCGCACGGCGATTTCCTGCACGCGGGCCACCGCGATATGCACGAGGTCCTCACACAGATTGCGGTAGCTGGCGAGATAGCGTTGGACCTGCTGCACGGCACTGTAAGCGGAACGCACGCGCAATGCGAAGCGGTCAATCAAGCTACCGGCCCCGGCGGCCTGCACCGAGGCCGCTGCGGCGCTCAGGATGTCCGGCGTTACCAAGGCGGGTTGCGGCAGGGCATCGGTAATACGCAATAACACCCACAGCACCACGCTGCCGGGTCCTGCCGTACCGGTGTAGTCCACTTGCATCGCGCCGAAATAGCTTTGCGATTCTTCGAGGGGGCGCCACACGATGCCACTGTCCGCCAGCAAGGTTACGCTGTCGATGAGCGGACCGTTTTGAAACGGGCGGGCTTCGTCTTCATCCCAGTACGGGAGCGCCATGTCCAGGTTATAGGTCCCGCTGGCGGTAGTTACAGACAGCGCGTAGGTGTTGCTGTTCAGCTCGCGCTCGGTGAATTCCAGGACCGCTTCATAAAGGCCGCGCGGATTCACCGGTTCCGAATTCGGCGTGTAGGTGAAGGGCGGATCGCCAGGGATTTCGAAAAAAGGAATCCCGGTAGTTACGTTGGTGGTGATGCGCGCGTCGCGGAGCAGGTGGTTATCCAGCAACACCGCGCGCAGGTCACGCGGCGTTACCGGCGCGCACGGTAATACGCGGTGCGCCGGCGCCAGATCGGGCGGGGCGTGCCGCGCGCCGCT